>JAISLB010000030.1 GCA_031260685.1 Oscillospiraceae bacterium | reverse complement strand
GGGTCAGGGTTTGCAAGCGCACTCTGAAGTTGCGCAAAATTGCTGACCGTAAGTACCGCACGCGGTGCGGGAGCAGCTTGTGGATTCATTATTTATACCGCCTTCCATAAAATAATAGCTGTCTTATAAACACAAGATAATACTTTATAGTATGCAAAACGGTAAAATAAGGTGCAGCCGGACGGTAAGAAACTGCGCCGTGACTTCGCGCGGAAAACGCTTGCATTTAGATTCCGGATGTGCTATACTGGATTAAGCGGTTGAAGTTTTGTAAAAGTTGCGGGAGCGTTTCCGCGCTGAACCGGCACGGTTGGCGCTTGCCGACTATTCAGATTCGACGGGACGGGACAAGCTTGAGGGATTTGCACACAGCGGAGGAACTCCGGCGCGCTATCATCGATACGGTCGGGGCAAACGGCGGGCATCTCGCGTCCAATTTGGGCGCGGTTGAGCTTACGCTTGCCGTTCATAAAGTTTACGACCCTTTCCGCGATAGAATTATTTTCGATGTCGGACATCAAAGCTACTCGCATAAGCTTCTCACAGGGAGAGCGGAACAATTCGGCGCATTACGCAAGTTTGGAGGACTGTCGGGCTTCACAAGTCCGCGTGAATCAGACGCTGACGCGTTTATTTCAGGTCACGCCTCCAACAGTATCTCGCTTGCTCTCGGAATGGCTAAGGCGCGAACGCTGAACGGAGACGATTACGCTGTCTGCTGTATCGTAGGCGACGGTGCGCTGACGGGAGGTCTCGCGTACGAGGGTTTAGCAAACGCAGGTCAAAGCGGAGAAGCGCTGGTGGTAATACTCAACAACAACGGTATGAGCATTTCGCGCAATGTAGGCGCAATCGCGAGAGTTCTCGGCTACGCCTTTTCGGGATTACCTTATTTCAAAGCAAAACAGCGCATCAAGGCATTGCTGAAAAAAATCCCGGGCGGCGGAACTCTCTACCGCGCAATACACCGCTTCAAAGAAGCCGCTAAGGGAGCCTTACTCGGCGGCAATATTTTTGAGCAGCTCGGTTTTAGAGTTATGGGACCAATCGACGGTCATAACGAAAAAGAACTGGAAGGCTTCATACGGCTCGCAAAATCTATGGACGTACCTACCTTAGTTCACGTAGTAACGCAAAAGGGACGCGGCTACGCTCCCGCGGTTGCGAATCCCGGACTTTACCACGGAGTTTCGCCCTTTGACGTTAAAACGGGGATTGCGGAATCTCACGCCGTTTCATCATTTTCGGAATCTTTCGGAGCCGCGCTCACTAGTCTTGCAGCCGAGGATAAAAGAGTTTGCGCGGTTACGGCTGCTATGGAGGACGGCACGGGACTTTCGGAGTTTGCGCGCCTATATCCCGAACGCTTTTTCGATGTAGGAATTGCGGAGGGTCACGCGGTCACTTTCGCGGGAGGTCTCGCAAAACAAGGTCTGCGCCCCTTTGTCGCTTTGTACTCTACTTTTTTGCAGCGCGCCTTTGACAACGTTATTGAGGACATTGCGATTTTGAATCTCACGGTAACTCTTTGCGTTGACAGAGCGGGACTTGTGCCAAGCGACGGAGTTACGCACCAAGGCATTTTCGACGTGGGGTTCCTTACGCAAATCCCGAATATGACGCTCGCAGCCCCGGCAAACTACGATGAGCTCCGGACACTTCTGCGCGAGAGTCTCTCACGTGACGGACCGCTGGCTATCAGATACCCGAAAGGTGCCGAGTCCGACGTACCGCTCACAATGCTCACGGAGAACGCCTCGGTAACGATTGTCAGCTACGGAGCGTACAGCGAAGAACCGTTCCGGGCGCTTCGTATTTTGGAAAAAAACGGCATATCCGCAGACTTTATTCGGCTAATTTCGCTGAAACCGCTTGACTGCGGAGAAATTGCGAAGTCACTCGCGAAAACAGATTTTCTCATTGTAGCGGAGGATTCCTCCGCAAACGGCTCAATAGGTCAGCAGCTTGTGAGTAAACTCGCAGAATCCGGCAACTCGCCTAAACGCGTGCTGCTGATGAATACCGGCGACCGCTTTATTCCGCAGGGAACCGTAGCGGAACTTCGCCGCGAACTCGGACTTGACGCGGAGTCAATAGCTGAAAACGTAGGTAAAGCCTTATGCTAAGATACTACGCAAATCCCTTGCGCGACCCGGACGGAGCGTTTGAGCGCGAAGTACGCTCCGTTGCGGAACAGCTCAACCTAACCGGCAGCGGGATAATGATTTGTCTCGGAGGCGACGGAACGCTTCTGCGCGCCGCAAAGGAATCCGCAAAACTCGCAATCCCGGTTTTGGGGATTAACTACGGTGACGTCGGCTTCCTGTCGGCTTTCGGACGCGACAAACTCAGGGCGGGACTGACAGCTATCGCCCGCGGAGCTTACGAAACGGGAAATTGCCCGCTGCTTCGCTACGAGACGGACAGCGGACTGAGCGGTCTCGCGTTTAACGAGCTTGTACTCCATAGAGGAGCCGCCGCGCTGCCGCTGCGGCTTTCTGCGGAGATTCCGGGACGCGGACAGCTCCGATACTTAGGCGACGGACTGATTATCGCAACGCCAATCGGCTCAACCGCTTATTCGCAAAATTCGGGAGGTCCCGTTATTGATACCGGAGTTAACGCGCTGCTTCTTACTCCCGTCTGCTGCGGTATGCCCCCGCGGGTAGTTTCGGACGATTCACGCATTACTATTACGGTTACGGGCGACGTAGCTGCGCTGCTCTCGGCGGACGGAGAAACGCTGCCCGAACTTCTGCACCCGGGGGAATCCGTCAGGCTCTTCAAAGCCGCGGAGTTTGTTCAATTGATTCGATTGAGGGAACAGCTATGAAACATCTGCTTACGCTGGAAAATATGACACGCGAATGGTGGGACAAGCTTCACGCGAAAACGCTTGACATTATGGCTCACCCCGAACAATACGCCGAAAGCTGCAAAGGCAAGCTGCTTGCGACGCTTTTCTTTGAGCCGTCCACGCGAACACGCTTCTCGTTTCAGGCTGCTATGCTGCGGCTCGGCGGAACGATATTCGGCTTCGACGACCCCGCGACAAGCAGTACGGCGAAAGGGGAGAGCTTAGCAGACACAATCCGCGTTGTCGCAAGCTTTGCGGATATTATCGCGATTCGCAGCCCAAACGCCGGAGACGCGGAACTCGCGGCGAAATACAGCGGTGTCCCGGTTATAAACGCCGGGGACGGAGCGCACCTACACCCTACGCAAACTCTCGCGGATTTAACGACTATCGCCATACGCCGCGGCTCTATCTGCAACTTCAAAATCGGTATCGCCGGCGACCTCAAATACGGCAGAACGGTTCGCGCGCTTGTGACGGCTCTCGCGGCTTTCCCGGGGATTGAGTACGTACTGATTTCGCCGCCGGGACTCGATATTCCGCGCGACGTGCTGGAATTTATGGACAGCCGCGGACTGAAATATTCGCAAACCCGCGATTTGGAAGCGGCAATCCCGGATCTCGACATAATCTATATGACGCGCATACAAAAAGAACGCTTCGCCGTACCGGAGCTATACGACAAACTCAAAGGAAGCTATATACTTACCGCGGAAACGCTTCGCCGCGCTAAGCCCGACGCGCTCATTATGCACCCGCTCCCGAGGGTGGACGAGATAAGCGAGGATGTAGACGCGGACCCTCGTGCAGCCTACTTCGACCAAGTACGCTACGGAATGTACGCAAGAATGTCGCTGATACTTTCACTTATCAGTTAACAAATAGCAGATATCAAATATCAGAGACGGGGGTTGGACGCGAATACCCCCCGTCTCTGTTATCTGTTCACTGACCACTGACCACTGCAATCGTTTGTTATTTCACCTCGATAATCTTCAGGCTGTCGTAACTCAGTCCCGTTTCGGTGATTACTACATCGGCTACACGGGCTATATCAGTTTCGGTCAAGCCGCTTGCCGGGGCAGGTACGGTAACTGTCACGCTGTCGCTGTTGAGGAATACTACGCACTCCGCGAAGCCTTTGGCTCGTATCATTGCTTCGAGTTCTGCCTCGAGCAGGCTGTTGTTCGCTATGGAACTCATAGCCGCCAGTGAATCGTCTTTGATGTTTTGAGACGCGCTGCTCGTTTGAGCAGTTTCACGGAGGATTGTCACCGCGCTGTCACGCGCTTGCTGACGCGCCAGCCGAGCGTCCGCGAAATAGTCGGCTACTTCGGAATTTACGGGATTTACGATGGCTGTACCGTCAGTAAGCGGTACGGAAACCGGGTCTGTGTCCGCGCCGGAGTAAAACAGGTCGCCGAGCTGCTCCTCCGCGTACGCGGCTGCGCCGGGACTAGCCGTACTCTCCGCGTCCGGCACGGAACTTGCGGGCGCGGGACCGTTGTAGCGCCAATTAAGATATACCGCGGCGCAGACAAAGACGATGACTGTAAGGACGATTGCGTTCCTTTTGAGCAGTTTCATTGTGTTACTTCCCCTTTAAGTATAATTATTTTGTTGCTTGTTAAGTTTGTATACGCGGTAATAGCGTTAGTAAGTTCGAGCCTTACGCTTGCCGCGGAGCTTTGGCTGATTACTACGGCTCCGTTCTCACTTAACGCTATGCGGACTTCTCCCGCTCCGTCAATTTGCGAGAGCAGCGCGGAGAGCTTCGCTTCGTCGGGAGTTTGGCTATACGCGGAGTGCAGTCCCGGACCGTCTCTCGCAAGCACTGAACTGTCGCCGCTCCCGCTGTCGGTTTTGGGGAGTATCAGCAGCAGCAATCCCGCCGCAAGGACTATCAACACATATTTGTACTTGCCGAAAAGCTCCTGAAATCTAGTCATTCGTTTCCTCCTGCCGGTTTTGCCGCTCTTTAGGGATTCTAAGTTCGTTTGTCAAAAGCTCGCTGATGTCCTCGCCGGAATAGCTTATATCATACGGCAGATTGTTCTCATCCAGCGTAAAGCCGAGGATTACCGTATTCGGTGCTTTGCTCAAAATATATGCGCGGTATTCCTCACTTATTACAGTTTGCAGCGTATTCTCCGGAATTGCGAATTCCTCGCCGTAGCTTGCCGCGTAACCGGAGAAGCCGGAGACGTCAATCTCGCTGATAGGTGAAAGCAGTACCGCGATAGTCATAAAGCCCGCGATTAGCGAAACGAGCTTACGTCCGCGTCCCTCGGGAGCAAGCGCACCGGTTATTCCGCCGATAAACGCTGCCGCCGCGAGAGATTGAAGCCAGTTGTGCATTACCGCGTCCTCCTTGCGCTTTTGTCAAATCGACCGTATACTAAGCAAACTAAGCATTGAGAAAAACAACATCAACGCGCAGGCTCCGCTTGTCCCGAGGAGCAGTCCGAACGCTCCGCCTATGCCGTTTACCGCTGCCGCGAAGTTTCCTCCGGCTATATTACCCGATAGCTTAGCGGCTGCTTTGTAAAGAAGATAATGCGCTCCGATATGTATAAACGGAGTTACGCAAATCGCAAGTACCGCTAACATTCCGAACACTCCGACGGCGTTTTTAAGCGTCAGCGCGCCCGCCAGCACCGATTGTGCCGCGTCGGAGACTATTCCGCCGACTACGGGAAGTGTCGTCGAGAGAGTCGTCTTAGCCACTCTAACCGCCGCCGCGTCAGCGGAGCTGCTGACAATACCGGTTATACTAAGATACAGTATAAACGCAAGCACAATAAGCGATAGAAGCGCGGTCGAAAGCCATTTGAGAAAGGAAGCCGCCGCGAGAGCAGCCGCGCTGTTTGCCGCGGCTCCTATAAGCTCCGCTGTCAGATAGGCGTAGATTATCGGCAGAAGCAGCCCCTGCGATAAAGTGATGAGAATATCCATAAACATCGCCGTCACAGCGCAAGCGGCAGCCGCGGACGCCGGACTTCCGCTCGCTGCCGCAGCCGCCGCCAACGCCGGGAGGATTACATCGGCAAAGCTCTTGACGCTTGTGAGCGTTCCGCGGGCTAATCCTACAAAGTTATGTACGTCTCCCACGGCAACCAGACTTACGGCGAGGATTCCGGCTAACACCGCGTAGTTACTGACGCCTCCCGAAGTTTCGAGAACTCCGCAAAGTCCCACGAGCAGCGCAACCGTAAGAATAATAGCACAGCTCCGAACCGCACCGGTAAAAGCGTCCGTAACGCTCGTCTTGGCTTCCTCCCAAATTGCGGCAACCCCGGAGGGAAAGTCGGAGGTAAACGGTACTCCGGAGGGAGCAGTTTCCGCAAGCTCGGGCGGCAGCTCATAAGCAAAAGCAAAGTTTATCCCGCTAAGAGCAACTGCTATCAACAGTCCGAGCAGTAATTTTTTCATACGTAACACCTTTATCAAAGCGAATACAGTCGTAGGAACAAAACCCAAGCAGTCACTGACCACTGACCACTGACCACTGACCACTGACCACTGACAAGTTAGGTCAAGTTACGGAGCATTTCGAGTACGGCGCGCATAAGCGGCATTGAGATAACAAGAGCCGCGGCAACCGTACAGAATTCTACCGCGGAGGAAGCGGCGCTTTGTCCCGCGTCCTTGCAAATATCCGAGGTCAACTTACCGATTATTGACAAGCCGAGAGTTTTCAGCACCGGCGAGAACAATGCGCGGGATATTCCGGCATCGTCAGCCAACTCATAGATAAAGTTCAAAATGCCGCTTATCAGCCCTGAAGCTCCCGCCATAATCGCTATTCCCGCGCTGATACCGAGTATAAGCGACAGCTCCGCGTTGGACTTCTTAACTATCAGCGCAAGAATAGCTGAAACGATAGCAACCGCGGCGGCTTTTACGAGTATGTCCATAGCTCAAAACCCAAACAGCATTTTTATTTCAGCAAACAGATTCGCTATCTCGCGTACTACTATTACGAGTACCACTACTAAACCTGCTATGCTCGTCATCAGCGCTTGGTCGTCCCGCCCCGAACGCGAGAGTAAAATGTTTAGTACGGCAACAATTATTCCCACGGCGGCGATTTTGAAAATTAGGTCGATGTTCATTGTAGTTACCTCTTTAGCTATAACTGTCAAATCAGTATTATCACGAGCGTCAAACCGATAGAGACTCCGGCGGCGGCGAAAACTTTTCCGCGCTCCCGCAAGTGAGCTTCGGCGTCTTGCAGCAGTGCGGCAGCGCGGGTTTCGGCGCGTATGATTGCGCTTCTCTGCGCGTCGAGGTCGGTTTTACCGAGTATACGTTCAAGGTAGCGAAGTTCCGGGACGTTGAGAAACTTCGAATTTGGAAAAAGCCGCAATCCGGCAACTTCGTAGACTCGCGCGAGCGCCTCCTCCGTCGGGCTTCTAAGCTCACAAATTTCGTGGCGAAGGACCGCAAGTCCCGCAGTAAAATTCCGCAGAGTTTCGGCATTTTTCCGCAATTCCAAGCCGTAGCTTATCCCCAGCCACGCGCAGGCTCCCGTAACCGTTACTGACGCTAAAATCTTTAATATTACCGGCATTGTGACACCTCATAAGTTCGTTTTCCGTTTGTGAGCGTAATTTTGACTATAACTTCGAACAGCTTCGGATAAGCGCCCTCGCGGTGAGAAGTGGCGATAAGCTGAATCCCGCAGTTTTCCGCGGCTTCGAGAGCCGCGCTGTCGGCACTTGCCGATAACTCGTCCATTGCGATACAGTGCGGCGCCATAGTCCGCAGGAGCATTAGTACGCCGTCAAGCCGCGGAGCCGCTTCGAGAACGTCGGTAGCTTTGCCGAGGTCAAAGCCGGGACTTCCGCCGGACATCGCGGCTATCTCTCCGCGTTCGTCAAGTACGGCGGTTCGCGTCCCGGAGTTAGACGTAAGACGTATAATATCGCGCAGAAAGGTAGTTTTCCCGAGACCCGGCGGCGAAACTATCAGCGTGGATTTGCCTTTGAGACGCGGGAAAAACGGTTCCGCGATTCCCTTGTGTTCCCGGCAGAAGCGGACATTCAGCGAGGATATATCGCGGAAGCCGTCTATCGCGCCGTTCTTTACAATTGCCGTTCCGCAGATACCGACTCTGTGACCGCCTTTTGCTGTCATATAGCCCGATTTTAGCTGTTCCTGAATCGTTTGATAAGAGTTGCCGGACAAAAGCGCGAGAACCTCCGTGACAGTCATCGGGAATTCACCGATTGGGATTTCCGCGCCCGCAATCGTTACAGCCGCGGAGGGAAATTTTGCCGTACCGCTCCTGACCCTCAATTCCTCAGCGGTATTGCGCAGTGCCGCGGGTATATTGGCTTTTAGTGCATCCATAGTGTTTGTCCCTCGTTGTGTGTTAGTCTACTGTATGCGCCGGTAACAGCCGATAGAACGCAAAAAACCGCGGAACGGTTCCCGGAACCGCTCCGCGCCGATATTTACTATTATTAGACTTGTCCCGAGTTTCGCGGGTTCCGGTCTATTCGTTCGCTGGATTAGAACATAAGCGCCGACATCTTGTCAATTTCTTCACTGAGTGCTTCATAAACGCCCGGGAAATTGCTCATCGGCAAACCCTGCGACGCGTTAGGGATAAAGTACAGCTTACCGTTTTCTTCGCAAACTCGCTTGACTTCGGCTGCCACGACTTCACGCGTCCAACCGGGAAAGTCTACGGCGGCGCTGTCGATGCCTCCCATAAAGCTGATTTTCCCGCCGTACTTCCTGACAAGTTCGGGAAGATTGTTCGATTTCATAACGCCCTGCCAGATGTCAATACCGACGTCTATCATAAACGGCACAAGCGTTGCGGCATACGAATCAGAATGGTGAATCACAAGCTCAACACCGTGTGATTTATAATAAGCGTAAATTTTCTTATACGCGGGGACAAAGAACTCTTCAAACATAGCGGGAGAAATAAAGGTGGACTTTTGAGTTCCCCAGTCATCGTGGTGGAATAGCGCATCGGGTTTAAGATATTTGCAGACCTGCTCCGCGTATTCGATTTCGTACTCCGTGATTAAGTCGATGACTTCGAGCATCGCTTCCGGTTCAAGCGCTAGATTCTCACAACATCTGGAAATTTCCATAAAGTAGTGACATTGCTCGAACACCCCCGGCGCGTAGAACATAGTGGCGAACTGTTCCTTACGGTCGATAGCTTCCGCAGCTTTGACGAAAGGTTCCCACTCCGCGTCGGAGAATATCAAGTTAGGTTTACGCAGCACATCGCGCCATTTAGTGACGTCTTTGAGCAAAATGTGCGCCTCATCGTGGACGGGAAACGGTCCCGGAGTGTTTGGAAGCCACGACTTCGTAACTCCCCAGGCGTCTACGATGTTAACATCGCCGAGACTCGGCTGCGGATTCTTAAACGGGGTTGCCATAATTATCGAAAACGGTTCGTACTGATTTACGAAACGATCCGGTTTCCCCCCGTTAATGGTTTCAAGCAGGTTTTGTCTTTTTGTAAGCATAGCGTCCTCCTGTTGTTTATTGTCACAGCGTAACTTCTTCGTCAATTATACTACACCGCACAACAAATGTCAATCCATTTTTCAGAAAACTTCACAATGTACCCTCAAGCGTAATTTTGTGTCACCGCGCCGCGGCGGCAAACTTGCGGCTTGACATTTGGCACGGGCTGTGCTACAATGTGACTACCGCCGAACGGCTATATTTGCGGTTTTTTTAGAAAGGTACATAATATGTCACATATTCGGACACGCTTTGCTCCAAGCCCCACGGGTTATATGCATATCGGCAATCTGCGCACCGCGCTCTACACATATCTGCTTGCAAAGCACGAGGGCGGGACGTTTATACTACGCATTGAGGACACTGACCAAAACCGCTACGTTGAGGGCGCTTTGGACGCAATATTCCGTTCGCTTGACGATTGCGGGATTATTTTCGACGAGGGACCCGGCAAAGACGGCGGATTCGGACCTTACGTCCAATCGGAAAGACGCGCGCTTTACAAAGAATACGCCGAAAAGCTCATAGAACTCGGAGGAGCCTACCGAGACGACGAAGCCATACGCCAGCGCATACCGAGAGAGGGCGAAACGAAATTCACCGACGCCGTTTTCGGTGAGATTACAGTACCTAACGAGTCCGCAAGCCTTGACGAGGGCGTACTGCTCAAATCCGACGGGCTTCCGACGTACAATTTTGCAAACGTCATTGACGACCACCTTATGGGGATTACGCACGTAGTCCGTGGGAGCGAATACCTGCCGAGTACTCCTAAGTACACGCTGCTGTACGAAGCGTTCGGCTGGGAACCTCCGCTGTATATCCACGTTTCGCCGGTTATGCGCGATGCCACGCACAAGCTGTCGAAGCGTGCAGGCGACCCGACTTACGAGGATTTAACCGCACAGGGCTATCTCCCGGAGGCTATACTAAATTACGTAGCGCTGGTAGGTTGGTCGCCCGGAGGGGAGCGCGAATTTTACACTTTGCGGGAGCTTACCGAAGCGTTCACAATTTCCGGAATAAGCAAGTCGCCCGCGCTTTTTGACATTGTAAAGCTGAATTACTTCAACGCTCACTATATCCGCGAACTTCCGCCGGAGGATTTCGCCGCGCGTATTGCGTCCCAACTTCCCGCTGAATATGACGCAAACGCAATTGCCGCGCTGCTCCAAAGCCGCACGGAGAAATTGACGGACGCAAAAGAACTTGCGGCATTTTTCGAAGCCGTACCGGAGTATAGTCTTGAACTTTACAGAAACAAAAAGGCTAAAACCACGCCCGAAGCAGCTTTGCAAATCCTTGTGAAGCTTTCAACTTTACTGCAATCATTGACAGATTGGACGGACGAAGCTCTCTTCACGCTGCTAAGCGAAGCGGAGGACGGATTCACTAAAAACGCACGGCTGTGGGTTTTGCGCATAGCCATCTCGGGTTTGGCGGTAACGCCGGGCGGCGCGACAGCAATCGCCGCGATTCTCGGTAAAGCCGAAACTTTGTCGAGAATAACCTCGGCAATCGGGAGATTACAAAATGGCGTATAAACGAAAGCGTAAAACCCTCGCGAGTGTCTCCCGCGGTCCGCGCCGCCCGATATTCCCGTATATCGCGCTGCTGCTCGTTCTCTTAATCGCGGTGGGCTTTGCGGTCGGATATATTCTTGACAAAGGAAAAACCGATTCAAACGGCGATACGATTACTTTTGACCCGGAACAGCCGGAGGAAGTTCTCAACCCCGAAGCTACCAACCCTCGCGGCTCCGCAAGCGCTCCCGCTTCCGACGTTTCAAGTCCGTACGCCTCGGCGGTTTCGTCCCCGCTGCCGTCTTCGGAAAATTCTGACAAGCCCGAACCGACACAAGACGAGCTTGCCGGGTATTTCACAATTGAGCTCCTGCCTTTTGATACCGACCTTGAAACTTTACCGCCGAAACTCGCTGACAAATATCTCCCGGACTATACAGAGCTTGAGATTGAGGAACCCGTGTACTTCAGCGCGGACAGGCTTGAGGGAACCCGCGTTATTGCCCAGAACGACCGTGATTACGCGGAGATTTACTTCGCGGAAACTCCCGGCGGTATTATCACAGTAATGCTCGGCGGCGGGAAAACCAGCGGCGTCTACTCGCAATATGAGCTGGCACGCCCGTATCTGGAAAAACTTCACGTATTGGAGCGCTGACAAAAATGGAAACTATTTACACAATCCCGCTCAATGAAGCCTTTGACAGGCAGGACGGAGACTGTCCGTTCTGCACTCTTGAGCAAAAGCTTGAAGCCAATACGCTGGAATACGTACTGGGACCCGCGATGATGGAGCCGGACGTTCGGCAAACTCTCAACAAATCGGGGTTCTGCGCGGAGCACTGGACAAAGCTCTACGCGCAAAAGAACAAGCTCGCCTTATCGCTGATACTTGAAACGCGCTCGTTATCGCTTTTGCAGGATATTGAGCTGCTAAACGACAAGGACTGCTTCATCTGTAAGCGAGTCCGCACGGAACGTTCGCGCTATATGTCTAACGCAACGCATATGTGGGAGAAAGTCCCCGACTTCCGCAAAAAACTTGAGGGCAACCGCTCTATGTGTACTAATCACAGCGCGGAATTGCTCAGGACTGCTAAGGCTAAACTTCGCAAGAAAGACTACGCTGTATTCAAAGCGGCTATTGCGTCAGGCTTTGAGGAACGGCTCAAAACTCAAGCCGCAAACGCGCGGGCTTTCGCCGATAGCTTCGACTATCGCAGTAACGGCGAAAAAGTTGACGGCGGATTTATGGAGAACGCGGGAGGGTTAATATGAACAGCTTCAAGGCTCAAACACTTGCGGAGGCGTTAGCTCTCGCGCTTGTGGACTTATCCGACAACGGTGAGATTGTCGAAACCCCCGACTGGCAGCGTCCCGGGAGCAACGAAAAACGTTATCGCAAGGAGCTTTCGGTCACGTACACCGCTGCCGCTCCGTATCCTGTTACGGAAATTAGTTACGCCTTTACCGATACTCCCGAGGCTCTTAACCGTTATATCGCGGAGCTTGCGTTTGGCTCTAACGACCACTTAGTCGCGGAGGGCAAACGTCCCTACGAATATCACGAGCGTATAGCGGAACAACTAACGTGGGTTGCGGACGAACTCACCCGCAATCCGCTTTCGACGAGAGCGGTTGCGGTAGTCCGCCGCCCGGACGATTTGAAAATGTCCGAACCGCCTTGTCTCACGAGCCTGACATTTCAGATTCGGAGCGGAAAGCTGAAAATGTTCGCCGATTTCCGCAGTAACGATGCTTTCAACGCAGCCGCCGAAAACGACGTCGCGCTGGTTACGCTTCAAGCTGATATGGCGAAAAAACTCGGAGTTACCGTTGGGAGCTTCACGAAAATCGCAAAAAGTTTCCACGCCTACGACCGGGATGTCGGACGTCTGACCGAATTCGCGGCGCGCTACAAGCAAAGCTGCCGCGCGGGAATAGACGTTGAGGATTTCTTCGACGGAACAGGCGCGGCACTGACAGGGATTGAATAATAAACAGCAACAGACGGGAGGCGCAAACCTCCCGTCTGTTCTCTATATGCGCTTAGGCTATACAAACTTTCCTTTATTAACCTTTACGGGGGTTGCGTCGCCCCACAAACGTTCCAAATCGTAGAATTGCCGCGTTTCCTCGGTAAAGATGTGGACAATCACAGAGCCGAAATCTATCAGCATCCAAGTATTATTGTCCTGTTTGCGGACGGGACGGAGCGCGGGTTCTCCGGCTTCCGCAACGCGGTCCGCAAGCTCGTCCGCGAGAGCTTTTATCTGACGCACGGAACCGGCGGTCGCTATAATGAAGTAATCCGCGAGAACCGTCACGTCAAAGGTTTTGAGGACGACGATGTCCCGGGCTTTTTTCTCATCGAGGATAAGAGTTGCGAGTTGCGCTATTTCTATAGGATTCAAGATTTTACTACCTCCAAGTATCAATGAATAATGAATAGTGAATAGTGAATAATGGAACCAATACGCCATTAGCCGCACAATCAATTGTAGGGGGCGATGCCCACATCGCCCCGTTACGTAGAACGTAAACCTCACGGGACGATGTGGGCATCGTCCTCTACGCTGTTTTTTTCACTGTTTACATTTGATTGTCGCTGCAAATCAAGCGCTGTGTTCTACCTCCGCAATGTATTCGTTAACCGTATCATAAAGCAACTTCGAGAGATCCTCATTTTCCGGAACCGCCGGACCGCCGCCCATAGCTACGTCCGGTTTGCCGCCGCCTTTGCCGCCGAGTTTCGCGGCTACACGCTTGATGATTTCGCCGGCTTTTATGCCTTTGGCGATTGCCTCCTTACTTGCGATAGCGATATACGAGGTCTTGTCCCCGGTTACGGACGCCAGACAAGCTACGTTAGTTCCAATATCCCGCAACGCCTCGGCTATCAGCTTTAGCTTCTCGTTATCGAGGTTGCCTATGACCGCGGCTATAATATTTTTGTCTCCGCCGCACTTGTCAACCAGCATATTTGCGATATTTCTTGCGTTGTTACGAAGCGCGCGGTCAAGCTCTTTGCGGAGAGCCTTGATGTCCTGCTCTTTCTTTTCGACTTCGCCCTGTTGTTCTGTTATGTCTTTTATATAGCTCGTGATTGCTTCGAAACCTGTTACGGCTTCGATTCTGCGCACTCCGGCAGCTACGGAAAATTCGGAGATAACGCGGAACTGCCCGATTTTCGCGGTGTTCGCAAGGTGCGTACCGCCGCAAAGTTCCACGCTCTCGCGGAAGTTTCCCTCGCCCATTGTAACTACGCGGACTGTATCGCCGTACTTCTCGCCGAATAGCGCGATTGCGCCGGATTTTTTGGCTTCGTCGAGCGGCATTTCCTCCGTCCTAACAGGCAAATCGCGCAGTACGTAACTGTTTATCCGAGCCGTAATGCGGCTTAACTGTTCCGCTTCCAGCGATTCAAAATGCGTAAAGTCAAAGCGTACGCGGTCGGGACCGACCCACGAACCCGCCTGCTCAATGTGGCTCCCAATCTCCGCCCTAAGAGCCGCGTGGAGAAGATGCGCGGAGCTGTGAGCGCGCATAATGGCTTTGCGGCGCTCCGTGTCAACCGCCGCGCTTACGAGGTCACCGGGCTGTACGCTGTCTGTCAGCCACTCGCCTAAATGGAGGTATTTACCGTCTTTAGTCTTGCGAACCCCGGTTACTTTGAAAACTTCCTCTCCGTTTAGCAGTATCACTCCGGTGTCCGCAATCTGACCGCCCATTTCCGCGTAGAACGGAGTGCGGTCAAGCACCAGCCAGCCTTCGCCGACCGCGCGGACTTTCGCGTTATCCTCGCTAAGCTGTTCATAACCTACAAACACGGTAGTTTCCTCTTTCGGAAGTCCAAGCTCCAGCTTGTCCCAGCCGAAATCTCCGAGCTGAGCGGTTGCGGCACGGGCGCGTTCGCGCTGTTCTTTCATCAATACGTCAAAACCGTCAGTATCCGCCGAAAGTCCGTTTTCCTCTAAAATCTCAAGAGTTAAGTCAATCGGAAACCCAAAAGTATCGTACAGCTTAAAGGTATTCTCCGCGTCAAGAGTTCCGCCTTTCTCAAGCCCGGAGATAAGCTCCGCGAGGATTTTTGAACCGCTGTCGATAGTTACCGCAAAGCGTTCCTCCTCCGCCTTGATAACGCGGATAATGTGAGCTTTTTTCTCGTCAAGCTCGGGGTAGGCGGCTTTGCTCTCCGCGATTACAGTTTCGCAAACCTCAAAGAGAAAGGGCTTGTCCACGCCTAAGAGCTTACCGTGTCTCGCGGCTCTGCGAAGCAAACGGCGAAGTACATAGCCGCGTCCCTCATTGCTCGGAAGCACGCCGTCCGAAATCATCATTGTCGTCGAACGTATATGGTCCGTGATAACCCTTAGCGAAACGTCCGCGCTGTCGCTTTCGCCGTAGCTTTTACCCGTAATACGCGACACGTGCTTCGTAATATTCATTATGGTATCAACGTCAAACAGCGAGTTCACGCCTTGCAGAATACAGGCGAGACGCTCTAAACCCATTCCCGTGTCGATGTTTTTACTCGCGAGCTGCGTATAGTTGCCGTTGCCGTCATTGTTAAACTGAGTGAATACGAGATTCCAGAACTCAACGTAACGGTCACAGTCGCAGCCTACCGCGCAATCGTCTTTGCCGCAGCCGTACTGTTCGCCGCGGTCGAAGTAGATTTCGCTGCAAGGTCCGCAGGGTCCCGCGCCGATTTCCCAGAAATTATCGGCTTTACCTAGGCGCGAAACGTGAGCAGGATCTACGCCGACTTGCTTTGTCCATATTTCGTAGGCTTCGTCGTCCTGTAATCCGTCGCCCGAGCCGTCGTTTCCCTCTCCGTTATAGACGGTAACGTAGAGTTTTTCGACGGGAAGCTCCATAACCTCTGTGATAAACTCCCACGCCCATTTACAAGCGTCAGGCTTGAAGTAATCACCGAAAGAGAAGTTCCCGAGCATCTCAAAGAAAGTGCCGTGGCGCGAGGTTTTGCCCACGCGCTCAATGTCCGGGGTTCGTATACACTTTTGGCAGGTGGTGACGCGTCTGCGCCCCTGCGGCGGCGCCATTTCACCCGAGAAGTACGGTTTGAGCGGCGCCATACCGCTATTGATGAGCAGCAGCGAATTGTCGCCCTGCGGTACAAGCGGCGCAGACTGTAAGCGTAAATGCTCCTTGCTTTCGAAGAACGCGAGGAATCTCTCGCGAATGTCGTTTAGTCCGAGTTGTTTCATTGTGGTTAGTTCTCCTGTAAATGTATATTTTTTTCGGTATGCCGCTCAGCGTATTGAGCCGCACAAGCAGATTGAGCGTCATTGTAAGCGCGGAAATGTTCTCTGACGGGCGGCATATAGACTTCTATCAATACGACCTCCGTTTTGACTACTCCGATATCGTCCTCGTCAAGCTCAACTACAATCTGCCCGGGCGGAGTAGGCGGCGGGATTACGTCGCCGTCTTCTTCCATACCGTACAAATGCAAGCGAAGTCCTTCATCTGCCATACTGAGTGCGTCCAGCCTAACGCTTCCCTGACCGACGCAACCGGGTAAGTCTGGAAATGTAACGCCTATTTCGCCGTCATCGTAGTAGGTGAAAATTGCGGGATAGATATAGTTATCAGGGTAACAATTCAATTTGTTCATTTTGTCAGCCTCCAAATTTAACTCCTGCTTGTTTTTCTATTGACTTTAAGTTATCTAACCTAAGGTCTTTCTTGGGATGCTGTATTGTAACTTTTCCGGGTTTCAACCGATGCAGAAACTGATAGTGGTCGCCGCTTACCTTGTGCAGATACCAGCCGTCACTCATAATGACCTTTATCACTTCCCTTGATGAGTAGCTTTTCATTTGTTTTTCCTCTGCCCGTATTAGTTCAGCACGAAATCCGGGGACGCTACAAAGGCTTCGTGTTCGCCCTGCGTTGCAAAGAATTGGTGTACGCCGTCCTTATTCAGCGCATAGTAGTAATACTTCGTGGTTTCGGGGTTCAGTACAGCTTTGATTGAGGCGAGACCGGGGTTACAAATAGGTCCGGGAGTAAGCCCCGCGTACAAATAGGTATTATAGGGGCTGTCAAGCTGTAAATCGCTCGCGGTGAGAACTGTTTTATGGGCGGGGAGCGCGTACTGGATACTCGCGTCAAGCTGTAACAGCGGATTATCCCAGTTGTTGAGCCGGTTGAATATTACAGACGCGACAACCGGACGTTCCTTGTCGTTTGCGGCTTCCGCCTCAATTAGGCTTGCGATAGTCAGCACCTGACGCGGCGAGAAGCCCGAAGCGGCAACCGCCTCCCGAAGCGCTTCCGTATATTTTACGTCGAAATTGTTCAGCAGTTTACGCACTACTTCCTCCGCGGAAGAATTTCGATAAAAGTCGTAGGTGTCAGGGAACAGAAAGCCCTCAAGCTTATTCTGGTCGTCCGCGGGTAAATCCTGCAAAAAGCTGTATTTCGGAGCAAAATCGGTACGTTTAATATATTTCCACAATTCCGCCTCGGTGCATATCCCCTCTTTTTCGAGCAGTTTGAACATATCCCGCGCTAACATTCCCTCGGTTAGCAGAACTCCCTCGACAACGGGTCTCGAGCCGCTGCCTTTCCGCATTGCGGTAACTATTGCACGGTAGTCAAGCGTTGTGTCAAGCTCGTAGGTTCCGGGCTGAATCTTGCTCTCCGCGTGAGATACCGTGGCGTAGAGCCTGAACAAAGCTTTATAGTTGATTATCCCGCCGCTTTGCAGGTCGTCAACAAGTTCGTCAAAGTCGAATGGTTCATACGGAGGTTTCCAGCCTTGCGCATCATAGATTGAGAGCATTTGGTCTACGGTAGCCGTACTCGGGACGTAAATACTGATGAGCGCTTCGTTCTTTTCCTTTGCGGCTTCGTTGACCGCTTCGATTTTAGCTTTCAGCGCGTCCATTAGCTTTACGCGGTCATACGGAAGCGCGTCGATAGTAATCGTAGACTGCACGAATTCCTTATCTAACGCGATAACATCGTTTGCAGCCATCCACAGCAGTGCGGCTAACACAACGCTGACCGCGAGAATGAATACCGCGTACATAAGCCCGCCGAGCAGTCCGAAGCGGCGCTTAGGATTGCGGCTTACGAAAGCTTCGCGGTCGGAAACTTCGAAAGTTTCCTCTGTATAAGCGGATTCACGTCTGACCGTCGGGATTTGTCCGCTGTTACGCGGTAGGTCACGGACATTGGGAAGCGGTTTAGTATCGCCGCTCGTTGTTGTACGTTGTTCGTTATCCATTGCAGTTTGCTCCTTTTTCTATCGCGGGGACACGGCAGCCGGTGTCTTTGCATAGACTGTGATACCTGTTTGTTTACATATTTGTACCGCTGTCAAACGGGGGAAAGGACGCGTTATGGCACCATTAAATTACAATAACCAAAGCTATCCGAATAACAATAACAACACCGCGAATTTGCTGTTGATTATCGTTTTGATACTTCTGCTGACTAACAGCGGTGCGCTGACTTGGCTCACGAGCCTTATGAACGGCTTCGTAAACAGCTTAGGCGGTACCTTGACCGGAAATTCAGCAGGCGTGAACGCCGCTCCCGGGGCGTTTTCGTTCGCGGCGGCTGTCCCGGAACCGTGTTCCACAGTGGATTAAGCTGCACGGCAACCGCGAGAACCGCAAAATCCGCATCATCGGGGCGGCGGCGTACACCGCCGCCCGCTTAGCTTGTCAGAACCTCGTCACTCCGCACTCTGTTACCAATATCCGAACTTGTCTGTCGTGGGCTTCTCTCGGTACTTCGTCAACCAAAAGCGCGTCACGGGCTAATC
Organism: Oscillospiraceae bacterium; assembly: GCA_031260685.1. Taxonomy (GTDB): domain Bacteria; phylum Bacillota; class Clostridia; order Oscillospirales; family Oscillospiraceae; genus JAISJH01. The sequence goes on along the minus strand of JAISLB010000030.1, from coordinate 2,213 downwards.
CTACCGTTATCGCTTCCGGCAAACTCTCTAAATGACGGTCGTAGTAGCCTCCGCCTTTACCCATTCTATACCCTTTACGGTCTATTGTCAAGGCTGGAACGATAATTATATCGCCCGTTTGGTATTTTACCTCTCTGCCGGTAAGCGGTTCGACAAAAATCATCTTCCCGCTGCCCCAATTCGGTACGGCGATATTTATGCCGCGGGCTTTCAACTCCTCGATGATACGCGGCGTAGCGATTTCGGTTCCGTAGGATTCGTAGAGAAACACATTAGCGCAATTTTTCCACTCGGGCAAAGTGAGCAGAACGCCGCAAAGTTTATCGTCAATTCCGGCGCGTTCAGCTTTCGGAATCGCGCGGATTCTACTGCGGACAACTTCGCGGAAGTTCGCTTTTTCGACGACTTTCAGGAAAGCGGCAAAAATCGTGTCCGGGTCTCCCTCGCCGCTTATCACCGACCAGTTAAAGTATGCCGCCGCCGCTCTGCCGCTCTCCGCTCCGGCGCGCAGAAAATCTATGTCAGTTTCGTGAATATCGCTCGAACCGCCGCCGGCTTCGTCCCGCAAGGTCAGACGCGCCATTGAAGTCTCCGGAGAAACGTCAAAATATACCGTAAGATTGGGCTTTGGCAGCCCAAGCCTCGTATACTCATAGTCGCGGAGCCACGCGAAGTATTCCTCGCGGCTGCCGCTGTCTGAAAATTTCGCGCCCTGATGAATCGCGTTAGAACCGGTATAGCGGTCAAACACGAGCAGTTTGCCGCTTGCGTAATCGCGTCCCCAATCCGCCTTGTACGAAGCATAGCGGTCAGCGGCAAAAAACGAACCCGCGGCGTAAGCGTTGACGTCTCCCGGGTCAGTGCCGAACTCTCCCGCTAAGTACGCTTCAAGCAATACCGCGGATTTTTCGCCGTAGCGCGGGAACTTGACCTCGCGGAAGTCCGTACCGTTCTGCGCGAGATGTTTTGTAAAACGCTCAAACTGTGAGCTTTTGCCGGAGCCGTCTATACCTTCAAATGAGATAATCATTATGTTTCCTTTCTCCGGAATAGTATGATAAGAACAAATTTCAAAATTGTGAGAAGCCTGCCGAAACGCTTCAGCGTGACAATTCTCCAAAGCCACTCGAGGTTGAGCTTCCGCCAAAACTCCGGAGCGCGCTTCGAGGTTCCGGAGAAAACGTCCAGACTGCCGCCGAGACCGATTGCGAGGTAACCTTCGGGCTTGAGCTTTTCCATAAAAAGCTCCTGTTTCGGCGAACCCAGACACACTAGTACGAGATTCGGCTGCGAAGCCCGGATTCCGCGCATAACAGCGTCCTCATCATATCCGTAGCCGCCGGAACAGCCGCAGATTATAAGCCCCGGGTATTTTGCCGTGAGCTTCTCCGCGGCTAGCTCCGCGACTCCCGGTTTTGCGCCGAATAGGTACACACGTCCGGAGGATTTTGCGAGTTCCGCAATGAGCGCCTCCGCAAGCTCAATCCCGGGAAGTTTTGCCGGAAGCGGGGTTTTGAGCAGTTTGGACGCGAGTACAACCCCGGCTCCGTCCGCTACCGTGAGCGCTGCTCCGTCCAGAGCGCGTTTGAGTTCGCCGTTACCCCGCGCAGCCATAAGTATCTCGGGGTTCGGAGTAACCGCGTAGCCGCCGCTCCGTACAAGCTCCGTACAACGCCCGAGAGCCTGCGGAAAACTAAGCGCGTCGAAGCCAATGCCGAGGATAGTGATTTTGTTCATTGTAAGTCCTATTGGGAGTGGTCAGTTATTCAGTGAACAGTTAACAAATAACAGTGAACAGTTGCGGGAGTTGGACGGGGGTTGCGGAGGTTTGGACGGGAGTTACGGGTTCAGGATTTTTTCTACGCGGTTCATCAGTTCCTCATTCGGGGTAAAGTGTTCGCCGCTGTTAATTTCGTCGGAGACGGCTTTCAGGAGGTCGATGTCGTTATCTATATCCGCAAGTTTGAACGGAAGCCGACCGTGCTGAATCCCTTCAGAGCGGAAAAATTCGCCGGGACCGCGCAGCTTCAAGTCGGCTTCGGCTATTGTAAAGCCGTCATTAGTATCAGCGAATACGCGCAGACGTTCCGCAGTGGCTTCGTCCCCGCCGCCCATTATCAGTACGCAGTAGGACTTACGGCTCCCGCGCCCTACGCGTCCGCGCAGTTGGTGCAGCTGGCTCAAGCCGAAGCGTTCGGCGTTTTCGATTATCA
>JAISLB010000008.1 GCA_031260685.1 Oscillospiraceae bacterium | reverse complement strand
CCGAAATTTATATTCATAGCGTAGCAATGACCGATATGCAGATAACCGTTAGGCTCCGGCGGAAAGCGCGTGTGAATAGTCCTACCCTCAAAGCGTCCGCCCGGAGCAAGGTCCTCTTCGATGAATGTTTCGATGAAAGATTTAGTTTCCATTGTAAAACTCCTCGCAATGTGTTATAATAGGTATTATACACTAAACTCATTAAGTTTACAAGGGGGGAGACGACAATGAATAATGCTGACTCTCGTGAATACCTAAAGAAGCAAATTGATACCGTTCCTATGGAATTGGTAAATCAGGTCCGCACGTTTTTAGCGTTTCAGATGAATAAACTCGGTATGTTTGAGAATGATACTGATTATCTCAATGCCGTGCCGGGGATGGCAGAAAAAATAGTTGAGGGATTGAATACGCCGTTGTCCGAGTGTTTTGAGGATTTAGAGTGATGTATAAACTTATTTATACGTCACAAGCTAAACACGATTGGAAAATTGTAAAACGCTCATTGCATCGTAAGACTGTAAACAACCTCCTTGAAATTGTTAAACGCAACCCCTTAGAATATCCGCCTGAATTTGAATATCTGCTCGGAAATATGGACGGAGCCATTTCAAGGAGAATAAACAAGAAACACAGGTTTGTTTATGAAATTTTACCTAATAGCGACAGTTTGACGAATGAAACCGGCGCAGTTTATGACGGTATAGTAAAAATCATCAGTATGTGGAATCATTACGAATAAACGAAAGGGAGAAACGCAAATGGAACATCTAAATCTTACCGCGGAGACTTTTGACGCCGCTATTTCCCGGGGAAAGTACCTTGTGGACTTCTGGGCTGAATGGTGCGGTCCCTGCAAATTGCTCTCGCCGCTGCTCGACACTATCTACGGCGAGAATTCTGACCGTTTCACGCTTGCCAAGGTTGACGTAGACGCGGAAGAAGCGCTAGCTGAACGCTTCGGCATAATGTCTATTCCGACTGTGATACTCTTTATAGACGGTAAAGCCGTAAAAGCAGCCGTGGGAGTGAATACTCCCGACACCTACCTCGAGATGATTGACGCTGCGTAGCAGTGGTCAGTGGCTAGTTTGCAGTGGTCAGTGGTCAGTGGTCAGTGGTCAGTTAGCAGTGTCCACTAACTACTGACCACTGACCACTAGCCACTGACCACTACGAACTGACCACTACGAACTGACCACTTGACAAAGCGGCTTTGTTCTGTTATACTTTAACGCAGTAAAATATTGAATGAGGTTTTTTGACTATGCTTATCACTGATATTCTTATCCGCAACGCCGCGCTTTTTCCCGACGATACCGCGCTTGTTGAACTCAATCCGGAGCTTCGCGAAAAAGAAGCGCCCAACTGGCGCGAGTTCGAACTGGTCGAGCCGGACAGCTTTCACCCGGCTTACCGCAAGGAGCTTAACTGGTTCGATTTTAACGCCCGCGCGAATCAGGTTGCGAACCTTTTACGCTCAAACGATTACCGGAAGGGCGATAAAGTCGCTATTCTCCTTATGAACTGCCTTGAGTGGCTTCCGATTTATTTCGGGGTTCTCAAAGCGGGCTGCGTAGCGGTTCCAATCAATTTCCGTAACTCCACCGATGAAATCGCGTATTGCTTAGAGCTTGCGGACGTAAGCGGCTTGCTTTTCGGTCCGCACTTTACGCAGAGGCTCGTTCCGATTGCCGATAAGCTCCCGCGCAATGCTTTTTTCGTGGGCGATGAGGACGCTCCGGAATTTGCGGAAGACTACTACGCGGCTGTCGCGCTGCAATCAGACATATTAGAACGCGCGGAGCTTACGAGCGATGACGAAGCAGCCATATACTTCTCCTCGGGGACTACGGGTTTTCCTAAGGCGATACTTCACCTGCATAGAGCGCTGTACTTTTCGGCGGTGGTCGAACAAGCGCATCACAGGCAAACTCGTGACGACGTTTTCCTGTGTATTCCGCCGCTTTATCACACCGGGGCGAAAATGCACTGGTTCGGCAGCTTGCTCTCGGCTTCCAAAGCGGTCATACTGCGCGGTACTAAACCCGAGTGGATTCTCGAAGCTGCTTCAAGTGAGCGCGCTTCCATCGTGTGGCTGCTCGTCCCCTGGGCGCAGGATATTCTTGACGCTATCGACAGCGGAGCCGTGGACATAACGAAGCTTTCGCTCGAACGCTGGAGGCTTATGCATATCGGAGCGCAGCCGGTTCCGCGCAGCCTCGTCAAGCGCTGGCTGACTGTTTTTCCGCACCACGACTATGACACTAACTACGGGTTGTCGGAGTCTATCGGTCCCGGCTGCGTACATCTCGGGCTTGGCAACATACATAAAGTCGGCGCGATAGGACGTCCGGGCTTTGGCTGGGAAACGAAAATCACCGACGAAGCCGGTAACACGCTTCCGAGCGGTCAGGTCGGCGAACTTCAAGTCAAAGGCGACGGAGTTATGCGCTGCTACTACCGCGATTCGGAAGCTTCGGACGCTGTACTCCCGGGAGACGGCTGGCTTCGGACAGGCGATATGGCTGAAATCGACGATGACGGCTTCATATGGCTCGTTGACCGTAAGAAAGACGTTATTATCACAGGCGGCGAAAACCTCTATCCCGTGCAGATTGAGGACTTTCTGCGCGCAAATGACAAAATCAAGGACGTTGCGGTTATCGGTATCGCGGACCCGCGCTTAGGCGAGATAGCAGCCGCGATAATCGAGCTTAAACCCGGACAGACCGTTGCGGACGGGGAAATTGAGGAATTCTGCTTAGGGCTGCCGCGCTATAAACGTCCGCATAAGTTCCTTTTCTCCGAAGTCCCGCGCAATGCCACAGGAAAAATCGAAAAGCCGAAGCTCCGCGCCTTGTACAACAGTACGAACCTCGTCGAGCAGACAATTTTGGGTTAGTTTGCAGTGGTCAGTTAGCAGTGGTTAGTGGTTAGTGGTTAGTGGTCAGTGGTCAGTTACGGGGGTTCTATGGCTTATGTTGTTATTGCGGCTGACGCGCCGTTTGGATATTACGAAGCTTGGCTCAATGCTATGGGTTTTGACGCTTTGTGGACGCTTACGCCGGACGGGAAGCAGCTTCGCGCCGCGGATTTCGTACTGTTCCCCGGGGGCGGCGACGTTAACCCGGAGCTTTACGGCGAAGCTGATACAGCTTGCCGGAGAGTGGACGACGCTCTCGACCGGGCGCAAATCCGGCTCCTTCGTGAAGCTCTCGCGCTGAAAGTCCCCGTTGAGGGCATTTGCAGAGGTTTGCAGCTTATCAACGTTGCGCTCGGAGGTTCGCTGATTCAGCATCTCGATACCGCGGTAACTCACGAAGCCGCGGACGGCAAAGACTCCCGGCATAGCGTAACGCTTTTGCGCGGAGTTGCGCCCCTCTTTGAGCGGAAAGCCGAATACCCCGCAATTGCCGAGGTGAATTCCTCGCATCATCAGGCTGCCGCGAAACCTTTCCCGGGAGCGATAATTACGGCAACTGCTCCGGACGGAACAATCGAGGGCTTAGCCGCTCCGCAGCTACGCCTAAACGCAGTACAATGGCACCCGGAGCGGTTGCAATGAATAACGAATAGTGAATAGTGAATAATAAATTTTGCTAGGACTGCGGTACTTCAACTGAAATACCGCAGCCCTATTCATTCACACTATTCACTATTCACTATTAGTTGTTCACTAGTTCAAAGCGTCGTAGTCTTTTTCTTGGGTTCTGATTCTTAGTACGCTTCTTAGGTCGTAGCTGAATATTTTGCCGTCGCCGGGGTTTCCTGTGAAAGCAGCCTGCTGGATTGCCTTGATAGTTTTCTGCTCCCATTCTTCGGAGGAGACTACAATCTCGAACTTAATCTTGGGGAGAAGCGTTATCTGCACTTCCTGACCGCGTACAAGCTCCGTGTAGCCTTTCTGCGCTCCGCAGCCCATAACTTGCGAGACTGTGATACCGTTGACCTGTATCGCTCCGAGAGCTTCCTTGATGTCCTCGAGTTTGTCTTCGCGGACTATCGCTTCAATTTTAATCATTTTCTACCTCCGTTTAGTCTAAGCCGGTGAACGACGGGTACGCCGTTTCGCCGTGTTGAGTTAAGTCGAGACCTACTTGCTCGTCGCGTTTTTCGACGCGCAGCGGGGTAAAGATACGCGTGATACCGGCGCAGATGAGCGCTCCGACCACCGTAACCGCGATGGTAATGATAATCGCGAGAATCTGCGCGAAGAACTGACGGGTTTCGCCGAAGATAAGTCCCGGGGTTGCCCCTGAGTTGATACTTACGTCCGCGAAGATACCGGTCATAATTCCGCCGAAGATTCCGCCGATACCGTGGCAGCCGAAAGCGTCAAGCGCGTCGTCGAGTTTGAGCTTTTTCTTAATGAGCTGAACGCCGAACATACAAATCGGGCTGACCAGCGCGCCGATTATGAACGCGGACCAGATAGGCACGAATCCCGCGCCGGGGGTTATTCCGACTAAGCCGACTACCGCACCGGTACAAGCGCCGATTAAGGTCGGTTTGCCGGATTTGATAATGTCCAGGCACATCCACGAGAGCATAGCGGTCGCGGAGGAAACGGCAGTCGTGAGGAATGCGTGAGCCGCGAGACCGTCCATAGCTCCCGAGCTTCCCGCGTTAAATCCGAACCAGCCGAACCATAGCAGCCCCATACCGAGAACAACGAAGGGGATATTGTGGATACGGTACTCATGGGTTTCGTAGTTGAGCCTGCGTTTGAGCAATATGCAGAGTACGAGACCGGTAACACCGGAGCTGATGTGAACTACGTTGCCGCCCGCGAAGTCAACGGAATTGAGCCAGCCGCTGCCGAGCAGTCCGCCGTCTCCCCAAACCATATGCGCCAGAGGATAGTAAACTACAACAGACCAGAAAGCGATAAAGATGAACAGCGCCTTGAATCTCATTCGTCCCGCTACAGAACCTGTGATAATCGCCGGAGTGATAATCGCGAACATCATTTGGAACGCGAGGAAAACGTAGGTCGGGAGGGTTCCTTCTTCGCCGCCGAAGATGTCGTCCATCGTGATACCTTTCAGCCCGATATTATCGAGAGAGCCGATAATCCCGCCGGTATTGCCGCCGAATGAGAGCGACCAACCGATAAGTACCCAGAGGAAAATTCCCAATCCCATAATAAATACGGACGCCATCATATTGTTGACGACGTTTTTGCGCCGTCCCAAGCCGCCGTAGAAAAAAGCAAGCCCGGGCGTCATTATGAATACCATCGCGGTACAGATAATCATAAAGGCGGTGTCTCCGGTGTTAAGCATAGCGTTGTTCCTCCTAAAATAAAAAAATAAGAAGTATCGGTTTTCGAAAACGAAATACCGAACTTCTTTGTTCGAGATTAAGTATAACACAAGGTTCCGCAAATTGCAAGAGGTAAAATGAAAAATTGCAGAATTCTATATTATGACTACAAACCCACGCCCTTGACGAGGCAAAACTGACGGTTTGCACAATACGTTATGCAAAAACCCTGCGCAAAAAACATTAGGGCGAACAATCGTTCGCCCTAATGACCACTACGCACTGACCACTGACCACTATGTACTGACCACTACATACTGACCGCTATGTTTATTTTTCGAGCAGTTCTACCGCTTTTTTGAGTTCGTCGGGGATTTTGATATGCTGCGGACAGTGCTCTACGCAGGTGCCGCAATTTACGCAGTCGCTTGCTTTCGCGGGTACCACGCCCGGAGGTCCGAAGGGGTTAGGTCCCGTCATCCTGCCGTAGTTCATCTTTGCCCCCGCGAGGTTCTGGAACTTAGCGTAGTCGTTGACAACGCCGAGGATTCCGGGGATATTGATATTCTGCGGACAGTTCGGCGCGCAGTAGTTGCAGCGCGTACACGGAATCGTCGGAACCTTTTTCAGCTCCTCGAGAACCGTCTGAATAACCTTGTGGTCGGCTTCCGTGAGCTTTGCGGGATAATTCTCGGCGGTATTGATATTGTCCTTTACGTTGTCGATAGTGTTCATACCGGAGAGAACGGTAACTGTGCCGTCGAGGTCAATCGGGAAGCGCAGCGCCCAGCTAGCTACGGAGGCGTTAGGATTAGCGTCGGTGAGAACTTTTTTGACGGAATCAGCAAAGTTCACGAGAGTGCCGCCTTTCAGCGGTTCCATAACTACGACGCCGATTCCGCGCTTGGAGACTTCTTCGTAGCACAGTTTTGACTGTACGTCCTCGGAATCCCAATCGAGGTAATTGAGCTGGAGCTGAACGATGTCTACGTCCTCTCCGTGGGCGTCGAGCAAAGTTTTGAGCCCGGCGGCGTTGCCGTGATACGAGAAGCCGATGTTCTTCGCGGTGCCGTTAGCTTTGAGCGATTTGAGATAGTCCCAAGCTCCGCCGTCGATTTGAGCTAAGGAGTCAGGTCCGAGACCGTGCAGGAAGTACAAATCGAAGAATTCAAGACCGGTCCGCTCGAGCTGCTCGGCGGTGATTTCTTTCATACGTTCGACGGTGGTCGGACCCCAGAGCGGGAGCTTTGTCGTAACCTGAAATTTGTCGCGGGGATAGCGTTTGACTACACACTCGCGGATTGCGACTTCGCTCTTACCTCCGTGATATACGTAGGCTGTGTCGAAATAGCTGAACCCCTTAGACATATAGAGGTCTACCATTTCGTTGACCTTTTCGAGGTCGATTTCCGTGTCCGGCTTACCGGGCAAGGTGGGCAGGCGCATAAAGCCGAACCCGAGTTTCTTGATTGGCGCTCCGAAGTAGTTTTTCATTGGGCATTTGCTCCTTATGATAAATTTTCAGTTTCATATTAGCCCGCCAAGTGACTTATCACACCGCCTGACAGTGTTTTGCAGTCTCCCAAGCGGGTAATGGCGGCAAGTTTAAGCTTGCGTGAAAACGTAATAAACCCCACGTATCTGCTATCTGCTATCTGCTATCTGTAAACTTGGTGCCGATGACCGGGGTCGAACCGGTACGAGGAGTGAACCTCACGGGATTTTAAGTCCCGGGCGTCTGCCTATTCCGCCACATCGGCTTGTGAAGTCCGG
>JAISLB010000154.1 GCA_031260685.1 Oscillospiraceae bacterium | reverse complement strand
GCGCCGATTGCTCCCTCCGCAGCGACTTTCGCAAGCGTACTGTCCGCAATCCCGAGCAACTCCGTCTTATTATTCACTATTAACTGTTCACTATTCATTGTCTATCTCCCTCCTATGTTGACGCGGCATTTCAGGTCCGGACCGCCCATACTCACGGGCATAGGCTGCTTTTTGCCGCACATTCCCGAACTCGTCCAGTAGAGTTCGTCGCCGAGCATTGTTACCGTTTTGAGCAGATCGAACGCAACTCCGCTGATTGTAGTATCGCGGATTGCGCGTCCGAGCTTGCCGTTTTTGATTTCGTAGCCCATATTTACGCTGAACATAAATTCGCTGGTTAGGTCCGCCTGACCGTTGCCTGTTTGCGTCAGGTAGTAGCCGTCGTCGATAGAAGCAATCATATCCGCGAGTTTGTCCGTACCGGGGAGAATCGCGGTATTGCGCATACGAATAAGCGGTTCGTCGGAAAAAGTGTAAGCGCGGGCATTGCCGGTAGGCTCGTGACCGAAGTGTTCCGCGAGTTCGCGGTTGTTCATATAGCCTGTGAGTACGCCGTTTGTAATGAGGTGCGCGTCTTTCGCGGCTGTCCCCTCGTCGTCGACGTAAATCGGCTGCTCGAGTTCGGTACCGTTATAGCTGTTAGCGAAATCAACCATTGTGATTAGTTCCGACGCGACTTTTTTGTTGAGGTTCGGTCCCGCGACGCTCCCGCCGAGTACGAGGTCGGCTTCGGTGGTGTGACCTACGGCTTCGTGAGCAAGCATACCGCCGAGTTCTTTTGAGATTATGACGTCCTTAACTCCGGCGTCGGCGTAGATACCGTCGCGCTTAGCCATTAGGATTTCGTAGATTTTCTCTATACGTTCGTAGAGTTTGTCGGGCGTTGTGAAATTAGCCTCGAAGCTTCCCGCACCTCCGAAAACCTCTGTGTAGTCTATGGCTTCGCCCTCTGACGTTGCCGTTGAGAGGTTGACATACATATGTGCGCGCGGCAGGTAGCTTTTGGTTTCTCCGCCGTCGCCTGTTATGAGGTATTTGTCCATAGCGTTTACGCTAAGACCGATATAGCGCGAGGTGAGATTTTTGTACTTCTCCGCGATGTACGCGTCAATCTCGCGGGTAAAGTCCAGGAGCCGCTTCTGTTCGGGGGAGTTGCGGACGCTCTTGGTGTCGAGACGAGTTTGCGGAAGCGGTTTCCGCTGCGGTTTCTTGGTTCCGAGTTTTCCGAATAGGAAATCCGCGTTACGCTCCGCGCTTGCAAGAACTGATTTGACCGCGGCTTCGTCAGTTTCGGCGGAACTCGCAAAGCCGTAGTAACCTCCGCGGGTTGTCCGCGCCGATACGCCGCCGCTGGAACCCGAGGAGTTGCTTGCGATGTTCCCCGCGATTATTCCCACGCCGCTTGCGGAATTGTACTGGATTCGAAGCTCCGTACCGGCTCCGAGCAAAGCCTTGTAGCTTGACAGGTTTTCAGGAATCATAATCTATTCTCCTTCAAATATTTGGGCAATCACCGGGCTTAGCAGTCCGGAGGATTGCAGTTTGTCTCTAAGTCTAACGCGTTCGTCACGTTTAGCCGCGGCGATAGCGAGGTTGAGCCAGTGGGTAATTTCGTCCTCGGGTTCTGATTCGGGGTCGCTGTCCTCCGCAATGTCCGTAAGCTCCGAATCCGGCGTTTCGGCTGTTTCGGATTCCTTGGATTCCGCGGAGATTTCCTCGGCTTCTCCGGTTTCGGGCTGCGGATTTTCATCGGGGTATAGCGCAAGAATCTCGTCGAGCGTAACGCGTCCCTCACGTAAAACAACCGGTGTGCCGGAGGTAAAATCCACCACGGTGGACGATAGACCGATGTGCGAAGTCCCGCCGTCGAGTACCGGTATCTCACCTCCGAAAGCCATAAGCGCGTCCGCGGCGGTCTTAGCGGGTTCAAACCCCGCGATATTCGCGCTTGATACCGCAATCGGCTTGTTGACCGCGCGTAAAAGTTCCAGCGCGACGGGGTGGTCGGGAATTCTGAAACCCTGCGTCCGTGTGACTTCGCCGTCGTTTCCGTTAACGTTCACAATGACCGTAATATGCAGTTTTTCAGCTGCCGCAAGCACTATCTCCGGCGCGCCCGGACAAAAGCGCACAATATTGTAAGAGCTTGGGACAAGCCACGAGATAGGCTTCAGCCCGGGACGCGCTTTCGAGCTGTACAGCTTAGCGATTGCGTGTTCGTTAGAGGCGAGAGCCGCGACTCCGTAAACCGTTTCCGTGGGAATAAGCACAAGCTCTCCCTCTTGAAGCAGCTTAACCGCTTGCGAGAGCGTAACAAACAAACTCTTAGACATCTTCTGACACCGCTAGGCGTTCAGCTTCGGCGGCTGTACGCAAGCCCTCGATTAGTTCGGACAAATCGCCGTCAAGTACCGCTTCAATCTTGTAAAGCGTGAGGTTAATGCGGTGGTCGGTAACGCGTCCCTGCGGGTAGTTATAGGTGCGGATTCGTTCGTTGCGCATCCCCGTCCCGACTTGAAGCTTGCGTTCGCTTGCTGTCTGCGCGTTTTGCTTTTCGCGTTCGGCTTCGAGAAGTTTTGAGCGAAGCGTTTTCATAGCGCGGTCTTTATTTTTGTACTGACTGCGTTCATCCTGACATTCGACTACGACGCCCGTAGGCAAATGCGTTATGCGAATCGCGCTCTCGGTGCGGTTGACGTGCTGTCCTCCCGCGCCCGAAGCTCTGAACGTATCAATCTTGAGGTCGCCGCTGTTTATCTCGAATTCTACTTCGTCAGCCTCCGGGAGTACCGCGACAGTCGCCGTAGACGTATGAATCCGCCCGCTGGTCTCCGTGTCCGGGACGCGCTGAACCCTATGAACACCGCTCTCAAATTTCAGTTTTGAGTAGGCTCCGTCGCCCTCAATAACGAACGAAACTTCTTTGATTCCGCCGAGTTCAGTTTCGTTTAAGTTTGACAGCTCGGTTTTCCACTTGCGCGCTTCGGCGTACATTGTGTACATACGATAGAGCGAATGAGCGAAGAGAGCGGCTTCCTCGCCTCCTACGCCCGCGCGTATCTCGACGATTACGTTGCGCTCGTCATTAGGGTCGCGCGGAAGCAGCAAGCGTTTGAGCTCATTCGCAAGCGTCTCCGCCCGGAGATTCGCGGCTTCCAGTTCCTCGCGAGCCATATCCGCGAAATCCGCGTCCGAAAGCAGCGCTTCGGAATCAGCTGCGTCGCTCTTAGCCTTGAGGTAGCGATTGTAGGCTTCTACAATCGGCTCAATATCTTTGAGTTCCTTAGAGATACGCGCAAAGGCTTCGCGGTCTCCGTAAACCTCGGGATCCTCGGTCTTAGCCGTGAGCGAAGCGTATTTATCGGCAATAGCCGCAAGTTTTGTAAACATTTGGTTTATCCTTTACCATTTTTCTTTTCCCTTAGTATACTCCATTTTGAAGCCCGTGTCAAGGAGCAAAAGGGCGCGGCAATTACCGCTGCCGCGAAAAAATGTACTTGACAACGTGCAGCGTGTGTGTTATAATAACGACGTGAAGCGTAACCGATAAGCGGTTTACGCTCCTTACCCTCGGATTATTTGCTGTGGTAAAGAGGCAGTCGTCGCTGTGAACTGGGGGCGGCTACTTCTTTTTCTATTTTGGCACTTGACAAGTCGCGAAGTGTGTGTTATAATGACAACGTAAAGCGTAGCCGATAAGCGGTTTACGCTCCTTACCCTCGGATTATTTGCTGGGATAAAGAGGCAGCCGTTTCAGTTAAGAGGAGACGGCTACTTCTTTTTCTTGCTGTCTTTTATCACGGCTATTATTGCTACCGCCAGACCGACAAGGCTAATGAACACGTCTATGACCTCAAGAATCCCCGACAACGTTATATTATCCATTCGCATCACCCTCCTTTCAGAGAGGGCAAGAAGTAAACCGCTTATCATCAAGCTACGCTGTTTGCACCGTTTTTCACAGTGCTTAACATATAATAACACATTACGCGGCAAATTTCAACCGGCAATATCAACGGCAAAAAGCGCAGGTTCGGCGGCTTAAAAGCTTCCGAACCTGCGGCTTTATAGCCGTCCGGCTATATTCGGCGTTTTCTACCGCTGTTCAGCGATGTAGATGCTTGCGCGGTTCTGGATAATCGCGGTTACTTCCGCAGCTGATTTCTGACCGGCAAAGAAAGGTCCCGTATCCTCGCGGATTAGGTCGAGCAGCTTTTGGTCGCGGCTGTAGACCTTGGTAATCCCGTTCAGGAACGTCAGAATCCTGTCGTATTGAGCTTGCGTCATTGCGTAGTAAGGGATTTGTTTGCCCTGCATAGTGCCGTCATTGATGTAGATTGTTCCCTTAGGCTGAATCTCGTCAATTTCTCCGTCTCCGTCTCCGTCGTACCAGCCGTAGCCTTGGCTTGTGAGCGTAGTTTCGGTCATAGCCGTTTTAGCTAGCGAGTCAAAAGCTTTTTGGTTGGTCGGGAAAGTCCACATCTGACCGTTTGTCTGGAAATCAGCAGATAGTATCGAGCTGATGAATTCCCAAGCTCCGTCTTTATTGGGCGACTTAGCTGAAATCGACAGCGTGTAGTTCGTCTGGAAAGCGTTGCCGTTCTTATCGGCTGAGGGATAACCCTTAAACGCCGGAGTTCCGTTGAATAGCGCAAAGGCGTTCAGGAACTGGTCGAACTGGCTGATATACGTCATTTGCGCGAGTTGCTTGCCGTTTAAGATGTCTTGGTTTTCATCTACGTAAGGCATATTCTGTGACCACTCGAAAGTTTCCTGCAAGGTTTTCACGTAGTCGAGAAGCGCTCCGAACTCGGGAGTGTCAAACGAGCATTTTCCGGTTGCCGGGTCGATGTACGACTGGATATTGTACGATAGAATCATATCGAGAACGTCGTTACGCGCAAAGTAGTAGGGGAAAACTCTCGCTTCGGGAGGCATTTTGGCGCGCGCCGCGTCAAAATCCGCCATATCCCAGCCGTCGCCCTCTCCGAACTTTGAGCCGTCCACCGTTAAGGTTTGCAGCGAGAAGCCCGGAGCTATGCGGTACAGTTTACCGTCGAGTTCCAGTGCCTTAGTAATAAACGGTACAAGCGCGGCTCTTCCGCCGAGAGACGTGTCGTTATCAAGATAGCCGTAAAGGTCCTCGAGCAAACCCTTTACCGCGTAATTCTCAATAGGAAGTTCACCCGATGCGCTGTAAATCATATCCGGCACTTTTCCGGTGATTATCTCGGTGTTGAGCTTCATCAATCCCGCCGTGTAATCAGTCGCGGTATTGTACTGGCTGTAGTCGATAATCTTTATGCGGTAGTTCGGATTTTTCTTATTGAAGTCGATTATCGCGCCCCGCAAGGTGTAATCGACGTTGTTAAAGGCAAGAGATATGCTCGTCTTAACGGCAACCTGACTCGCGGGGGTTTTGACTAAGCGGATAACCTCAAAGGTCGGACCGTTGTCCGGCTGCGCCATCATTCCGCCGCCGCCTATTAAGCCGAAGTTGTAGTTCTGCGTGAAGCAGAGTACGTCCTCGTTGTCCATAATTCCGAGGAACGTGAGGTTGTCGCCGTCTGCGTCGCTGTCAATCCAGTTGACAAGCTCCGTTTTATCGGTTTTGCCGAGAACAATGCTGTAGAGCGCAATCTGGTCATAGAACAGCAGCTCGTCTTTGCCGCTGCCGAGACCTCCGTAGTTACCGATAGTATTCGGCAAACTGCCGATTGACGCGCCGACTTTCTGACCGGCGAAGTCAATCGGGTAAATACCAATCTCACCGGTATTGCCATAGACGGTTGCCGCGATAGTTCCGTCCGGCATAGTTATCATCGACTGTATGTAGCCGCCGCCCTGAATCGTAGCCTTTCCCTTGAAAACTCCATCAGCCGCGTACAGAGAGATGCTGCCGTCATAGCTCGAGATGTAGATGTTACCGCTCGTATCAACGGACATCGCTCCTCCGAAACCTCCGTAAGGATTGCCGGCAAGCATAGCCGCGGTGTCATACTCCGCGACTACGTTTCCGGTCGCGAGGTCAACTTTGCGTAGCTTCTGAACGGTGTTATCAACGTACTGCTGGGTTTCCTCGTCCATATAGCCGAAGTAGCCCGCTTCCGAGATAAGCACTTGCCCGCCCTCGAGGAATTTCAGCGAGTTCAGATAGTAGGACGAACCCGCAGGCGCGGTCTCGGGAATCTCGGGGGGACGGTAGGCAGTTTCCGTAAGTCCCGTGCCGTCAACGTTGATAGAGAATATACGCTGCTCGTAGAGGTCAACGGTTTGAAGCGTTGACGAAGGCTCGGCTTCCTCGCTCTCAATAGCCGGGTCGTCGGCGGGGTCAACCGTAGCACCTTCGGGTTCCGGAACGGGAGCCGCGGGAGCCCCAAAGCCTCCGAAGCCGTAACCGTATATTCCGAAACCTCCGCCGCCCGCGGCTCCGTAATCTACTTCGTAGGTTCCGACTACGATATTAGCGGAAAAGTATATCTTACCGTCAATAAAGGCTGTGTTAGCCATCTCCGTGACTTCTTTGGGGAGCGTGAGATAATCCGGGACATAGACAAATCCCGTAGCGTTAGGGTCTACTGTGGGCGGACCGCCGGGAGTTCCGGTAGTTCCCGGGTTATTAGTGACCTCACCCGGTTTACAAGCCGCGACGGTGAGAGTCATCGCGATTGCGAGAAGAAGTGCGAATGTGCGTGATAATGTGCGTTTCATTTGGGTTCCTCCAATGATGTATTGTAAAAAAATAGAAAAGTCAAGTAAAAAATGGAAATTGCTGGTAAATTCCGAAAAATTCCGCGGCTGTTCGGCGCAAAAAATTGCCGAAATTGAAAATATTACATAATTCAGGGCTTGAAATGCCATACTGAATGTGTTATAGTTATTCTGTAAGAATAAACTAAACTCGAACTTAAGGTGATGTGCAATGGAAGGCGACAAAAAAATGTTAGAAATGTTCAATATTCCGGCGGTCACAGTCAAAGACGGTTTCGTCGTTGACTCGAATGATCGTGCGCTGGAACTATTCCGCGGAAGCGGCAATCCCGTCGTGGTGCCGCTAATCGGCGACAGATCCGAAATTGACGGTGTTATGTACCGTCTCACAAGTCAGCTGTCCGGCGGCAGTACGCTGTATCTTCTTGCGAACAAATCCCCGGACAGTTCGCTCGATAATCTGCTGCTCGGTATGTCCTACAAACTGCGGGAGGAACTCAACACGACTCTTGGCTCACTTGCTGTTCTTCACAGAAAGCTTGACGAAAACAGCTCCGCCGAACAAATGGATAGCTACTTCGCAATGCTGCTGAGAAGCCAGATGAAGCTCCTGCGGATGACCGCTAACCTAGATGAAGCTTTCGCCGATGAAGACAGCGAACCTAAGTTGTACTCCGTAGACCTCGACGAGCTGTGCGGCAATCTGACTAATACCACCAGTATACTGCTCGACGGTAAATACCGCCTAATCTATGAGAACAAGCTTGGCGGCGAAAGCCCTGTCACCGCTGCCGAACCTCGCAAGCTCGAAAGTATGCTGATGAATCTCATTTCCAACAGCGCGCTTCATCTTGTTCCCAACACTGACGGCGTTATCCGCATTATCCTTGCGACTAATGACGCGGGCTTCCGCATAATTATCAAGGATAACGGCTCCGGCTTTGATAATAATATGGAATCTATGTTTGCGAAGTACAGCCGCAACGACACAACCCGCGGTACTGTCGGCTTAGGTCTCGCGGCCGCGCTCCATATCGCGCGACTTCACGGCGGTAACATTCTCGCAAGCTCCGATGCGAAAGAAACTTCTTTCAGCGTATCTTTGCCGCGCAAAGATGTTGAGGGGATAGCCACCGAAAACGCGAATGTCATTCTTTACGACGATGACGCTATGCAGCGTATCCTGTCGCAAATGGCGGAAGTAGTTGACTCGAGCCATTTTTTAGCCTACATCTAAATAGCCGTTCGGCTATACCAAGCGGAGGGTTTGGACGCGTACCGCGTCCGAACCCTTACGGTATATTCGTAAACTGTTTCATATGTCCCGCCCAGTTACCCGCGGGACAATATGACAGACATAAACCGCAATAGTGCGAACCTGTGTGCTGCAATCCCCAGTCGGGCCGCTGAGCCTTTATCTGCGCTTCCGCAACTTGCCCGGAAGTTGGGTCTTTCGGAACCAAATCCTCGCGTCCTCCGTATTCCTTTCGAAGCTGCATAAGCGCGGAGTGACAGCGCGGGATTGTCACACTGGCATAGCGGTAGGTTTTATCCTCAAAGGTTACTGACTTTGTATGTTCCTCATCTCCGTAGCTTGAGATAGCCTCCGCGGGACAGTTTTTCGAGCAGATACCGCACTTGTCAGGTTGGCAGAGCGCTTTTCCGTTGTACAGCGGGTCCGGAGCCAGCTCCTCGGTGGTGAGAATTACGCCGAAGCGGTTACGCGGTCCGAACTCCGGGCTTAGGACAATGCTCATCCAGCCGAATTCGCCGAGTCCCGCGGCAACCGCGCAGTGCCTGATGCTAAGCTGCATACCGTTTGTCATTGGTCCCGTACTCATAGGCGCGGCGGCAGTGCCGTAACCGCGTTCAATATGCTGCGCTATCGCGTAACAGGCGTACGTAAGCTCAAAGTTCGGCAGCATCGAATAACCGTAGGTTCCGTATAAGCCTTTGAGGTCAGTTCGTCCGTTCTCTTTGGCGCGGAAATTGACCTGCACAATGCCGTCGAGCAAGCGTACTCCGACGACTATAACCGATTTACAGCCGGGGAGAATATCTCCGGGACGAGTACCCTCCGGCGCGCCGTTAAGACGAGCAGCCGGGGCAATGCCGCAAAGATCCATTCCTAAGGACTTTGCGAGAGCCTTGATTTCCTGCGAACGTTTCTGTGTCATAATATCACCGCCGTTTCCAGTGCGAGGGTAATCATATCGTTCAGCGAGTTTTCGCGAAGTTTCGGGTCCATTTCCTCGCCTGTAAGCAAAGAGTTGCTGACTGTACAGACAGCGAGAGCGTTTCTGCGGGCTTGCAGCGCGTTCAGATAGAGCGAGTACGCTTCCATTTCAACCGCAATCGCACCGAGCCTTGCGAAAGTCATTGCCGCGTCTGAATCGTCGTAGTATACGTCTGTAGTGAATAGGTTCCCTATACGGACGTTGATTGCGAGAGCCTTTGCGCGTTCGTCAGTTTCTCTCAGCAGCGAGTAGCTGGCAGCGGCAGACGGGTGAAGCCCGAACTGGCTCTTGGAGTAGTTACTATCGGTATAAGCCGCAAGACCGAGAATCACGTATCCGAGCGGAAGGTCGGCTATTAACGCTCCCGCGGTACCGATACGTATTATATTCTCTACCTCGTAGAATTTATACAGCTCATAAGAGTAAATACCCATAGAGGGCATACCGATTCCGCTGGACATAACGCTGACTGCGGTTCCTTTGTATGTTCCGGTATAGCCCTGGACGCCGCGAATGTTGTTCACGAGTTTAGCGTCCGAAAAAAAGTTCTCCGCGATATACTTTGAGCGAAGCGGGTCGCCGGGCATTAGCACCGTCTTAGCAATTTCGCCGAGCTTCGCGCTGTTATGTGGCGTCATTATCCAACCTCCGGTTGATAGTGGTTAGTGGTTAGTGGTCAGTGGTTAGTGGCGTGGGTTTGGACGTGGGTTGCGTCCTGCGGGGGAAACCACCCCGTCACGGCTTCGCCGCGCCACCCCTCCCAAGAGGGGAATTCACCCGCTCCGGGCGGGGTTTTGATGGATTACGCAACTTACAGCGTATTACCTCGTAGTAAAACGTCCAAACCTACGTCGCATCCCTCGTCCACCCCCCCCATTCCCCTCTTGGGAGGGGTACGCCCGCAGGCGGGGGGTGGTTTCCCCCGCAGGGCGCAATTCTCGTCTAAACCCCCGGGCAATCCGGGCGAGGCTAGCCTCGCCCCTGCACACTGCGAACTATTCCGCTACCGCGGCTTTATTTTCTTCTATAACTTTGTTCTGAACGTTTGCGGGGGCTTCTTCGTAACGGGCAAATTCTAAGTCGAAAGCTCCGCGCCCTTGCGTCATACTCTTTAAGTCGATTGCGTAGCTTGACATCTCCGCGAGGGGGACTTCCGCCTCAATTTCCTGCTTTCCGGCTTCCGTTGGGTTCATACCGAGAACACGTCCGCGCCTTTTGTTGAGGTCGCCGATAATGTCGCCCATATAGTTATCCGGAATCTGAACCTTAAGAGTTCCGACAGGTTCGAGGAGTACCGGGGAGGCAATCGGCAGCCCCGCTTTGAACGCTTGGTTAGCTGCAAGCTTAAACGCCATTTCCGAGCTGTCAACATCGTGATAGCTCCCGTCCACAAGAGTCGCCTTGAGGTAAACCACCGGGAAGCCTGCAAGCACGCCCTTAACGCAGGAATCGCGCAGACCTTTTTCAACCGCCGGGTGGAAGTTTTTGGGTACCGAACCTCCGAAGATTTTCTCTTCGAAAATCAGCTCCTCGCTGTCGCCCGGTTCGAACTCTATCCATACGTCTCCGAACTGTCCGTGACCTCCGGACTGTTTCTTGTGACGTCCCTGCACCTTGACCTTTTTGCGGATTTTCTCGCGGTACGGAACTTTTGCCGGTGCAAGCTCGACCTCAACGCCGAATTTCGACTTGAGCTTTGCGCATAATACGTCGAGATGTATGTCGCCCGTGCCGGAAACGACCATTTGGTGGGTTTCGGCATTGTTCTCAACTGTAAAGGTGTAATCTTCCTCCGAAAGCCGCGTCAAGCCGCCCGCGATTTTGTCTTCCTGCCCCTTAGTCTTGGGCGAGATAGCCATAGAGTACACGGGCTTCGGGAACGAAAGCGCCGCGTAGTCCGCTTTGCTCTTACTGTCGCGCAGTGTGTCGCCCGTTTTAGCGTCCGAAAGTTTGCTCACCGCGCCTATGTCGCCGGGTTCTATTGAGCGTACTTCGGTGTTTTTCTTGCCCTGCAAGGTATAGATATGACCGAATTTCTCGCTGTTGCCCGTCCGGACGTTGACAAAACTAGCATCCGCGTTGACCGTTCCCGACATAACCTTAAACAAGGAGAATTTGCCGTATTGGTCGCTTATAGTCTTGAACACAAAGAGCGAAGCCGGTTCGTCAGCGTTTGCCTCCGGAGCGGGGAACAGATTCACTACGTGGTCTAGCAGCCGAAGCGTTCCGAGCCCGGCATACGCGGAGCCGCAAACTACCGGAACCAGGTCGCCCGCGAGTACGCCGGTTTTCATTCCGTTGATAAGCTCCTCATCGGTGAACGGTTCACCTCCGAAGTATTTGTCCATAAGCTCCTCAGAGCTTTCGGCTACTCCCTCCGCGAGGAATTTGTACATCTCTTCGACTTCCGCAAGCGAGGATTCGGGAATATCTACCTGATTAGGTTTGCCGTCCTTAACGGTATAGCCTTTTTTGGTTGAAACGTCGATAACTCCCGCAACTTTCTCACCGTCATAGAACGGGATTACCACCGGGCAGACCGAGTGTCCGAACTTCTCACGAAGCGCGCTGTACGAATTAGCAAAGCTGGAATTCTCCTCGTCTACCTTTGAGATGTAGATAATTTTCGGCTTGCCCGCGAGATAGTCCCAGGCTTTCTCCGTACCTACGGAAACTCCGCCTTTAGCCCCCGCGACGATTACTCCCGCGTCAGCTACGCTGAGTGCTTGCAGAACTTCGCCGGAAAAGTCAAAGTAGCCCGGAGTGTCAATAATATTGACCTTGGTTCCCTTGTGAACAGTGTTCGTTAGGGACGCTGAAATAGAGATTTTGCGTTTGACCTCTTCCGGGTCATAGTCCGACACAGTGGTGCCGTCGGCTACGCGTCCGAGCCGGTCAGTTTGGCTGGTGAGGTGCAGGATGCTTTCGACCAAGCTCGTTTTTCCGGTTCCGCCGTGGCCGAGAAGCGCGATATTGCGGATTTGCATAGTCGTTGTCCGTCCTTATATATTTAGATTAGTTATTAACAAGTTCAGCGGTCTGCGCTTGCTGATTAGCAAGATAGATTTTACGAAGCCGCGCGATTTCCTCAATCAGCGGCTGTGCTATAGCGTGTGTATATTTACTGCGCTCTTCCCAAGTCATATTCGCGAATATTCTGTCGTCCTCAAGACGCATTTCGTGAATATCGTCATTCGTTAAATTCGGATACTTTTTACGGGTTTCCATATTAAAAACCTCCTAACAGCATTGTCGGTGCCACAAGAGAAATTTCAGACAAATTATATTGCCTGTTCACGGCGTTCACAGCCTCAATAGTTCGCGGATTGAGAAAATGCTTGAAGTTCCAGCTGACAATATAGTTGCAGCGTTCTACTACCGCGGTTGCTATATGCAGAAGGTCATTTCGACTCTTTTCGGTCAGTATATTGCTGTTTCGGTATATTTCAGCTAATGTACGGTGTTCGTCGGTTTCTTTCAGCTGCACATATTTTAGTTCGACAAGCTTTCTTTGCAAAAAAGCGAGTTTTGATTCGCCGCATCCGTTTATTTCACGCATAGCAATTTCCGAAATAACCACCTCGGCGTTGGGACTTGCTTTCAGCAGCTCCCAGAACTCAAGAGTGTCAGCCGTCTTATCCGGTGATTGCTCCTGTCTGAGGAAGCTGATAGCGGAGGTGTCTAGGTAAAACTTAATTTTTTCCTGTGTCATAGTGTTCGCCGCGCTGAGATATTTCCTCCGTCAGCTTTTCTCTTAACTGCGGGAGCGGCTGCACTCCTAAGTCGCCGTCTTTGTAGGAGTTTACGCTGACTGTTCCGGCTTCGGCTTCCTTGTCGCCTACTACGAGAGTTAACGGTATCTTCTGCATTTTGGCTTCACGCAGTTTGTAGCCTACTTTTTCGCTGCGGTGATCTGCATCGGCGCGTATTCCGGCTGCGCGCAGCTGTTCGCAGACAACGTCCGCGTAATCCGAAACCCTGTCGGTTATCGGCAGTACCTTAACCTGAAGCGGAGCAAGCCACAGCGGGAACGCTCCCGCGTAATGCTCTATCAGTATCCCTATAAAACGCTCGACGGAGCCTAACGCAACGCGGTGAATCATAACGGGGCGGTGCTTCTCGCCGTCGGGACCGGTGTACTCAAGCTCGAACCTTTGCGGCATTTGGTAATCGAGCTGAATGGTTCCGCATTGCCAAGTGCGCCCTAAGCTGTCCTCAAGGTGGAAATCTATCTTGGGTCCGTAGAACGCTCCGTCGCCCTCGTTTATTACGAAGTCTTTGCCGGCTTCCGTTAAGGCTGTTTTCAGCTTTTCAGTAGCGGTTTCCCAAAGCTCAAGGTCGCCGATGTGGTTTTCCGGCATTGTCGACAGCTCGATGTGATACTTAAAGCCGAATTTTGAGTATACGCCGTCTATGAGGTCGATAACTCCGCGGATTTCGCTTATTACCTGCTCCTCCGTCATAAAGATGTGAGCATCGTCCTGCGTAAAGACCCGGACGCGCATTAAGCCGTGGAGCGTCCCGGAAAGCTCGTGGCGGTGGACGATTCCAAGCTCCGCAACTCTAAGCGGAAGTTCGCGGTAGCTGTGAGGTTCGCTTTGGTAAACAAGCATACCGCCCGGACAGTTCATAGGTTTGATACAGAAATCTTCCTCGTCGATAACTGTCGTGTACATATTGTCGGCGTATTTTTCGGCGTGTCCCGAACGTTCCCACAAGCTTTTCGTGAGCATAATCGGCGTACTGATTTCCTTGTAACCCGCGGCGTAGTGGATTTCGCGCCAGTAGTTCAGCAGTTGATTTTTGAGTATCATACCGTTAGGCAGGAAAAACGGGAAGCCGGGTCCCTCGTCCCTCATTATAAACAGTCCGAGTTCGCGCCCGAGTTTGCGGTGGTCGCGTTTTTTCGCTTCCTCAATCTTAGTGAGGTATTCCGCGAGGTCCTCTTTATTCGCGAAAGCAGTACCGTAGATGCGCTGGAGCATTTTGTTTTTGCTGTCCCCGCGCCAGTACGCGCCTGTAACGTTTTGCAGCTTTACTGCGTTGGCTTTGAGCCGTCCGGTGTGTGAAACGTGAGGACCCGCGCACAAATCCGTGAAGTCCCCCTGCGAATAGAAAGATATCTCCGCGTCCTCCGGTAAAGCGTTAATCAGTTCTACTTTGTACGGTTCGTCTTTCATCTTTTCGAGTGCGTCAGCACGTGACAATACAAACCTCTCGAGCGGGTAATTAGCCTTGATGATAGCTTTCATCTCGGATTCTATGGCTCCGAGGTCGTCCGGGCTTATAGTTACATCGGTGTCGATATCGTAGTAGAAACCGTCGTCGATAGCGGGACCGATAGCAAACTTAGTATTGGGATACAGATGCTTGATAGCTTGCGCCATAATGTGGGAGGCTGTATGCCTCAAAGCCTGTAAATCAGGCTGTTTATTAAGTTCTTTTTCTGCCATTTGTCTAATCCTCCTAATCTATCCCCTATACTATAACACAAACTTCGTCAAATGTCAAGAAGAGTTACACGTCTTATCAAGGCAAAAGCATTTGCTTTTTTGTATTGTTGCAAACCGGCTTCCCTCGTCCCTCATCCCGGCGCAAAAAAAGCAAATGCTTTCGCCGGGTAAATCATTCGGCGCATATTCCCGCGGCTTCCTCAATACAATGTACAAATCGTTACTTTTGGAGGGAAGAACAATGCTAATATTCACCGCAAAACTTGACAAAAAGAAAGCTGTCGCCGCGCTTCTGGGGCTTGCGATAGTTATCTGCGCCGTAATAATCATCGCGGGACAGCTCAAAGCCCCGCAGCTGTCCGCCGAAACTCCCTATACCCAAAGTCCCGCTAAACCGTCCGCGGCTCCCGGCTCCGTAGTTTCCGCCGAAAAGCTGGCGAATAACAGCGATAGGATTGAGTATCTGCAATCGCTGGGCTGGCAAGTGGAGGAAATCCCGCTTGATATGCTCGAAGTGACTATTCCGGGCGAATTCTCGGGAGCCTACGAGGAATACGCAAAGCTTCAAACCGCGCAGGGCTTTAACCTTGCGGACTTCGCCGGTAAACGCGCTACCCGCTATACGTATCGCGTGCTGAATTACCCCACCGGTGAGGAGGGTATCGTTGCCGACATTATCGTCTGCGGCTCCAAACTTATTGCCGGTGATATTCAGTCCCCCTCACTGGGCGGCTTTATGGAAGCGCTGATACAATAGAACCATACGCGAATAACTGATAACAAATACGGAGGCGGGACGTTTCAAAGCGTCCGCGCCTCTGTATTTATGCCGTTTGATTGGCTTGTTCAGCCGACCGCCGGTTCGTGCTGCAGAATCATCAGGATATTGCGGTAGCCGCTGATTGTCGTTATGTAGTATGCTTTTTCCTCGCTGAAATTATCTTCGAACAGTTTGCGGCTTTGTTCGCGCTCCCATTCATCGTTTGCGTATACCTCGTACCAAGTATCTGCGTTTACCGAGTAAGCAATCCAAGTATCGTCCTCGCTGCATAGCGCGTAGCCGTCGCTCTCGACGTCCCCGGGGCTAAGTCCGTAGCGTTCCTGAAGCTCGGGAGTAGGCGCGTAAACCCAATCGAGCTTATTGAGCAGGATTTCATTGTTGTCTGATAATCGCACATTAGCGTAAAAGCTGTCGGCTGCGACCTCCGTAATATCCGGCGAAGTTAGTTCCTCGCTGATGTTTACGACCTCACCGCGTGATAAATCTATGTACGCCGTCATAGGGTCAGAACGTTCGTTTACGGCTTCCGCAAAATACCACAGATTGACGGAATTG
>JAISLB010000120.1 GCA_031260685.1 Oscillospiraceae bacterium | reverse complement strand
CTCCGGCGGCGGCTCCGGCAGACACAGGCGCGGCAGCGGCTCCGGCAGATACCGGCGCAGCGGCAGCTCCCGCAGTTACCGCTCCGGCGGCGACTTCCCCGAAAACAGGCGATACTGCTAACGTCCTCATCTTTGCGGGTCTCTTACTCGTAGCGGGCGGAGCGGTTGTTGTCCTCACCAAAAAGAAAGCCTAACGCTTGGTTGCATAACGTTTTCTCCTATAAATTTTGCGGCAAGGGGCGGTTCAACTACCGTCCTTTGCCGTGTTTTGAGCTTCGCGCTTACGTGTATAGCGTTCAAGGCGCTTCCGGCAGAATTCGTTTCCCGCAAACCATTCGGCGAAACGTCCGGAGCCTTTCGGCAATAAGTACAGCGCAAGCACATACAGCGGTACGGTCGGCAAGAGCGGAACAACTATCCCAACGGTTCCGATTACTACCGCCAATAAGCCCAGTACAGTGAAAATTGTTTTTTTAAGCATAGACAATACCTCAAGTTGATTTACAAATATTAGTATATCCCGCCCGATATGGAAATAAACGTATGCAATAAATGTAAAATAACGCTTGCAATGAGAGCGTAAATATGGTATAATACATAAAGAGTATAGGAGGAACAACGATTGACAGCTTTAGTCCGTATAGTTGACAGGTTTTGCGCACGACATCCGAGGTTCGGGCTGCCGCGTCTTATGTTGTATATCGCCGGTCTGAATCTCCTGTCGTATCTGCTTATGCAAATGGACCGGAGCGGCGCGTTCTTTCTTGGAATGTTGTTCTCGCCGGACCTCATTTTACAGGGGCAAATCTGGCGTTTAGTAACTTGGATTATTTTGCCTAATTCTAACAACGTACTGCTGCTCGCGATTTCGCTCTACTTCTACTATTTCCTCGCGCAAACCCTCGAGCGCGAATGGGGAACCGGGAGATTTACTATCTACTACCTCGCGGGAATACTGCTGAATGTAGTCTTCGGCTTCGTATTGTGGCTTGCGGGCGTACCGTTTTTGCTTCTCAACGCGCAGTATCTTAATCTGTCGCTGTTTTTCACTTTCGCCGTGATGTTCCCGGAGCTGCAAGTACGACTGTTTTTCATATTGCCGATAAAAGTCAAGTGGCTTGCGCTGGTTGACGTACTGTACTACGGCTATGTGGTGATAACTTCGCCGTTCCCGATGAATCTGCTGCCGCTCATTGGCATAGCGAACTTCCTGCTGTTCTGTTGGGACGATTTGTACCAAACGATACGCGGAAAGCTCCCGCGGAACGTCGTCCGGAGAGCTAAATACAATAACGCGGCAAAACCCTCCGCTAAGTTTGATTTTGCGGACAGAAAGTGCGCCGTTTGCGGGAAGTCCGCGGCTTCGCACCCCGAGCTTGAGTTCCGTTATTGCTCACGCTGCGAGGGCTTCCACTGCTTCTGCGAGGAGCATATCAATTCGCACATACACTTTGACAAATGACAGATAACAAATATCAGATATCAGAGACGGGGGTTCGTTCGTCCGAAACTGATATTTGATATTTGACATTTGATATTTATTTTATGGAGGAAACCACAATGTCCTACAAGATTACCAAGAAGGAAGAAGCCTACACCTATACCGCGCCGAAACATTTCGACGTGCGTACAACTCGGCTTCACGACCCCGTAGACGTAAACGGCGGCGTAATGACCGTCGGATTGAGCCACTTCCTGCCGGGCGGAGGCTGTGAATTCGGTTCGAACGCGCTTGAAAGCGTCTACTACATAGTAGAGGGCGAAATGACGCTGGTAGCCGAAAACGACGAGGGCGCACAGCAAAAAGTCATACTGCACAAGGGCGACAGCTTCCACTGCGGCGCGGGAACTAAAAAGTCCGTAGTAAACGAAGGTACGGAAAGCTGCCAAATGTTGGTGGCATTGGTAAAAGGCGCGTAATTTTGTTCAGTGAGCGGCAAAGCGCGGGCGGGTTTTAATAACCCGTCCGTATTGCGTTTGTTGAGCCGGAGATTACCAGAATTTACGCTTTGAGCGGCGTTCCCGGCGGTGTTCTTTTACGTCAATGAGGATTATGTCGTCGCCTATCCGCGCTATACGTTCCCAAGGCACTATGTAGTCGTCCTCGTGACCGAACAGCCCGAAGAACTTTGCGGGTCCCGGAACTATGAGCGCGAGAATTCGTCCGTCCAAAACATTTAGCAGTACATCGTCCACAAAACCCAGACGTAAGCCGTCGCAAATATTGATAACTTCCTTACAGCGTAAATCGGCGATGCGGCACTCTAAGCCGTTTATTCCCATAAAACCCCATTTCCGCGCGTACGCGTATATGATATTTTGTCTTTGACAATTGTTATATTTATCTGTTCATTATATGTTTACAAACTTTGAATATTCACGTCTTGACGGCGGAGAAAAAATGTGTTATACTGTTATAAGAACTTATTGAATGGGAGGCGCTTTCAATGCGAGTTGTAGAAGCAACGGTACGTAATGAAGTCGGACTGCACGCGAGACCGGCAACAGTTTTAATCCAAAAGGCAAACGAATTTAAGTGCAGTATATCGCTTGAGGTTGACACGCGGCGTATAAATGCCAAAAGTCTGCTCGGGGTTTTGTCTCTTGGTGTCGCGAAAGGTCAGACGGTAAAGATTATCGCGAACGGCAGTGATGAGGATGCTGCTGCCGAGGCACTGCAAAAGGTTATCGACGACGGTTTCGCTGACGAATAGCTGACAACAAAAGCATAGCGGCGGGTTTGTACGACCCGCCGCTTTTTTTTGTGCTTTGAGCTCAAACACTAAACCGTTGTGTAACGTGAATCTTTGACGCGGCATAATATGTAACTGGAAATTGATTTCAGTTATTGGAGGACAGCATATGTCATATGAGAATTTTCAGATACCGCAGTTGTGCGGAATTCCCGGACCGAGAGGTTGTCCGGGACCGAGAGGACCCGCGGGACCGCGAGGACCGGAAGGACCCGAAGGACCTCCGGGAGCTCCGGGAATTCCGGGTAGAATCGGAGCTACCGGAGCAACTGGTGCGGCGGGGGCAATGGGAGCCGCGGGAGCTACCGGAGATACCGGAGCGAGAGGACCGATTGGACCGAGGGGAGCGGTAGGAGCAACGGGAGCCGTAGGCGCAACGGGAGCAACGGGAGCACCGGGAGCAACGGGAGCCGCGGGAGCTACGGGACCAATCGGACTTACGGGACCCGCGGGGCCTGCCGGTCCTGCCGGGCGCAGTGATACTCCGGGACCTCAGGGCGACCCGGGACCTGCGGGACCTGCCGGAGCAGTCGGAGCTACGGGACCTGTGGGACCAATCGGTCCGGAAGGACCTACGGGACCGGAGGGACCGCAAGGAGAAACCGGAGATGTAGGACCCGCGGGATCTGCCGGGCAGCAAGGAGTAGAGGGACCCGCGGGACCTGCGGGCGAACAAGGCGAACCGGGACCGGGAGCAATCATTCCCTTAGCTTCGGGACTTCCGGTTACTCTCGCGAGTCTTATTGACGGAACCGCCGGGATTCCCGCTTTTATCGGGTTCGGAAGTTCCGCGCCGGGAATTGCGGTCAGCGGCGGCGAAATTGATTTGACGAACCCTGTTGGTACAGCGACCAACTTCGCGTTTTCAATACCGAGAGACGGTACGGTCACAGGGTTTTCGGCTTTCTTCTCTGTTACCGCCGCCGTATCGCTAATCGGCTCCGCCGTTACTGTTAACGCGGCGCTGTATCTCTCGCCCGCGCCGGACAACATTTTCACCGAGGCGGTTAACGTACCGCTAACTCCGGATTTGAGCGGGATTATTACGATTGGCGCAATAGCTTCCGCTGCGGACACGGGCTTGTCGATTCCGGTATCTGCCGGTACGCGGGCGTTGGTAGTGTTCACGGTGAGTTCGGAGGGTCTCTCGCTCTTTAACATTGTAGTAGGCTACGCAAGTGCGGGTATAGTGATACAGTAAGTGACAACTGCATAGCTCACAACACGGAGCTTTGGAGGCGTTTAACGTCCAAAGCTCCGTGTTAGGGCTTGTGCGGCGATTGCAAATTATCACGCTTGACAAATTTGGAAAATGGTGCTATACTATTCAGGAATAATCGTCTTTGATTATGGTTCGCGTGTATAGTTTTATTATACACTATTCATTGTTTCGTTTGGGGGATACAGAATGCAATTCGCAATTATCACTGACGCCGCCTGTGATTTACCGTTGACGCTTGCCCGCCAGCTTGATATTATTCCCGTGCCTATGGGTGTAGTAATCGGCGGGAAGGAATACGAAAGCAACATCGACGAGCGTGTACTCACTTTTCCGGAGTTCTATGGTATGATAGGCGACGGAAAGACGGAAGCTCACACCAGCGCGGCTGTAGCGTTTGACTTTATAGCTCATATGGAGCCGGAACTCAAAGCCGGACGCGACGTACTTTACCTCGGATTCTCTTCCGGTTTGAGCGCGACTTACAACGCCGGAGCGCAAGCAGCCGATGAACTTCGTCCGAAATATCCGGAACGCAAGATTTTTACTGTTGACACTTTATGCGCGTCCTCCGGAGAGGGACTGATAATATTCCTCGCGGCTCAGGAACGCGCCAAGGGCAAGACGATTGAGGAAGTCCGCGACTTTGCCGAGAGCGAAAAACTTAACATCGTACACGACGTTATAGCCGATGACCTGCATTATTTACAGCGCGGCGGGAGAGTTTCCGCTTCCGTGGCGTTTGTGGGTTCGCTTCTTAGCTTTAAGCCGATTATTACGGTTTCTCACGAGGGTAAGCTTGTCAATATTGACAAAACCCGCGGCTTCAAAAATGGCGTGAAGCTTCTCATTGACCGGATGGCGGAGCAAATTGTCGAACCCGACGGTCAAACGGTGTTCATAAGTCACGCCCACGCTCAGGATAAAGCAAACGAGCTTGCAGCCGCGATTCGTGAGCGTTTTCCGACTATTAAAGAGGTCATAACGAGCTATATCGGTTCGCTGATTGGCGTCCACACAGGTCCCGGAACAGTCGCCCTATTCTACAGAGGAAAACGCCCGGACGTGCACTGATTCAGATAGCAGATAGCAGATAGCAGATATCGCGCACGGCGCGAGACGAGGGACGGGGGTTACGTAAACTCCCGTCCCTTATCCCGTCCGCAGACGATATCTGTTATCTGTTAACTGCTATCTGTTATCTGTTACAACTCTGCTCCTACGTAGCAGAATACCATTGTGAGGTCTTGGTCGCTCAATCTGCGGGGAGGTTCGCCGACCGGGAATGCGGGAGCGCCCTCGGGGCGCGGAGGGTCAAACGGATTGCCCATTGCCGCGAATACGTCGTTATGGATAATACCCGAACCGTGAAGCTTTTCAGCGTGCTGCAAAGCGTAAATCAACGCCGCGCCGTTCTGCTCGGGGGTTTTGAACATTGACGCCATTGCGCTGAAATCGAATGGGGGCGGAGCGGGGGGATCGCCCGGCTTCGGCTCGGGGGGCGGAGGAGGAGGAGGCATTTTCGAGACGTCAAAGCGCATTACGCCCGCCGGACATAGGCAGAATACGTAAACGCCGGTGCCTTTGACTTCGTTAGCAAGAGAGAATATAACGCTGGTCGCGGCGGCTTTACCCGCGCAGTAGATGCTCCCGCCGACCATAGGCGGCGCATAGTGGAATTGGGTAGCGGAGTATGTAACAATGCCGTGTTTGCGCTCAATCATTGCCGGTACGAACTCTTTAATCGCTAGCATTACGCCGCGTCCGGAGATTTCGTAGGACTGGTCAAGGTCGCTTATCGGGGATTCGAGGATTTTACCGTTCAGCCGCATATTCATCGCGTTATTGATGAGGATATCGACTTTACCGAACTTGGCGAACGCTTCCTTGGCGAGGTTCTTGACGTCAGCTTCCGAAGTGATATTCGTCTTGACGAATAACGCGCAGTCGCGTCCGTTCTCTTCGTTGATGACCCTTTGGACTTCGACGCCCGCTTCGGCATTGAGGTCAGCGATGACGACACTGCCGCCCGCGGCAGCGATTGAACGCGCATAACCCAGCCCGATGTTACTCGCGCCGCCCGTAACTACTGCGACTTCGCCTTTGAGCGCATCGAGCTTGATTCCGCCTCTTTCCAGTTCGAGGTCACCGATGTTAAGCGTGGTAGTGACTTTTGCCATAAGAGTTCCTCCTGTTTCCATTTTGTTTTTTTGATTATCACTATTCTAACACAATTTTGCTCATTTTGCAAGAGGTATTTTGAGAAAAATTACAAATCTTACGAAACTTCTCCGCGCTGTTCCGCGCTAATATAGCTGTTGCGTTTGACAATTGTTACGGCTGCGAGGTTTGGTGGCATCGACAAGCACTGATTTCACGAGCCGCGAACGCTTGTAAAATCAGCCCGAAACGGCAAATTCACAGCCGAACGGCTATATTATACGCTTGACAAAAAGGGGAAATCGTGATATACTGCCGACATTATGACTGTTACGGCTATTACGGGATAGATTTATATGGACAATCACAACCGGGACAAAAAACACTCCCACAGGGCGGAAGTTAGTTCTTCCGTCCTCGTTGCCCTGTGTTGTTTATTGTTAGGCGCTTGTTCCGGAGTGTTTGATACTGTGTATTACGTCGAGGAACCTTACGCTGCTGGTTATGTAGAACTGCTGCCGGAATCAGGAATCCGGGAGGTTCACAACTATACCGGAATGAGGGGCGCGCTCGAACTCTTTGTCTCGGAACACAGCGAGATTGGGGTTATACGAACTAACAACTACTCCGGGGTTGTGGAGGACGACGTATCACGAGCGGTCAACAGCATCGTCCGCGAAAGTCCGCTCGGAGTATACGCGGTGGACTATATACGTCCCGATACCCGTCTGATACTTAGCTACTACGAGATTACATTATACATCAATTACAAACGAAGCGAGGAGGAAACCTCGGAGATAATCCCTATGAACAATCAGACGCAGTTTTTCTCCGCGCTGGACGAATTGCTGGGCGGCTTCAAGTCAGTCGGCAAATACGAGTTAACGGCGTATTCACTCACAGAGCAGAATATTCTTGACTATATCGAGCGCCGTCATACGGTTCATCCGGAGCTGCTGCCGGTAATGCCCGTTTTGAAGCTCAACGCCTATCCGGGTTTTGACAGTTTGCGGAAGTTAATAACGGTGGAGATAAACTACGGACATTCGCGTGAATGGCTCTTAGCGGAGGGAATGTTCATACGTTGGGAACAGCAGCGCGAACGAGCCGCCGAGGAAGCCGCAAAAGCTGCGGAAGCGGCAGAGGCAGCGGAAGCCGCCGAGAGAGCCGACGCGGAGACTGACGAATTTGAGAACATTGCGGAGGAAGCAATAGCCGAATCCGCGGATAGTGAGCAACAGACGGTTGAAAGCTGAACGTTTTACGGTGATTAGTACAGCGCTGCTGTTCATCTGCGGGAGTTTACTGTCCGCGTTTGGCATAGCCTTTTACGCGTTTGATAAATTCGGCGTTATGACAGTTGAGGGAATAGTCAGGGACGGACGCTTGTCCTTCGGCTATGCTAACGCGGCCGCACTGGCACTGGCGGTCTGTCTGTTTATCACAATCACGGGGTACAGGAAGTCCGGAATTCGCTCAATCGGCATTGTATTGATGTCGGCTGCGCTCCTGCTGACTTTTTCGGTAGGGTCAATAACGGTATTCACGCTCGGAACGTTGTATTGGCGCAAAAAGCGGTTTGCGCTTTTTGCGGTGCTTGTACTTGCGGTTCTCGCGGTGAGCGTAGTAATAGTCAATTATCGCTTGTCAATCGTTGATTGGTTTGTACGACCGATTTCGACCGCGCTTGACCGCTTGATGCAATATTACGACGCGGCGCGGATAAGTGTTCGGCAGCCTTTCGGGATTGGTCCGGGACGGTGGAAAACGGAAGTCTACGCGCTGCAAAGTTCTTTTTACGCTGCGAACCGTATGCACTCCGCTCCGTTTGCGATTGCGGTAGAGTGCGGAATTCCGGCGGCGTTCTGCGCGGTTCTGCTTGCGGTACAATTCCTGCGGAAAGCCCCCGGGGGCAAATGGAAAATTGCGGCAGCGATGATACTGACGCACAGTTGTTTTGATATAACGCTGACCTATGTGAGCATTGCCGCGCTGCTTGCGTTTTGCGTCGTAAATTGCTTTGGCGCTTCGTATACTGCGGGTTCGGCTGATAAAAACATAACGTCCGGTATCAGCAAAGCGCAAGAAAGCGAAAGCAAAGCGCGGAAACGCCGCGTACGTCC
Source organism: Oscillospiraceae bacterium (assembly GCA_031260685.1). Classification (GTDB taxonomy): domain Bacteria; phylum Bacillota; class Clostridia; order Oscillospirales; family Oscillospiraceae; genus JAISJH01. The sequence goes on along the minus strand of JAISLB010000120.1, from coordinate 695 downwards.
GACTGCGGTTGTTTCCGTATTGCTTGCCGCGCTTACTGTATTGTTCGCACTGTCGTACTTTACAGCGGCTGAGGACAGTGCGCCGGACTATGACGAACTCTACCTCGAATCGCGTGAGGCGTTTTCCGGAGGTAATTACGGAAAAGCGCGGGACTTAGCGCTTGAAGCTTTGTCAAAAGCCCCTCACCTGCCCTACATCGAGAACTGGGCGTACGGCTTCGTTCAGCTCCTGCCTGTTTCCGATAGAGCGGCTTATGAGGAAGCGATAGCCGCAATCCAATCGAAAAATGGCGGCAATCTATTTGCCGAAGCCGCAAAACAAGCAAAAACGCGCTATCTCAACTCTCGTCAAACTTCTCCGCAACATCCTTGAGCGCATAGTCGCAGCATTGTATAACAAGTTGGTTGAACGAAATATCGTTGTCTGCGGCGATTTTCTCTAAGCGCTCTATCATTTCGTTTGGCATACGGATTGTTTTATTCGAACTTTCGGGTTTCCTGACGATAAAAATGGCAATCCCCCCTAACGCGCGGTACCTTATCATTTTACATATAAATTGTACTTTATAATATGTGCAAAATTGCAAGTAAAAATTACTTGCAATTTTGCCTCCGCTGTGTTATAATGCTTAAAACTACTTCAAGGAGATGACCGATGAGTAAAACCAACCTGGATGCTTTGTGGGAAGCGCACT
>JAISLB010000098.1 GCA_031260685.1 Oscillospiraceae bacterium | reverse complement strand
ATCCGGCGTTTAGTTTTCGCCCTGTTGTAGGCTTTGGGATTTTCGGAGACGCGGGTTACGGGGTTCAGCAGCCCCCAGTTGCCGCGCTTTTCGTTGTTAATTCGGCGTTTCTCTTTTTTGGAGAGCTTTTCGTACGGGGTAAAAGTTTTCATTTTACTATCTCCTGTCTAATTTACCGGACGAAAACATTATACCACACTTTTTCCGCTTGTCAATAGCCGCAATGTTACATTTCTGTTACATTAAAAAACCGGTACGAATACCGGTTTTCAAATTTTCTTACCAACTTACCGTCAGCATAAATGTCTTATCCAACGCTCCGCGCTCAAACGGTCCCGCGCAGGGATGAATATCGTGTTCGGATTGTTCAAGGTCGTTAAAGTCGCGGTTGAGGACAATCGGAGAATCGTAAGTATCGGTATAACCCTGCTCCGCTTGGAACGCTTCGCCCAAAATCTCCGTGTTAATTATAGAGCGCGTACCGCTCCGGAGCGCGTCTACATCGCTGCACTCAATCTTTATCTCGCGCTTTTCGCGGTCAATCGTAACCGTCACTGCCTCGCCCGGAGTTACTACCGCGCCCGCTTCGCGTAGAAGCGGTACAGCCCCGTGAACGTAAGCGTTGTCGGCTACATACACCGGGAGCTTCTGCTCAACTCCAAACTCAAACATTTGCGGAGGGTCACCGGGAATCGGATACTCGTTATAACAGCTCGTACCGATTGGATACTGCGTGTAAACCGTCATAGCCGGTAAACCGTCCATTTCAGGCGCTCCGTCCCAGAAATTCGCCTTGTACGGAGCTTTTCCGACGTCAGCGTCTCCGACGAAAAGGTTGTTGAATACGCGAACATCGCCGCCGGCAATGTTCGCAACTCCCGCGACTGCCGTGTCGTGCGGGAAGTGATACGGCGTATAACGCAAGTTATCAACCGTGCTGGCGTTTTTACCGATAAATAAATTATGTACAAGCGCTCCGCCTTGTGCCATTTCCTTATAGTTAAACGCCGACAGGAACAGATTGTGGTCCGCAAGATAGGGTCCGTGAGAGACTTCCACAAAAAAGTCCTCGCTTGAATTGTCAAAGAACACATTGCGCGAGAGCCGTGTTCCCTGAGCTTGCCAATCGAGCCAAACTCCCCGGTACGCGCTGTGAATCGTGTTGCCGCGAATCAGCGTGTCCAAAGCAGCGTGGAGCTTGATTCCCGCTATCTCCGCGCCTCCCCACAAACGCTGCTCGTGGATATTATAAATGTGGTTGCCGTCAATTATCGAGAACGCCGCTCCGAGGTGTCCGACAACCCCCGCCTGTTCGCAATCGCGGATTGTATTGTTGCGTACAACGTGGGAGCCGATATTGTCACGCGTCCAGCCGTTTTTCAGGGCGCGGAAGATTACTTCGCGCTCTCGCTGCGTCCCCTGCTTAGTTTGGAAGCGCGACCACTCGTTATGTCCCGTCGAGATGTCTTTGCCGAGCGATACTCCCACGCATTTGCTGTGCGAGATTTCGTTATTCTCGATTATCCAGCCCTTAGACCAATGCGGACCGATTAAGCCCTCCTGCAGCGCGGTCGGCGGAGCCCACTGCGTTGCGGCTTTCGTCAGCTTGAAGCCGCGAACCGTGATATAGCCGCAGCCGGTTTTCTCCGGAAAGAACACATATTTGCGTACGTTAACCTCCGCTTTGCCGTCTCTCGGGTCTTTATCGCCGAAGTTAGCATAGAGAAGTGTTTTTTTGCCGGTGGTTTCAGTGCGCCAGCGATAAAGTCCGAGGTTTTCGGTGGTACTCGCCGGATCCTCGCGAAGCGCAATATCATCGTAGTAAACTTCGCCCAAGTGGAAGCCTTTGTCCGTGTCAAAAAACCAATCGCCCCAAATAATCTCGCGGTATGGGTTGAAGCCGCCGAAAGCGTCGCTGTCGAGGATAATCCACCAAATGTGACCGCCAAGCGGCATCCATTCCGTGACGACTTCCGCGCCGGATATTGTTACGTCCTCGCCCTCGGCAGCCTGATACGTAATCCGCGAACCTTCGCCGCCGCCGTATCTTGGATTAACCCACTCGCGGTAGATTCCCTCGTGAACTGTGACTATATCTCCCGGGTGCGCAAGCTCCGCAGCCTTAGCGATAGAGTTAAGCGCGGCGTTTTTAGCAACGTGATATTCCATAGTGTTCTCCTAAAATCTATCTCGGGTTAAAAATTTCCAGTATCTGGTCAAAGGGGTCAACATCGCGATCAAGCGGTTCGGGAGCAGCCTGCGGAGGTTTCGCGGGAGCGGTATTGCCGCCTGAAACTTGTACGCCGCCGCTGTACAGCCCCGAGTTCGAACCTGTACGGCTTGTACCGCCGCCGAGAGGTCCGGGAGCCGTATGAGGCTGCGGAGGACGGGGAACCCTGTCAAAACCAGTCGCGATTACCGTTACGCGGATTTCGTCGTCCAAATCGGCGTCAAGCGATGAGCCGAAGATAATATTAGCGTCCGGAGCGGCGGCTTTCTCAACCATTTGTCCGACGACTTCTATCTCGTCAAGCCCCATATCGAGCGAACCCGTTACGTACAGCAGTACGCGGTGCGCTCCTACGATAGATGTTTCCATAAGCGGGCTGGAGATGGCTTTCTGCGCGGCTTCCTCAGCCTTGTTCTTGCCGGTTGCCGAACCTACGCCCATATGAGCATAGCCGGAATCTTTCATTACGGAGGTTACGTCCGCAAAATCGCTGTTCATAAGCCCCGTTTCGGTAATAACGCCGTAGATACTCGTAACAGCCTGAATCAGCACGGAATCGGCAATCGCGAAAGCGTTTTTCATCGTAATTTTAGTGTCAGTAGTAAATTTCAGGCGGTCATTCGGGATAACGAGCAAGCTATCGACTTTCCCGAGGAGTTCGTCAAGCCCTTGGTCGGCTTGCGTACGTCTGCGCTTACCCTCAAAGCTGAACGGGGTTGTAACTACCGCGACAGTGAGTATTCCCTGCTCTTTAGCGATATCCGCAACGATAGGCGCCGCGCCGGTGCCTGTCCCGCCGCCCATTCCGGCGGTTATGAACACCATATCGGTATTCTCAAACGCCTTAACGATAGTGTTGCGGTTCTCCTCGGCGGATTTACGTCCGATATCCGGGTCAGCTCCCGCGCCCTGTCCGTGGGTGAGGTTAACGCCGATTTGAATTTTTTGGTCCGCGGAAGAAACCTGCAAGACCTGCTTGTCCGTATTGATAGCAATGAAATCGACGCCTTTGGTGCCGCCCAAAATCATATGGTCCACTACGTTGTTGCCGGCTCCGCCGACTCCGACTACTTTGATATTGACTACGTTTTCCGGCCCGTTGTCCAGTGTGAAAGCCATTTTGAAACCCCCGATTATGTATTATTATCCCGCTTGCGTCCGATACCGCAACGTAAGTGCGCCGTACCGTCCGCAAATAGATTTTGTTGACGCTTATACGCGGCTGAGGTCAAAGATAGCGCGCGGGTCAAGCAAAACTGCTTAACGCTCCCGCACAAAATCTTGACACTCTTATTTTACAGTATTTTGCGGTAAAGGTCAAGGGGGTAACAGCAGTTTTTTTAAGTTTTCGTCAAAAATTTTTCATACAAATATTGGTAAGCGGGCAAGTTTCGCAGTTCGGACGTCTTGCCCTGCACTTTTCTCTGCCTAAAAAAATCAATCTATGGCAAAAATTGGCGCTTTCCGCGGGAGGTATCAGTTTCAGCAAATCCTGTTCTACCGCAAAAGCCTCGGATTTTTCCGTAAGTCCTATTCGCTTTGCCAGCCGTATGCAATGCGTATCGGTAACGATAGCGGGTTTACCGAATACGTCGCCGAGTACGACGTTAGCTGTCTTTCGTCCAACTCCCGGGAGCGTCAGCAGCGCGTTCATTTCGTCCGGCACTTTACAGCCGAAGTCGGAGATGAGCTTTGCGGCAATCCCTATGCAGTCGCGAGCCTTTACACGGTATAGTCCGCAGGGATGAACGATTTTCTCAACGTCCTCAAGTGCCGCCGCGGCAAGCATCGGCAGCGTCGGATAAAGCTCAAACAGCTCCCGCGTGACGAGATTGACGCGCTTATCGGTGCATTGAGCCGATAAACGCGTCGCGACAAGCAACTGCCACGGTTCGGCATAATCCAAGCCGCAGCGCGCGTCGGGATATTCCGTATTGAGAATAGTGATTAACGCCTGTACGTCTACCATAGTATCACCCCGCAAATTTACAGCAGCTTGACAATAGCCGCGAGAACCGGCAGCGTCAGCACACTGAACAGCGTTGTCATAGTAATCAGCCGCGCCGCCGTAGTTGTATCGCGGTTGAAACGTTGGCTCATTATCGACGTAATCCCCGCGCAGGGCGTTCCGAAGAGTATCACGCAGCTTGAGAATATAAGCGGCGGCAATTTGAACGGTAACAGCAGCAACGCGAGAAGCGCGGGCAGAACAATCAGCCGCATTACGCTAACCTTGTACAGCGATTTATCGCGGAACAGCGAGAACACGTCAGCGTCAGCCATTTGCCCGCCGATAACAATCATCGCGAGCGGCGTGTTAAGCTCCGCAATATGCGTAACGGCGTTCCCGACAGGCCACGGAAGCCGAATCGCAAAACCAAAAAGCACTATGCCGACCGCAAAACCGATAGTTCCGGGGTTGACAAGCGCAAGTCTCCACGAAAACGCGCTTTTCCCGCTCTCACTGCCGATTATTGAGATGCCGAAAGTCCAGAGTATAACCGAGAACACTACAAGCACTATCGCCGCGTGACGCAGCGCATCCTGACCGAGCGCGGCGGCAATCAGCGGAAAACCCATAAAACCAAGGTTTGAGTACAGCGTCCCGAAGCGCATTACAATCCGCGTGTCGTGAGCGTACTTGCGGTACAGCGGAAGCGTAACCGTGAAAGCAAGCGCGAAGTAAACCACGGAAACAAGAGCCGTTATGCCCATTTCGCCGAGAGTCTCCGCGGAACGTTCAATTTGCAGCGAATTGATGATAATGCAGGGCGCGGCGATATTCAGCACGAGAAAAGACATTGCTTTCAGCCCGTCGTTAGGTAAACGTCCGAGCTTCCGCAGCGCAAAGCCTGCGCCCATTAGGATAAAGAGCGTCAGTACCTGTCCCGCGACTGTTATGAAGTTAGTCAGCATTTTGTCTTTCCAGCAGAATTCTTTCTACGAGCCGCAAATCGTCAGGCGTATTAACGCCGAGAATCTCCGTACCGTCGTCGATTATCACTACGCCGACCGTTCCTCCGTCCTCCGCGATAATCGCCGGAACGTCTGTGATGTAGTATTCGCCCTGATTATTGTCGTTAGTGAGCTTTTTCAAGGCACTCTCAAGCGCGGAGGCTTCAAACACGTAGCTTCCGGCATTGTAAAGGTAAAAATCTTTGCCGCGCTCGTCGAAAATCGGGTCATCCTTAGCTTCGACAATACGCGTAAAGCGTCCGTCCTTGTCAATCTCCACGCGTCCGTACGCGTTGGATTCTTTGAGCCTGGCGGCTAAAAGCGTTGCGGTATTCCCGGAGCGCTGATGATTTGACAGCACTTTCATATACGTTTCCGCGGAGATTAGCGGCATATCGCCGTAGCAAACAACCACAGACGAAGCGTCCGTAACAAGCGGAAGCGCGCACTGTACCGCGTGACCGGAACCGTTCTGCGGTTCCTGTAAAGCCGTTTGATATGCCGGGAACTCTGAACATATCGACTCCGCCATATAGCCGACTACGAGCGTAGTGTCCTCCGGCGGTATAAAGTCCAGCGCGGACAGCAAATAGGACAGAATCGGCTTACCGTTTGCTTCGCGCAGGACTTTCGGAAGCTGCGTCCCGTCCCGCATCCGCGAACCTTTACCCGCCGCGAGTATTATTGCTTTAATACGCATATTTGTATTCCTTTCCGTTTGCCGTGAAACTCCTCACAAAGCGGAATTCCCCATTCGGGTTGAGATATTCGACAGATTCCGAAAATTCTTTCGGCGGCAGCTTATTCTCAAATAAATCATAAATATACTGCTGATTGGCATAATCACGTTGGAAATACGGCTCAATCGCGGGCGCGGATACGTTGACGTAAACATATATTAGCATCAGGCAGGCAGCCGGAAGCAGGGTCAAAACCACACTGCGCAGCTTCGGCAAACGCGCAATTCCGTAGCCTTGCAGGAGAATTATCGGTATCATAAGCATATTAAGGCGGTTAATATTCAGGCGGTTAATATTTCCGTCAACGAATAAAGCCGTCAGGAGCCCCGCGCCGAGAAGTATCAGCGTCAAGATATTTTCTTTACGCCGTATGGACTGCGCAACGCCGTTGCAGACGAGTAATAAGCCCGGTATTGACCAAAACAGTCCGAAGTATGGTATACTGTTCCACGGTAATCCGTCCGACTGATTTGCCAGCAAGCGCAGAATCGCTAAAGCGTTTGACTTTACATCAATGCTCATCACGCTTGACTGACGCAGCTGCGTCAATTGCGGAAGCGTGAAGCACAGCAGCCGCATAGTCTCAAGCCCGAGCATATTGCGGATATGACAAAGTACCAGCGGAAACGCTATCGCCGCAAATACAAGCCCCTGTTTCCACGGAAAACTTCGGGTGTAAAGGCAATATCCCAACAGAAAGAGCGGAACCGCCAAAAGTGCCGTGCCATAGCTGTAAAGGCTTAATCCGAACACTACCGCGCAAACGTATAGCTTGCCGCGTTTTGCGAAGTACAAACCTAAGAGCAGCATAAACGGCAGCAGATTGCTCTCTAAACCCCAGCGCGACGCGGTTATCGCCCACGGATTAAACGCTATAGCCGCCAAAATACATAGCCCGAAGCCTTCGTCACGCGCTTCGGAGTCATTAGCTTCGGCTCCGCGCAGCCCGTGCCATACGATAAAAAGCGACGCGCAGCCGCAAAGCGCCATCGGCAGCCTGATTGCAAACGCGTTCAGACCGAGAAGCGCAATGAACGGTATACTTATATAACTGTACAGCGTGTTCTGACCGGAACCCCACGACTGAAACAATACGGGGAACGAGAAGCCGTTGCGGTCAACTCCGTAGCGGAGCAGCGCCCACGCTTCATAACCGGAGCTTACTTCGTCCTGATTAAGCCCCGGCGGGAAGCGCGTCAGGAATAATACCCGCAGCAACACGCCCGCCAAGATTATCAACCCGGCGGGCGTCAGCAGCTGCTTAAATGATTTAGAACTTAACAACTTCCGGCTCCCCGGCAAAGCTTGAGAATGTAGCCGTAGCGTCCTTGATGTAGAAGTGACCGAGGACGTTTCCGGTCTGCTCATTGTAAAGCCCTTTGAGCTGCGGGCTATCCGCGAAAGCGGCTTCCGTAACTTCGGCGCGGTCGTCAAAGACTGCCGTACCCTCAATACGAACCCACGACATATCCGCCGCTACATAAGCGCAGATTTCAAACTTCGGATTAGCGCGGGTCTGCGCAAAGGACGGCTTCTGCTGCCCCATTCCGAAATAGAGTTTGTCTTCGTACTTCATAAAAAAGCCGAAAGGACGGACTCGCGGCTGTCCGTTGGTCTCTGCCGTGGCATAGAAAAACGTTCCCGCTTTTTTGAGATATTCGTAAACCTTGTCCATAGCTGTGTATACCTCCGTAATGAATTTATTTGCCACTAGTATAACACACCTCGCCAGCAAACGCAAGGGGGAATTTTGTCTTTTCATCGCAGTCACGCAATTTTTCCGGGTCTTCTATCAAAGTAACCGCTCACAATACGTTGTAATAACAACGGAATTGAAAAAACTTTGTGTTAAGCCCTTGACAAATGAGGAAAGATGTGTTACAATATCAATACTAAATCTCATTAGGGATTAGTTACTATTATATATATGGAGGGACATATTATGAAAAAATTCATTTGTGAGATCTGCGGATATGTTCACGAGGGTAATTCCCCGCCGGAACTCTGTCCGTTGTGCGGTGCGGGAGCCGAGAAATTTTCCGAAGCCGTAGCTGTCGGCAAAACCGAGTATGCGGCGGAACACATAATCGGCGCGGGGGAAAAAGGCACTATCGACGATTGGGTTTACAACGGCTTAGTTGAGAACTTCAACGGAGAATGTAAGGAAGTCGGTATGTACTTAGCGATGAGCCGTCAAGCCGACCGCGAGGGCTACCCCGAAATCGCCGAAGCTTTCAAGCGTTACGCCTTAGAGGAAGCCGACCACGCGTCTAAATTCGCGGAGCTTCTCGGCGAAGTCGTATTCCCCAACACCAAGAAAAACCTCGAGCATAGAGCGTTAGCGGAAAACGGAGCAACAGCCGAAAAATTCGAGCTTGCGAAAAAGGCTAAGGAACTCAACTACGACGCTATCCACGACACCGTTCACGAAATGGCTAAGGACGAAGCACGCCACGGACGCGGCTTCGAAGGCTTGCTTGCGCGTTATTTCAAGTAAGGACAGGCTGCGCAGCCTAAGCCGAACACCGTCCCGGGTCCGACCTACAATCATAAGCAAACGCATAGCCCGGGACAAGTAACCCCGGACTGTGCGTTTTTCATCAAGGCGCTATATTATGCGCAAAATTGAGGTAAAAAGCCGGCAATTCCTGTCATAATTACCTATTTAGTATGTTATGACATTGAGGAAATTTAGAAAGAATGATAAAACCGCTTGCATTTCTGTACAAAGTGTGCTATAATGAAGCGGACTGGAATAAATATCCAATTGCCGAACTTGAAAAGAGCGGCATTTGGAGCGGACTTTGTTCGATTCCTATAAAACCAAATTTTTCCAATGCGGAGGTGTCCTATGAAAAATCTCAAAATTGAAGCCAAACTCCTTGTCAGTTTCCTCATTGTCGCGATGCTTGCTGCCATTGTCGGCGTAGTTGGCATTGTCGCTTCAAAGTCACTGGCATCAAGCGCGAAGCTCCTCAACGACCGCTCTAACATTGGGGTTTACGGAGCGGAACTACTCAGCGCTGTCCACGAACAACGTGCCGCGACACGCGGAGTTGCTTTATACACCGCCTTATTTGACGAGGCTAAAGCTTCCGAGCAGCGTAATCAGTTGAACTCTTTTGTTGAGGAAGGTACTCATTTACTTGAAACGATTAAGAACCTTTCGACCACTGACCACACTAAGGCGTTAGTAGCAGCTATTGAGAATCAACGTACGGACTATTCAAACGCGCGGACTCAATTTCTTTCCGCTATTGACGCCGCGTCTAAGCTGCAATCCGACTTAATCGTAGGAACGGGTAAGGGGCTCGAATCCGCGATTGCCGTCGCGCTCGCCGATTTCGCGCCGCACATTACCAAATACGCAGATGTAGTAGACGATTTAGCCACCGATATGGTTAAGCTCACCGACGAACAGTACGAATCTATGGAGAGTCTGTCCGTTTCGGTCGAAATCATACTTATTATCGTTCTTATAGTAGCTGTCGCGGCAGCAATCGGAGTCGCGCTGTACCTGACGCGGCTTATTGTCCCGACGCTTGTGTACACCGCAAGTGTAGCCGAAATAATCGGTAACGACGGCAAAGTTGTTTTCTCGGCATCTGACTGGGAAAACCACGAAAAAATGGTCAACTCTCACAATGACGAGAGTACGCGTATTCTCCGAGCTTTGGGCGCGCTGGTCAAACGCCTCGAGTACCTCGGCGAACACCTTGCGGACGTTGCCAAAGGCGACCTCAGCGGCACTGTCAAGTCCGCGGGTCCCGACGATTTAATCGGTAACTCTATCCAAAAAATGATTGTCGAGCTGAACGAAATCTTCGGCGAAATCAACAACACCGCCGAACACGTTTCAGCCGAGGCACGCGCTATCGCGGAGGAATCGCAGTCACTTGCCCAAGGTTCTACGGAACAAACCGCCGAAATCCACCAATTGTCGGAAACAATAGGCGATATTGCGGAGAAAACCAAAGACAACGCGGCTCAAGCCGGTAACGCAGCAAACCTATCGGAATCGGTTCGCCAAAGTGCTCAAAAAGGCAGCGAGCAAATGAACGAGATGATTCAGGCTGTCCGCGATATTAACGAAGCAAGCACCAATATCCAAAAAGTTATAAAGGTTATTGATGATATAGCGTTCCAAACGAATATTCTCGCTCTTAACGCGGCAGTAGAAGCCGCCCGCGCCGGTCAGCACGGTAAAGGCTTCGCGGTAGTCGCGGAGGAAGTCCGCTCTCTCGCAGCCAAATCCGCGGAGGCTGCTTCGGACACCGGTACGCTTATCGAAAACTCTATGGAAAAGGCAAAGCTCGGCGTGAAAATTGCGGAAGCTACCTCCGTAAGTCTCTCGGATATTGTCGCCGGAATAAACGAATCCAGCGTGATAATCAGCGAAATAGCGGTTTCGAGCGAACAGCAAAGTACCTCGATAACCCAAATTAACACCGGTATCGACCAAATCGCGCAGGTGGTACAGCAAAATAGCGCGACTTCCGAAGAATCCGCAGCAACCTCCGAGGAACTCTCGGCTCAAGCGACGATACTCGAGGGTTTGGTTGGTCAATTTAAGCTTAGCGGCGGCAACTCGCTCTCAAGTGCGCAGCGTCCCCGCCTCGGCTCGTAAAACATTTATTAAATATTTACTTATTAAAACGCGGAGAGCGCGCTGAACGGCATTCTCCGCGTTTTACGCGTTACTCCAAGGCTTTATCTCTGTAATAACGCGACATATTTATGTTGCCGATTTCCGCGTAATATTTTTCTAAACGATTTTGCATTTCATAATAACAAATGTCGTAATACGCTTCGTATTCATTTGCCCAATCGTATTTATTATCCATAAGTAAAATGCCGCGGTAAAGGTTAATCGCGGCAACCCAGTCTTTCGGTTCGGGGCTGTTATATAATGCCATAAATTTCTCCGTATCGGTCATAGCGCGGGAAGTATCGAGCTGAATCGCGCCGCGGGTCAGAATTATCGCCGCGCTGACATTCGGCGCGGCTTTTTTGATATTATGCAATATTTGATAAAGATTATTCGCGGCGCGTTTACTGTCAATATCGCACCAAAGCATTTCCGCGGCGCGGCTTTTTGAAATCGGTAAACCCTGTTCGCAGGCTAATAACGCAAATAATTCCTCGGCTTTTGCGCTTCGCAAATTTATTGTTTTTCCGTCAGCTAAAAGGCAAAATCGCGAAAAACAGCGGATTTCGATTTTTCGCTCATTTTTCAAAGGGGGGTATTTGAATTATCCGGCGAAAGCAAAAGTTCGTAATTACCGAATTTTTGCAAAATAATCTTGCCGCCGTCGGAAGTTCCGAGGCGGAGCAGCGCTTTTTGCGGTAAAATGATTTTACCGCCGTTTTCGACTGTTATTGTCGCGATTTTTTCGTTCATTTCATTTCTCCTTATTTTATTGACGTTGTCGGCTGACTTTTTGCGGCAAGGGTTGAACCCGACTTTAAGCTTACCGCAGCCCCGCGCTTAAAGTCAAGCCCTCCGCACGCCAATAAAACGCGCCCGTCAAAGATTTAGTAGTCTTTGACGGGCTTAACGCACCGCTTGATATTTTCTGCTTTATTTTAGCCGAACAAAAAATCACCAATTATTATCAACCCAAACGTCAACTTCTTCGCGTTCCGGAACGACAAAATTTTCCTTAAACATCGCTAGAAATTCGTCGGTAATATAAAACGTATGCGATTCTCCGAGTTCGTCGTGAGCGCGGTTGCGCGACTTGATGTTTTTAAGCCAAGTTTCGTCATTTACATCAAGATAGTGCCACTCATACGGTACATCGCGATCGGCGAAAAACTTTTTATACATATCGCGTTCGGCTTTGCTGAAATAACCTGATTCAAGTATGACCGTAGTTCCGTGGAGCGCCATATCCGCGGCAATCTCCATAACATACTCAATCAATTTGCCGTATTCTTTACCGATTCGCTCCAAGTCATATTCAGCTCCGAAAACCGCTAAAATCGCTTCGTCCACGACAAGCATTACGCCGCCGAGTTCGTCGCGAAGTCTGCGGGAGTAGGTACTTTTACCCGCGCAGATTTTTCCGTCCGGGAGTATTACCTTGCCTTTCATAATCTTACACCTCATTTATAACCGTTTTGGTCTGACTATACGAAACCTGAAATCTCGTATAGTCAGTGCTTACCGTTGTCATCTAACCTCGCAGCCGTAACAATTGTCAAACTTAACAGCTATACTATTTCGTCAGCGCGTCGCCTAACTGGCAAGCATACGCCAGCGCACGCCCGTAGCTGTTACCGTTGAGCAGCAGCGGGTAGTCTACCGCGTACATTCCTCCGGCGGCGTTGCCTATCGCGTACAGACCGGGAATAGTCTCCGAATCCGCGCCGATGACATTCAGCTCGTCGTTAATCAGCGCACCGCCGAATACGTCCAGCAGCGACGGTCCCCATTTCAGCGCATAGTACGGGGCTTGCGTTATCGGCGTGAGCATCTCCTTGCGTTTGCCGAAATCCGTATCGTCTCCGGAGGCTACCACCTGATTGTAGCGTTCGACGGTAGCTTTGAGAACGTCCGCCGGAACCTCGATTTTCTCCGCAAGTTCCTCTAACGTGTCAGCAACGTAACCATTGCCGCCGTTGACGAATACGTCGTTTTCTCCGCCGTCTCCGAATACCGAGTTTCCGTAGATAGTTCCGTCGATAGATTTCTTGAGCTGTTCGCGGTCAAATTTGTCGCCTACGGTTGACAGCGGTGCCATACCCTGACCGCCGAGCAAGTCCCAGCGTTCGCCGACTTCATCGAGCCACTTCGAGTCGAACACTGAAAACGCAAAGTCGCCGCCCGGCTGCATTAGGCAGCGTATGGACTTCGCCTGCATCCACGTGTCCTCATTCATAAAGCGTTTGCCTACGCGATTTACGTGGAGAAAGAAAAACTGATAGCCGCTGTAACCCAAAGCGTGGAGTGTAGGCGCCCATTCGGGGTTGTCAATCGCGGCTCCCGCCCAGTACGCCATTTTTTGTCCGTCGCCCGTATTTCCGGCACGCGGGAAAGATTTGCTGGCGCGAAGTCCCGTCGGGCAGAACGCTTCAAGCATTTCGGGGTTGTGACTTGCGTCGCCCGTCGCGAGAACTACCGCCTTAGTCCCGGCGTAACGTTTGTACGCTCCGTCCTCGGTTTTGGCGATTACGGAGGTCACGCGCCCGGAAGCGTCTTTCTCTAAGTATTCGGCAGTGGTACTGCGGAACAGCTGACCGCCGTTTTTGAGAAACTCTTTCTCGAGGATTTCACAGGCGAGAGTGCCGCCGCCGAACTGCGTGTACTTAGTGCTGTCGGGCTTTTTGAAAATATGGTGAGTTCCCGGGTATTCGCCGAACCACGGACCTTTATACGCGTTATAGATTGTAGCTTCGACCTCGCCCTCGGCTAAATCCAGCAGCCACTCGAAGCCTTCCGCGCTGCGGTTGATAAAAATCCACAGGAGCGACTCCTCAACGCGGCTCCCGCTGACTTTCAGCCAATCCGCCGCTAGCTGCTTCTTGTCGATGACTATGCCTTTTTCCGCCATAGCCTTTGAGTTGACTGCGGCAATCTGCCCCGCGAGTGCGACAAGCCGTTTGTTCTTGTCAATGATAATCGCGGAAAGCCCCTTGCCCGTTACACGCGCCGCGGCAGCAAGTCCGCTGATTCCGCCGCCGATGACAACTACGTCAGCTGTAAGAGTTTCAGAGATTTGCGCCTCGGGGATTGCCGAGGGTTCAGTCTCCCAAGAGTAGCCTTTCTTAGGTGAGTTTTTGCTGTAAAACTTCATCTGTAAGTTTGCCATAGTTCGTTTCTCCTTTTCTGTTTTTTTATGTGCATTATACCATATAAAACCGCCCTTGTAAAGGAGCTTTTACAATTTTTTCACGATTTCGGCGAAAATACGCGGGGACGGCTCGAATTCACCGTCCCCACTAGTGTCTATTCGTATACTTAACGTTACAGCGCGAGTTCCGTTCTGCCTATGAGGTCTGCCTGCAATTCGTTTGAGAGTTCTACGAAATATGCCGAGTAACCCGCTATGCGCACCACCAAATCTTTGTATTTATCGGGGTCTTTCTGCGCCGCCAGCATTGTCTCGCGCCCTACCACGGAGAATTGCGACTGCATACCGCCGCGCTCGAAGTAGCCGTCCATAAGGTGAATCAAGCCGTCGCGTCCGTCCACTCCGCTGACTGTCACGGGAGCGAACTTCCAGTTGAGGATTATGCCGTTGCCGATTCTCGCGTGGTCGAGCTTAGCGACGGAGTTCGCAATAGCCGTCGGACCGCTCCTGTCGTGGCTTCCGAGCTGAGTATGCGCGGGACCTATGCAATCGCTGACAGGCTCACCGGTTATGCGCCCGTCGGGGGTTGCGGACAGTACCGAACCGTGCATTACGTTATTCGTGACGCTGAAAACCCCCGGCGCGAACTCACCTCCGTGAGCTGTCGGACGATGCTCGATATGCTTACAGTAGGTAGCCATAACGAACCTTGCGAGGTCGTCCGCGTAATCGTCGTCATTGCCGTAGTGATGACAATAGTCCGAATTGACCAAGCCATAGAGGTAGCCCGCTCCCTCCCAGTTTTTGTCGAGGACATTGAGAAACTCCCCGCCGCTGACTTTGCGCTCGTCGAATACAAGCTGCTTGACAACGCTCAAACTGTCAGCGGCGGTGGCGATTCCCACGCCCTGAGGTCCCGAACCGTTGTACACCGCTCCGCCGGAGGAAACGTCCTGACCTTTCTCTATACAGCCGTCAATCAGAAGCGAAAGATACGGCAGCGGTTTCAGCCGCTGATGAGTGAAGTCGTTGCGGTTAATCAGCCGCACAAGCATATCGCACCAGTACTTCATCTGTTTGTCGTAGCTGTCAATAACTTCGCCGAAGCTCGTAAACGTACGGAGCGAACCGTTATCGGGGCCGAGCGTTTTACCTAAGCCTACGCAGCGGCTGTACTGCTTGCAGCTTTCGGAACAGCCGATACACTTGCCGCCGTTTATCGCAAGCTGCATAATTTTCGCGAGGTTGACGCTCCCGCTGTCGTGAACTCCGTAGGTTTTGCCCGGCACGGAGGGTTCTACGCAGCCTACGCCTACGTAGTCCCGAGCGTCCTCGAGCGTCCGTCCGTAGTTGAGAAGCGACTGTATCATTTGCTCATCGTTAAAGATTTTCGGTTCACCGGTTCCGATACGTATTACGTTGAAAGTTTTGATTTTGAACTCCCGCGGGGAACCCTCGTGGAGCCGTACTCCCATCCACGGGTTTGGAATCCGCGTATGAGCGTGCGCGTCAAGCACCATATAGCTCAAATCGTTGGTGCAGTCGCTGCCGTTCTCGTCTACTCCTCCGACGTCAAGCGCGGTACCGCCCATAATCGTTCCCGAGGAGAAAAATATAGCGTTCTTGTCGCGGATTTTCCGCAATTGGTGCATCTTTACGAAAAACAGCTCGATAAGCTCCTGCTCAAAGGCTCTTTCCTCGGCTACGTGGAACTTCGCGAAAAGTTTGTCAAAACGTCCGTAGGTTACGCTGTGACCGTTGGTCTCGATAATAATCAAATTCGTCGCAAAGTGATAGAGCTGTATAGCTTCGTAGAAATCGCGCGGAGGTTCAGAGCTTACACGCTTACAGTTTCCGGCAATGCGGCTTAATTCTTTTGCGCGTACCGGATCCTTTTCGCGGATTGACATTTCCTCCGCGAGAGCCGCGTAGCGCAGAATCCAGTTCGTCACTC
>JAISLB010000093.1 GCA_031260685.1 Oscillospiraceae bacterium | reverse complement strand
TAACAATAGCAGCGACCAAATTCCCCTCTTGGGAGGGGTGGCGCGTAGCGCCGGGGTGGTTTCCCCCGCAGGGCGTCCCCCCGCAGGGCGCGTCCCCACAGGGCGTCCCCCGCAGGGCGTTACCCCGCAGGGCGTTACCCGCAGGGCGTTACCCGCAGGGCGTCCCCAACGTCCAACGTAACCAAACGTCCAAACCAAACGTCTCTGATATTTAATATTTAATATTTAATATTTAATATTTAATAACTGCTCACTAACCACTGCTCACTGACCACTAACCACTAAACGCAAGGGAGAACACATATGGACGCATTACGGCATAGCGAACAGCTCGGCGAGATACTCGGGAAGCCGCTCATTACCATTGTCGGTAGCTCGTATCTCAAAATTGAGGGTCACGGCGGAGTTACCGAATACGAAACAAGCCGCGTGACAGTGCGCTGCGGGAAATTCAGCCTACGCGCCGAGGGTTCGGGACTCTCGATTTCGTCAATCAATCCGGACTGCCTAAGTCTGACGGGAGAGATAACAAGTGTACACTTCGAATCTTAAACTCACAATCTCCGGCAAGGGCGCGGAACGAATCCTAAGCGTTTTACCGCGCGAATTTCCGGGCATACTAATCACTGACGTTAAGCGAAGCGAGACGGGGGACCTTCGGCTTACCGCGCGAAACGTCCGGAGCTTCCGCGCGCTTCGCAAAATCTGCGTCACCGCGGGGCTAAGCTGCGAGCTGACTGGGGAATTCGGAGCGGGAGCGCGGCTCCGGAAACTTCGCGGCAGATACGCGCTCTGGATTGCCCCGCTTATGCTTGCCGCCGCGCTTTATTACGCTTCCTGCTTTGTGTGGCAGATTGACGTTTCGGGCAACGAAAACATCTCCGCAAGCGACATTCTCGGCGCGCTCGAAAGCGAGGGTTTTGAAGCAGGTACGTACTACCCCGGGCTTGACACCGCGCTTCTCGCGAATCAAATCCTCGCGAAATTCCCGGAGCTATCATTTTTCGCGGTTAACCTGCACGGTTCGCGCGCGGAGGTCATAGTCCGCGAGTATACTCCCGCGCCCGAAATGATTGACGAGAACAGCCCCTGCGACATCACGGCTTCCGAAAGCGGTACGATATTGAAGCTTCGCGTATTCGAGGGTTCGCCCGCGGCAGCCGCCGGAGACCGCGTAGTCCGAGGTCAGACGCTGATTTACGGCAAGGGCGTTCACGCCCTCGGAGAAGCCGAAGCCGAAGTCATACGCGAAAAGACAATCGCAATGCCCCTCAAATACTACGCAAAAGTCTACTCCGGTGAGGAACTGCGGCAGAATTATGTAAAATTTGGTAATCTTCGGCTAAATTTGTATTTTGGTACTGGTAATTACCCCGGTAAGTGTGATATACTGGTAAGCGAGAAACGGCTGAAGCTGTTTTCGTTCGAGCTGCCTTTTGTACGCGGACAAATCCGCGCCTCATTCTATGAGCGCGGGGAACGTACACTGACCGCCGCACGCGCCGCCGCGGCTCTCCGCGCCCGCTTCGACGCGGAACTTGACAACCTCCCCGCAGGCGTCGCCGTAATTGACGTCAGCTACAAGGCTTCCCGCAAAGACGGAATGGTTATGATGACGCAAACTCTAAGGACACATCAACAGATAGGAACAGAAAATGGAAACTAACGAACTTACCCAACGCACAGTCAACGTAGACCGAATGGAGAACCTCATCGGCGTATTCGGCTCTTTCGACGAAAACCTACGCGCCGTCGAACAAGAGCTGAAAGTCAAAATAACCGACCGCGACGCGGGGCTTCACATTGTCGGCACCTCCGATAACGCGCTCTTCGCCGAAAAAGCTATCGAGGGGCTGCTGTCACTCGCGGCTCAGGGCGAAACTATCTCACCGCGTGACGCGACTTACATCGCGCGTCTCGCTTCCGAGGGGAGCGCGGACAAAATCACGGACTTCCTCTCGGGCGATATAGTCTGCATAACGGCTAAGGGCAAACCCGTCAAGGCGAAAACCCTCGGACAAAAGAACTACGTCAAGGCTATCGCGGATAATACCGTAACTCTCGCGATAGGTCCCGCCGGAACCGGCAAGACCTATCTCGCTGTAGCTTCAGCGGTTACGGCTTTCCGCGCTAAGAAAGTCAACCGCATTGTTCTCACGCGCCCCGCTGTTGAAGCGGGAGAAAAACTCGGCTTCCTCCCGGGCGATATTCAGAATAAGGTTGACCCCTATCTGCGCCCCTTGTACGACGCGCTATTCGATATGCTCGGGGCTGAAACGTATCAGAAGTACCTCGAGCGCGGCAATATCGAGGTCGCTCCGCTGGCGTATATGCGCGGGCGAACTCTCGACGACAGCTTCATTATCCTCGACGAAGCCCAAAACACCTCGCGGGAACAGATGAAAATGTTCCTCACGCGTATAGGCTTTGGCTCGAAAGCTGTCATTACGGGCGACGTAACTCAAATCGACCTCCCGCCGGACAAGCTCTCGGGCTTGAAAGACGCCGCGAGGGTTCTCGAAGACATTGACGACATAGCGATTATCGGTCTCACAGCTAAGGACGTAGTACGCCACGCGCTTGTTCAAAAGATAATAGAAGCCTACGAGAAAAAAGGAGTAAACTATGACCAGAAACCGGACGCAAAGCAGCGTGCGCGTAGTCTGCCAAGGCGGGTGTAAGCGTCCCGTACCCGGCAAGGTGCTGATAAACGCGGCTAAACGCACTCTCGAGGCCGAACAGGCGTTCGGCGATGTAATCATCTACATTTGCTCACGGCGTGAGATACGGCGGCTAAACCGCGAATTCCGCGATAATGACAGCTCAACCGATGTGCTGAGCTTTTCGGACGATTCAGACGACAGCGGAAGCGCGGTGGACTCAATCGCGCTCTGCGCCGATAAAGTTCGGCTCCAAGCGCTGCGCTTCGGTCACAGCAAAACGCGTGAAGCAAGCTTCCTGATTGTTCACAGTGTTCTCCACCTCTTAGGCTACGACCACGACTACGAACATAACTCCCGAGACCCCGCCACAAACGAAATGCAAACGCGTGAAAGCGAAATTATGGCACTGCTGAACGTGTGATTCAGATAGCAGTTAGCAGATAGCAGATATTAAATAGTAAATATCAAATATAAGAGACGTTAGTTTGGACGAGGGTTGCGCCCTGCGGGGGAAACCACCCCGCCGTCTGCGGACGGCACCCCTCCCAAGAGGGGAATAGGACGGGGGTTTGGACGGGAGTTTGGACGGGAGTTTGGACGAGGGCTGCGGAGATGCCGCAATCTTAACAATAGCAGCGACTAAATTCCCCTCTTGGGAGGGGTGGCGCGAAGCGCCGGGGTGGTGTCCCCCGCAGGGTGTCCCCCGCGGGACGTCCCCCGTCCTCCGTAACCCCCGCGAGACGTTCCCCCGCAGGGCGTAACCCACGTCCAAACCCCCGTATCTGCTATCTGATATCTGATATCTGCTGTCCGCTGTCCGTTGTCACAGTCCGAAGCTTACCGCTATTGCGTTGTTTACGCGGTTCATCAGACTATCGTCTATACGTCCCATATGTTCGCGGAGCCTTCGTTTGTCAATCGTGCGAATCTGTTCGAGGAGAACGACCGAATCTTTCGACAAGCCGTAGCTCCGCGCCCCAAGCTCTATATGCGTTGGGAGCCTTGCCTTATTGATTTGCGAAGTAATCGCGGCTGCGATTACTGTCGGGCTGTGTCTGTTGCCGGTATCGTTCTGGATGATAAGTACCGGACGCATACCGCCCTGTTCGCTCCCGACCACGGGCGACAAATCCGCGTAGTAGATGTCGCCGCGCTTGACTTGCTGTTCGTTATCCATATCCATTTGTCACGCTCCGATGCTGTGTAAAAAAGACTCGGCAAACTGCCTGTAATTGGATTTTGCCCGATAGCCGCACGGTTTATACTTCATATTACGCGCCGGGAGACTAAAATGCTTCGTAAGATAGAACGCTACGCAGATAAGTACGAAATGCTGCCGGAATCCGGAGGAAGCGCCGCGCTCGGGCTCTCGGGAGGTGCGGACTCAATGTGTCTGCTGGACGTCCTGCTGCGGCTCGGGCGTGAGCGCGGCTTCACCGTTACCGCGCTGCACTATAACCATAAGCTTCGCGGGGAAGCGTCAGACAGCGACGAACGTTTTGCCGCCGGTTACTGCGCGGAGCGCGGAATCGAGCTAATCTCCGGCTCCGCACCTCCGCTTGAAAGAGTTACCGAGGACGCGCTCCGGACGCTTCGCTACGAATTTTTCGCGGCTTCGGGCTTTTCGCGTATCGCGCTTGCTCATCACGCCGACGATAACGCCGAAAACTACCTTATGCGGCTGAAAGGGATTCCGCCAACCCGCGGAAGCTTCGTACGTCCGCTTCTTTGCGTTACGAGAGCCGAGATAGTACGCTACAACGAAAAATACTTCGTCCCGAACATTGAGGACGAGAGCAACGCCGATACAGTCTATACGCGAAACCGCGTCCGGAGCGAGATAATGCCGCTAATCCGCGAGATTAACCCGCAGTTCGCCAAAGCCGTTCACGGCAAGACCGAGCGGGAACGCTCGGACGAAAGCTTCCTGCGGTCTCTCGCGGAAGCGTACCTCGCGGAAAATTCGCGGAAAGCTCTCGCGGGGCTTCACGCGGCTCTGCTGTCGCGGGTTCTCCTGATGAAAGGCGAAGCGCTCGGGATAGCGCTTCGGCGCGAACAAATCGACGGAGCCGCGGAGCTGATAAAGAACGGCGCGGCGGTATGGGAACTGTCCCTAACGGGCAAGATATGTATTAAATGTAAATTCGACAGCTTGACGTGGGTTCGTACTTGACATTTACGCGAAAAAGGTGTACAATGAGGTTCGTTATTTGAAAATGTGCAAAATGGGGTATTAACGATGAAGCTCGGACGCGAACTGCTTTCCGCGGAGTCTATACGTAATAAGGTCGCGGAGCTTGGAGCGGAGATTTCAGCCGCTTACCCGCCGGATTGCGAACTGCTCTGCATCGGCGTACTTACCGGCTGCTACGTTTTTGCCGCTGACCTGCTCCGCGAAATTACGCAGCCTGTTGAAGTGGCGTTTATCCGCGCCTCCTCCTACGGCTCCGGCACCGAATCCGCCGGCGAAGTCGCGGTTACGGGCGCGGCTGACGTTCGGGGACGCGACGTGCTTCTAATCGACGAGCTTATTGACAGCGGTCACACCGCGCGGAAGCTTCTGGACATTTTCGCCGGGCAGGAACCGAAATCTCTCCGCTATTGCGCGTTGCTGGACAAACCCTCGCGGCGCGAGACCGCCGTCAGCGCGGATTTTACGGGCTTCACTATCGAAGACTACTTCGTAGTAGGCTACGGACTGGATTGCGGAGGAAAATGGCGCAATCTGCCAAGTATTTGCGTAGTTGACAGTTAGTAGTGGTTAGTGGTCAGTGGTCAGTGGTTAGTAGTGGTCAGTGGTTAGTGGTTAGTGGTCAGATACGAGGGTTTGGACGTTGGTTACGTCCGCGCACGGCGCGGGAACACCACCCCGGCGCTTCGCGCCACCCCTCCCAAGAGGGGAATGGATAACAATTGATAATTGATAATTACGAGGGTTTGGACGTTGGTTGCGTCCGCGCACGGCGCGGGGAACACCACCCCGGCGCTTCGCGCCACCCCTCCCAAGAGGGGAATTTCGCCCGCTCCGGGCGTGAGGGACGCGTCCCCCGAGGGCGTAACCCTCGTCCCCCGCAACCTACGTCCAAACCCCCGTCCTATTCCCCTCTTGGGAGGGGTACGCCCGCAGGCGGGGGGTGGTTTCCCCCGCAGGACGCAACCCTCGTCCAAACCCCCGTATCTGACCACTGACCACTAACCACTGACCACTGCTATCTGCTATCTGCTATCTGATATCTGCTATCTGTAATACAGAACTATATAAAAGGAGTAACGAGTTGAACTCTAATAATAACAACAATAACAAGTCCCCCGCCGGGCGTCCGCGCGACATCGGTTTTTACGCGCTGCTGTTTATCATTCTCGCGGCTACTATTTTTATCCTGCTTTCTAATAAAGAGCCGGAGATAATTTCTTACGCCCAGCTGAAGCAGTTTTTCATTGATGAGCAAGTCACCTACTTCAAGGTTTCGGACGAATCCCTAATGCTTAGGCTGAATACGCCTTACAACGGACATACGGAGGTTACGCAGCGTCTGTACTCCGTAAGCCTATTCTATGAGGATATGCACGAACTGTACGAAGCTCAGCACGCCAAGGGGCTTATCACAGACTACGACTTCCCGCCGGGCTGGCAAATGCCGTGGTGGCTGACCTTTGTGCCGTATCTGCTGATTACCGTCGTATTCCTCGGCTTCTGGTTCTTTATGATGAACCGCGCCGGAGGAGAGGGCGGAGGCGGCGGACTCCGCGGTCAGTTCAAATTCGGCAAGGCGCGGACTCGCAACGCCAAGGACGATAAAAAGAAAATCACTTTCGCGGACGTAGCAAGCGCCGAGGAAGAGAAAGAGGAACTCAAAGAAATTGTCGAATTCCTCAAAGACCCTCGCCGCTTCGTCGATATGGGCGCGAGAATCCCCAGCGGAGTGCTTCTAGTGGGACCTCCGGGAACGGGCAAAACCTATCTCGCGAAAGCCGTCGCGGGAGAAGCCAACGTTCAGTTCCTCTCGATTTCCGGCTCGGACTTTGTCGAGCTTTACGTCGGTGTGGGAGCTTCGCGGGTACGCGATTTATTTGAGCAGGCTAAAAAATCCTCGCCCAGCATAATCTTTATCGACGAGATTGACGCAGTCGGACGTCAGCGCGGAGCCGGCTTAGGCGGCGGACACGACGAGCGCGAACAGACGCTTAACCAGCTGCTAGTAGAAATGGACGGCTTCGGCACCAACGAGGGCGTAATAGTTATGGCAGCGACAAACCGTCAGGACATTCTCGACCGCGCACTGCTCCGCCCGGGACGCTTCGACCGTATAGTTTACGTAGGGCTGCCGGACATCAAAGGGCGCGAGGAAATTCTCCGCATCCACTCTAAGGAAAAGCGTCTCGCGGAGGACATATCAATGAAAAAAGTCGCGCAATCGACTATCGGCTTCACTCCGGCTGATTTAGAGAACCTTATGAACGAATCCGCGCTTCACGCCGCGCGGAACAATAACCCGCTTATCCGTATGTCGGACGTTGAGGAAGCAATGATAAAAGTCATTGCGGGACCCGCTAAAAAAAGCCGCATAGTCACCGAAGCCGACCGCAAAATTACCGCTTTCCACGAAGCCGGTCACGCGGTCGCAAGCTTCTGGCTCGAACACTCTGACCCGGTTCACCAGATTTCGATTATCCCGCGCGGTCAGGCGGCGGGTATGACGATGTACCGCCCTACCGAAGACAAATCGTTCAAGTCGCGCAACGAGATGTACGACAGCATTGTCTCGCTCCTCGGCGGGCGCGTTTCCGAAGCTCTTGTTATCAAGGACATTTCCACGGGAGCGTCGAACGACTTGCAGCGCGCGAGTGAGATTGCGCGCAATATGGTAATGCGCTACGGAATGAGTGAGCTTCTCGGTCCCGTAACGTTCACCTCGGAGAACAGCGAAGTATTCCTAGGACGCGATTACGCGCAAACTAAGCCCTATTCGGAGTCCGTAGCAACTCAAATCGACGAGGAAGTAAAACGTATCCTCGACGAAAGCTACGTACGCTGCGAGGCTATTCTCCGCGAACACGGAGCCATACTCGCCGAAACGGCTAAATATCTCAAAGACAACGAAACAATGGACGGCGACGTATTCCGCTATCTATGCAAAAACGGCGTACTCCCGGAGGAATTCGACATCACCACGGGCGACGACGACATAACGTTCCCGATAATACCGGAGGTGGAGGACGAATGAAGCTTGGAATAATCGGACTCCCCGGCTCCGGGCGCAGGACACTATTCTCCGCGCTTACGGGCAATTCTGCTTCCGGCGGCAGCGGACTGGGCAGCGTCAAGGTTCCGGACGTTCGCCTTGATTGGCTCTCGGAGCTTTACAAACCGAAAAAGACTACGCCCGCAAGCGTTGAGTTCGTACTGCCGCTGTCTAACGACCGCTCCGCGCTGCGTCAAGCCGACGCGCTGGTGCATATCGTCAATTGCTTCGACGGTTCCGACCCCGCGGAAAACGTTCTCAACCTCAATACCGAGCTGCTTCTCTCGGACATAGAAAGCGTCGAGAAACGCGTGGAACGCGCCAAAAAAAGCGCGAAAGGCGACAAAAAATATCAAACCGAAGCTGACACTCTAACGGCGCTTCTGTCACATCTTAACGCCGAGAAACCCGCGCGGACATTCAGCGAACAAATACCGGAGCTTCTCACGGGAACGCCGATAATCTACGTCGCGAACTACGACGAGGACGGCTTCCGGGCGCGTACACAGCTCGAATTCGACGGTCAGTCCGCGCTGCCTATCTGCGCAAAGCTCGAAAGCGACTTGCAGGAGCTTGAACCCGATGAGCGCACGCCATTTCTCGAAGACCTCCAAATAACCGAAACGGGGCAGTACGGTCTGTTGCGCAGTTCGTACAGCCTGCTCGGGCTGATGTCCTTTCTAACCGCCGGGAGCGACGAAGTACGCGCGTGGACAATCCGCGGCGGTACGAAAGCTCCGCAGGCAGCCGGGAAAGTTCACTCCGATATAGAGCGCGGCTTCATACGAGCGGAGCTAATAGCTTTCGAGGATTTGAAATCCTGCGGCGATATGGTAAAAGCGAAAGAAAAAGGCTTAGTGCGTCTAGAGGGCAAAGAATACATAATGAAAGACGGCGACGTAGTGAACTTCCGGTTTAATGTGTAACCTTACCGGTACAATGATGTGGAAATAATTGGTAAGTTAAGTCCTGATATACTAAATAGTGAATTTGATGAATTGCAAACTTATGAAGTCGTTTTGACAGATGAACGCGCCGTTCATAAATAAAACGCTTTACAAAAGAGAATAAATGTGGTATAATAGCTGCGGCTGTGAAGTTGGTTACAGCGTTTACACAGCCGCGGCGTTGCCTGTACGGTAGCGGTTTACTCGCCCTCGAAAGGGGGTGATGTCAATGGATGTAGTAACTTGGCCTGTGTTTTATCAGTTTTGCTTAGTTATCATTGGCATTCTTGGCTTGGTATTAGCCTATAAAAAGAAGTAACCGCCCCCTCACTTTCCCCAACGTGGCGGTTACTTCTCTTTTATAGAAAGTAACGAGGGTAAGAACCGCTATCGGCAACGCCGCTCACAAGTTCTTAACTCTCCTATATTATACTCCCCTCTTATCGATTTGTCAAGAGGTATTTTAACAAAGCGATAGAAATCTAAAATTCACTATTGCATTATGGTAAACCTTGTGGTATAATAAACATAGAGATAGATCGGCGCTTTGAAGTAGAGATTGTGCTTCTACACGCCCGAGCGGCCAAAAGAAATGCGGGAGCGGGCACACCCGCCATAGCGCCACAAGTACGAGGGTTGCTCATTGCAGCCCTCGGCTTATAAGAGGCATACGATTTGAATTCAAACATCACCAAAAAAACGCGTATTGAGCTGATTGACGCGCTTCGCGGCTTATCGGTCGTGCTTATGGTCATCCACCATTTGTTCTACGACCTTATTGCCTATCAAGGCGCGCCCTTGTGGCTTTTCTCGAACCCCGTTTTTGACGTTCTGCATTATATTTTTGCGGGGACGTTTATTGCGCTGGCGGGATTCAGCTCGCGCTACAGCCGTTCTAACATTAAGCGCGGAATCGGCGTCGCGATAGCCGCGGGGGCAGTATCGCTCGCGGGCTGGCTGGTCGGCGAACCTATATGGTTCGGGGTTCTCCACTTCCTCGCGATTGCGATGATACTCTACGGACTTTGCGGCAAGTTTTTCGCAAAGGTTCCGGTAGCGGTCTACGCGATACTCTTTGCGTTTACGCTGCTGATATTCCGCTTCGGCGGTTTAGTCAGCGACTATCTGTGGATGTTCGGAGTATACGCGCCAAAGTTTTACAGCGCGGACTACTTCCCGATATTCCCGTGGCTGTGGGTTTTCCTCGCGGGAGCTTGGTTCGGCGGAAAAGTTCAGGGCGGTAAGCTTCCCGCTTGGTTTTACAGCTTCAAGGTTCCCGTTTTCCCCTCAATCGGGCGCAAAGCCTTTGTAATTTACCTCGTTCATCAGCCTGTGCTGTTTTACCTTACTTTCGGCATTTTCCGCGAGGGGCAGTTTCTCGTTTGGGTTCAGAACCACATACGGCTCGGGACAATCACAGGCGGCGGTCAGCTCTACGACACCGGCGTATTGCTAATCTCGCTGATAGGCTCCTTCGGGCTTGTCTGGATAGTAATCGCGCTGATAAAGCTCATCAGCGGCTCGAACAGACGCTGCGGGACGGCGATGCTCCTTTCGCTCGTTATGTCGGTTATAGTCATCAACGTAATCCTTAAACACGCGGTAGCCCGGATACGCCCGTATGAGGCGATACCCGGACTGACGCTCTTATTCGGGAAATGGGCGGACGCGGGAGGTTTCTCGTTCCCCTCGGGGCATACGTCGAGCAGCTTCGCCGCGGCCTGGACGCTTCGCAGTTACGGTTACAAAAAATGGTGGCTCCCGCTTGCCGCCGCGATTGCGCTCTCACGCTTATATCTCGGCGCGCATTATCCCTCGGACGTTCTCGCGGGCGCGCTGATAGGAATCCTGCTGTCGATAGCGGCGAAGCCTATAACTGAGAAATTTGCCCGTTCTCAATTTCGTACCTGGCTGCAACAACTTCGACGCCGTGAGCTTTGATACAAGGCAGCGTCTTGATTTTCTCCGCGCTGTAAGACGCGTTAGCGACTTCCGCCCATTCCGCGTCCTTAGCGTTGCCGATAGCCGTTCTGACGGCGTTAATGAGAACCTCGAGCTTACCTCCGTGCGAGTGACCGTCGCTCGGTTCGAGCGCGGCGGCAACCGCGCCGCAGTGGGAATGTCCCAACGCGATTACGAGCTTAACCCCGAGATGTTCCACGGCGTATTCGATTGAAGCGAGTTCGTTGACCCCGGCGGTATTGCCGGCGGTGCGGATAACGAAAATTTCGCCCGGTTTCGCGCCGAAAATCAGCTCAACGGGAACGCGCGAATCGCTGCACGCGAGTACAACAGCTAAAGGATGCTGCGCCCCGGGATATTTTACGGAATCCGCCTGAGCGCGGCTCCGCTCGAGAAGCTGAGAAAATGACATATTGAAAACCCTCCGATAAATAGTAATGCGTAATTTTACCATATCCGCGCGAAAATTGCAAGGGGAAAAAACACAATGATACTATTCGTATGCAGCGGGAACACTTGCCGCTCACCTATGGCGGCTGTACTCTACGCAAAACTAAGCGGTCTTGAAGCCGACAGCGCGGGTTTATACGCTTCCGCGGCTTCCCCGGCTAGTTCGGGGGCTCGGAACGCCGTCAAAAACTACGGCTGTACGCTTGAAGGTCACCGTTCGCAGCTTCTCACGCCCGGTCTCGTAGCCAAAGCCTCCGCGGTGTACTGTATGACAAGTTCGCAAAAGTCCGAAGCGGCGGCTCTCTACCCCGAACACGCGGCTAAGATTCGCGCGCTCAATGAGAAACGGGACGTCCGCGACCCTTTCGGCGGTAACGACGCCGAATACCGCTCGGTGGCTGAACAAATCTACGTCTCGGTGGTTGAAATCATCAAATCCGACAGACTCAAAACCCGCGGGGCTTCACGGCGATGAGCGCGAACTTGGGCTTTTCGCTCCCGCGTGAGCGCACCTGCTGCTTTACAGGTCACAGAAACGTCCCGAGCAATATCTACCAACAGCTCAAGCTCAAAATCGAGGACCAGATACGTTTCAGCACGGCGCACGGAATTACGCGCTACCTAGCGGGCGGAGCGCGCGGTTTCGACGCTCTCGCGGCTGCTGCCGTAATCGTTCTGCGCGACCGCGAGAAGCTTCCCATTGAGCTGATTCTCGCGCTGCCGTACCCTAACCAATCGCAAAATTGGCCCTATTACGAGAGGAAGCTTCACGACGAGATTAAACAACGCGCCGACGGCATTGTTATGCTCTATCCCGAATACCGCGAGGGCTGTCTCCTTGCGCGGAACCGCTTTATGGCGGACAACAGCTCCCTATGTGTAGCGTACCTGACGCATAACCGCGGAGGTACGTACAGCACGGTAAAATACTGCGAACGGATAGGCGTTATGGTCGTGGTTTTTTAGTTAGCAGTGGTCAGTTATCAGATATCAGTTATCAGATATCAGATATCAGATATCAAATATTAAATATTAAATATTAAATATTAAATATTAAATATTAGAGACGTTGGTTTGGACGTAGGTTACGGTGGACGCGGGAACGCGCCCTGCGGGGGTTACTTAGGACGGGGGAAACCACCCCGGCGCTTCGCGCCACCCCTCCCAAGAGGGGAATTTAGGTGCTGCTATTGTAATTTAGGTGCTGCTATTGTTAAGATTGCGGCAATCCACGTACCCGCCGTCCAGCCTTCGCCCAAACCCTCGTCCAAACCCTCGTCCAGCCCTCGTCCAGCCCTCGTCCAGCCTTCGTCCAAACCCTCGTCCTATTCCCCTCTTGGGAGGGGTACGCCCGCAGGCGGGGGGTGGTTTCCCCGTCCGTAACCACCGTCCAAACCCCCGTCTCTAATATCTGATATTTGATATCTGATATCTGATATCGTTCCTCTGCGTAACTAATGGCTTGACAAAGGCTTAGGACTGTGTTATACTATACGCGTAAGTAAAATATCTTCAAGGCAGAGTGAAAATCTCTACCGGCGGTTAAAGTCCGCAACCCGTTTATTGGCGACAATAGCGGCTGATTCGGTGCAATTCCGAAACCGACGGTTACAGTCCGGACGGGAGAAGATGTATTTTTGCGGTTCTTTGTATAAGCCGCGATATGTTTTCTTTCCTGACGCCTTGACGGTATCAGGTTTTTTTGGTTTGGAGGATTAGCATAATGGCATCTGCACGCACAAGCATTACCACCGGTAAACTCGCGAGAATGGCGATAATGACGGCAATAGCGGTCGCGTTTTCGTTTATCCCGAGTTTTCCGATTATCCCCGTAGTTTCATTTATCCGCTATGAGTTTTCGGATTTGCCGATTTTAATCAGCCTCTTTGCCTTTGGGACGCCCTGGGGCTTGGGAATCGCTGTGATTTCAATTTTCATCAACTTCCTGATAGGCGGCGCGGAGAGCGGTCCCTACGGAATGATAATGCATATGTTGGCAATCGGAGCCTACGTACTCGCGGCGGGGTTAATCTACCGCTCAAACAAAAGCCGTAAGAGCGCGATTATCGGTATGCTCGTCGGCGTAATCGCTATGACGGCGATAATGATTCCCGCAAATCTCATTATCACGCCGCTGTTTATGAAAGTTCCCGTAGCCGCGGTAGAAGACCTGCTAATCCCCGGGATTATCCCCGTAAACCTCATCAAGGGTCTCATAACCGCTGTGCTGACGTTTATAGTATACAAGCGAGTCTCGGGCTTTCTGCATAATCACAAGTAGATTTCAGCGTCTGAAGTACGCTTTGAGCTTTGCGATAACGTCAAGCACACGGAATTTCACCACGTAGCCCGATTTGCCGGTAATGAGGTCGATTTCGCCGCCTGTCAGACGCGCGAACGCCGCCTGAACCTCGCCGTCCGATTCGCCGGAAGCCGCTTCGTAGCATAAGGGCGGGAACATCACGCACCACCAATTTTTGCCCTCCGCGGCTCCTATTTCCACGCGAAGCGTGCGGTATTCCCCTGCGGGGAGGCTGAACGTCTCATAGTCTCGCTCCGGAAAGCTCTCGGTTTCGAGAGTTGCGGAAAGTCCCGGGGCAAGCGCTTCAAGGGCTTGAAGATTTTCGCCGAGCAGCGCTTCCGCCTCCGCGGCGTCCGCGGCTCCGCTAAGGATTGGACGCAGCAAGCCGATTACGGCGTCCCTGACTTCCAGTTTGTAGTTTTGGTCGGCGGCAGAATCGCTGGCTCCGACAACGTGCAAGCGGATTAGTTTGTCCGCAAGCTCCCGCTGTTCCGTCTCAATCTGTGCGAAGTAGGCTACGGCAGCGAAAAGCGCAAGCGCGATAAGCAGCTGTTTGTACATAAAAAATCCTCCCTGTTGAGCTTAGTATAGCCAACAGGGAGACGCTCTAAACAACTATCAAAAGCCGAGGTGGTCAACGAAAATATCGTTAAAGGCGGGGTCAGCGGCAAGTTCCAGGTACTGCATTTTTCCGGCGAGTACGGCGGCACGTTCAAACTCAGCCTGTGAGAGGAGCGCGAACTTCGCGCCTTGTCCCGCGGCGTTGCCTATCGCGCTTACAACGGGGAGAAGCGCGGGAGGAATCAGCCCGATTCCGCAGGCGCTTTCGGGACGCATATAGCTTCCGAACGCTCCCGCTATCAGCACGCGCTTTATGTCGCTGTCACTAACCCCGAGCTTTGCGCACATCATCTCGATTCCCGCCGCCATAGCGCCCTTAGCAAGCTGCAATTCGCGTATGTCCTTTTGCGAGAGCGAAACGCTTTCGCCGTATACGCAAAACTCCGAAGCCCCCGACGCGAATTTGCCGCTGTCGTCCACTATCCCCGTGCGTACAAGCTCCGAGAGTAGGTCAATCAGCCCCGAACCGCAAATGCCTTTCGGCTCGGTATTTTCATCGCCGATTGTCGTGAGAGTTATCTTTACCGACGGCTCCGAAACGTCGGTAATTTCGAGAGTTACGTGGTCGATAGCGCCCTCGGCTCCGCGCATCCCGCAGGAGATTGCGGCACCCTCGAAAGCGGGTCCCGCGGCGGTGGAACAAGTCACTAGCCGCGTCTTATCCCCGAGAACCATTTCGCCGTTAGTGCCGATGTCGATTAAGAGCGTCAGAACCTCAGCCTTGTCCATTTCGGCTGCCAGAGCCGCGCCTACGGTATCGGCTCCCACGAAACCCGCTATATTGGGGAACAGCAGCAGCTTGGCTCCGGGCATAAGCCCCGTAAAGCCGTATTCGCGGGCGTTCAACGTTAACGCCTCGGTAATAGTCGCGGTATACGGAGCATACGCAAGCGATTCGGGACTAACTCCCGCGAAAAGGTGGTGCATACAGGTGTTACCGACAACGGTCACGAGAGCCGCGGATTCGCCGCTGCCCTTGACGTGGGTCAGCAGCTCCCGCGCTAATTCGTTCAGCGCGCCGCGGATTACCCGCGTCAACTCCCCGGAACCGTGTTCCACGCTGTATTTAGTACGCATAATAACGTCCGCGCCGTAGGTGGTTTGCGGATTGAGCATACTCGCGGACGCAAGCTCCTCGCCGCTATTGAGGTCTGCGAGATACGCCGCGATAGTCGTGGTACCGATATCGAAGGCAATGCCGTAGAGCGCTTCGCCCGGTTTCCGAACCGCCAGCGGCTCGCTGCCGCAGTAAAGCACCTCAACTATATTGTCATTTGCGGCAAGAGTGGCGTAGAGCTTTTGCAAAATCTCGGGATACGCGGGAGCGTCAAGTACAACGCCCTTTTCCGCGAGAGCCGCCCTCAATCGCGTATAGCAATCGCGCAAATCCGCGGTAGAGGGCTTAGCGACATCGGCGATAACGCTCCTGACAGCGGGCGCTAAAGCCACCTCACGGCTTAGTCCGCCCATAAGTATGCGATGCCCCGAAACTTGCGTCAGGTCAACGCTTACGTCACCCGTAATAAGCGTTTGACAGGCGAGAAGCGTTTCACCATTTGAGCGGACTTTGCACTTGCCGCATTTGCCGCGTCCTCCGCAGGGTGCGTCGAGCCGAAGTCCCGCGGCAATAGCGGCGTCAAGTATCGTCCCGCCATCGACAACAATAGCGGTATTCGACGGCAAAAATGTTACGTTGTACATAGTTAGTATATCTCCATTAGAATTTCTCGGGAATCCCCGCCTGTTTCAGAACAAGATTCGCGGTATGCCGGGATTTGATTTTACTGTCAACGGGGAAATTGCGTTTTGTTATGGGGCTGTGCCAAATATCGTGGTCGCCTTTCCCTCTACGGACAAAGAGACAGCCGCGCTCACGTAATTTGTCGCGAAGCGGTTTTGCTAAATCCGCCATTATACGTGTACCTTTTCAAATCTTTCGGTTCTGAACAGCAAATCGCGGTCATTGGGCTGACAGTTGTTCAGTTCGAGCAATTCCGGAACCGCGAAGCGGACACGTTCCACCAAAGCGTCGAACGAGCCGGATTCTAATACCAATCCCGGCACATCGTCGCTTTCAGCTATCCAAACCGCGGCTTCCGGGTCCCATAACATATTTATATTGTAGTACATTTCAAAACCTCCCTATCTGCTATCTGTACATTATACCACAGCGCTTTACAAATTGCAACTTTTGTGATACAATTAACGTAACGACAAAAAAACCAGACGGAGGGTTCAAGCGTATGACTATCGAGCAACTGACCAGCGGCGCGCTTGCCGCGGGATTTTCGCAGGCGGGGGCTTTGAACCCGTCCTCTATCAATTGTAACCCGCTGGTGCGCGATATGTGCGCTGCCTGCGCGGCTTACGGTAAGACTTGGGTATGTCCGCCGGCCTGCGGAACTATCGAAGAGTGCCAAGAACGTATAGGCCGCTTCTCAACTGGTCTAATCGTCCAAACCACGGGGCAGCTCGAGGACGAATTCGACGGTGAGACCACTATGGAAACTATGGCTAAGCACGCCGATAACGTCTCGCGCTATTACAAGGAACTGCGCGGAAACTATCCCGGGGATTCAATGATGTGTCTCGGAGCGGGGGGCTGTAACCGTTGTAACCCCTGTACTTATCCCGGCGAACCCTGCCGCTTTCCCGATGAGCAGAACAGCTCAATGGAAGCCTACGGAATGGTAGTCGCGGAAACCTGCAAGGCAAACGGTATTGACTATTACTACGGGAAGTGTACGATAACTTTCGTCAGCTGCTACCTGTTTCAATAACCACCGAGCGTATTCAGTTTGCAGTTAGCAGATATCAGATAGCAGATATCAGATATTAGAGACGTTGGTTTGGACGTAGGTTACGGGGGCTGCGTCCTCCGCAGCCAACGTCCAAACCAACGTTCCCGGCGCACCGTCATAACGAGCCGCGCAAAACTCGTCCTAAGGAGAATTATTATGCCATCAGCTATGACGCCGATGATGCGGCAGTACAACGCACTCAAAGAGCAAGCTCCCGACAGCTTACTGTTTTTTCGTTTGGGCGATTTCTATGAGATGTTCGGCGAAGACGCGCTTCTGGTCTCAAAAGAGCTCAACCTAACGCTCACTACGCGGGACCGTAACGTCGAAAACCCCGAGGACAGGACTATGATGTGCGGGGTTCCGTACCATAGCTACGAAGCGTACGCGGCGCGGCTTCTCAAAAAGGGCTACAAGATAGCCATCTGCGAACAGATTGAGGACCCCGCAACGGCCAAGGGGCTTGTTGACCGCGCTATTACCCGGGTAATAACCCCCGGGACGGTGCTGGAACCGTCTATGCTGAGCGATAACGCGTCAAACTATATCGCCTCGGTGTATATAGCCGGAGAGGAACACGAAAACGCCGAAGCGTTACGGCTCCCGAGCGCGGGAATCTGCGTCTGCGAACTGTCTACGGGGCAAATATGGGCGGCTTCATTCAATGACAATATAGCTGCCGAGCATATAGTCAACGAGCTTGTACGCTACAATCCGTCTGAATTGCTGGTCAATTCGGACGCGCTGGAAACTTTTGAGCTGAAGCGTTATCTCGCTAAAAACCCCGGGAGCAGCTACAGCGTAAAGGACGAATACTTCTCGCTTGAAGCCTGCCGCTTACGCTTTATACAGCAGTTTGCTGACCCCCCGCGAATCGCCTTGTACAATCCGCCGGTAATTTACTCGGCGGGCGCGCTGATTGAGTATCTCAAAGAAACGCAGAAAGGCGACTTTTCGTATATAGATACTCTAAATTACTACACCGCCGGTCAATATATGGAGCTGGACCAGCAAACCCGCCGCAACCTCGAGCTGACCGAAACGCTTCGGAACCGGGAGCGCAAAGGCTCGCTGCTGTCCGTAATCGACAAAACGGGGACAAGTATGGGCGCGAGACTGCTGCGCTCTTGGCTTGAAAAGCCGCTGCTCTCGCTCAATCTCATCAACCGCCGTCTATGCGCGGTGGACGAATTAACGCGCGGAACCGCGCTTCGCGGCGAAATCGGGCTTACGCTCAAAGCGGTTGAGGACGTCGAACGTCTCGCAGGTCGTATAGCCTACGGAAACGCTAACGCGCGTGATTTGGCGGCTTTGGCGCGAAGTTCGGCTAACCTTCCGGCGCTCAAAACGCTGCTCAAAGACGCAAGCTGCCAGCTTCTCAAAGAGATTGCCGCGCTTAACGACCTCGCGGAGCTCCGCGAACTTATCGGCTCGGCTATCGTTGACGAACCTCCGTTCTCACTGCGTGAGGGCGGCTTCATTCGCGGAGGCTACAACGCGGAGGTTGACAGGCTCCGCAGCCTTACCGAAAATTCCAAAACCGCGCTTACCGATATCGAAAGCCGCGAACGCCAACGAACAGGCATCGCGAAGCTCAAAATCGGCTACAACCGTGTTTTCGGCTATTACCTCGAAGTCTCACGCGGGGCTTCGGACAAAGTCCCCGCCGATTACACGCGTAAGCAGACGCTTTCTAACGCCGAACGCTTTATAACCCCCGAGCTGAAAGAACTCGAAAGCGATATCCTCTCCGCGAAAGACAAGCTCACGGCGCTCGAGTATGAGATTTTCGCAAACGAGCTTATCCCAAAGCTTCGCGAAAAAGCCGACGACATTCGCGGCTCCGCGCTTGACGTGGCAACGCTCGATTGTTTGTGTTCGCTTGCCGAAACCGCGGTACGCAACAACTACTGTATGCCGATGTTTAATACCGACGGAGTAATCTCGATAAAAAGCGGCCGGCACCCCGTTGTTGAGCAAACTATCTCGGAATCGATGTTCGTTCCGAATGATACGCTGCTGGACAACGAAACCTCGCCCGGAGGTACGCGGATAGCGATAATCACGGGACCGAATATGGCGGGAAAATCGACCTATATGCGTCAGACCGCGCTGATTTGTCTTCTCGCGCAGATTGGAAGCTTTGTCCCGGCGCTTTCGGCCAGTTTGCCGGTGCTTGACAGGGTTTTCACGAGAATCGGAGCTTCGGACGATTTATCCTCCGGGCAATCGACGTTTATGGTGGAGATGACGGAAGTCGCGCAGATACTGCGCTGCGCCACTTCGCGCAGTTTGCTTATCCTCGACGAAATCGGGCGCGGTACGTCCACCTATGACGGTATGGCGATTGCGCGGGCTGTTCTCGAATATTGCGCCGATTCCAAAACCCTCGGCGCTAAGACTATGTTCGCCACCCACTATCACGAGCTTACCGTTCTCGAACGTGAGCTTCCGGGGGTTAAAAACTTCTCTATCGCGGTTAAGAAGCGCGGCGACGCTATAGTTTTCCTGCGCAAAATTATCGCGGCTCCCGCCGACCGCTCCTACGGAGTTGAAGTAGCGAAACTTGCGGGGCTGCCGGAGAAGCTGATACGCAACGCTAGAAACCTCCTCAAACGCTTAGAGGCAAACGAAATTTCAGATAACACCGAACAAAGCTCAAAAAGCAAATACTTCGCGGCTGCGGAAGCCTTATTCGACGCAGCCGACGACATACAGTCAGGTCCCGCGGTTAAGCGTCTGCACGGGCTTTACGTCGAAACACTTACGCTGCACGAAGCCGTCGACCTGCTCCTGGAATTGCAGAAAGAAATTGGTTAGCAGTTGGTCAGTGGTCAGTGGTTAGTGGTTAGTGGTTAGCCGCGAGAGTTAGGACGTTGGACGTGTCCCCGCAGGGCGCGGGGAAACCACCCCGGCGCTTCGCGCCACCCCTCCCAAGAGGGGAATAGATAACAATTGATAATTGTCCAAACTCCCGTCTCTGATATTTAATATTTACTAACTGTTAACTGCGCCCGCGGGCGTTTCGCAACCAATAGTTGCGGAATTGAAAACTTGAATTGCTTGCCGCAACCGGCTCTCTTCGTTTATAATAGAGCTATAAATCTTGAAAGGGGACACAACTATGAATATCGAAGTAGCCAACAGGCTTGTACTCTTACGCAAGCAAAGCGGTTTTTCGCAGGAGGATTTAGCGGAACGGCTCGGAGTCAGCCGCCAGGCAGTTTCAAAGTGGGAACGCGCGGAATCCTCTCCCGATACCGATAACCTCATCAGACTCGCTAAGCTCTACGGAGTATCGCTCGACAACTTACTCAGTATGAGCGAGGAACTCCCGCCGCCTGAACCCGCCGCCGCGCCGCAGCTTCCTAATTTACCGCAGGATATAGTCTCCGAGGAACCCGCTTCGCAGAACGCTTACCGCGAAAACGCATACAACGAGTATACTCCGCCGGAGAACGTTATACCGGTGCTGAAACTTCTCGACGTAACGGTACCGCTGATAATCGCCGGAACGTACTTATTCTGGGGCTTCGCGCTTGGCTGGTGGAGTCCGACGTGGCTGCTGTTTCTGCTGATTCCGCTCTATTACACAATGTCCGACGCGATAAAGCACGGCAAATCTATCGGGCGCGGCTTTCTAGAGGGCGCGTTTCCGCTATTGGTCGTAACGGCGTACCTGCTTCTGGGCTTTTTTGCGGGAGCTTGGCACCCCGGCTGGCTGATTTTCCTGCTGATTCCGCTGTACTACGCGATAATGACCGCGGTAGTGAAAGACCGATAAAGCAAAGGCGGGTTCGCAAACCCGCCTTACTGTATGTTATTTCTGCTTAGTTTTTCTCGGTTTTGCCGTTTTGGGCGGCTTCTCAGCTTTTTCGGTTTTGGCGGTTTTAGCGGCTTTTGTAACTTTTTCAGCTTTGGCGGCTTTCGGAGCTTTGGTAGCTTTCGGGGCTTTTACCGTTTCTTCCGCGGCTGCCGGTTTCTCGCGCTTTTTGTAGGCGCGTTTTACGCGAGGAGCGGGAACTTCCGCGGCGGGAGCTTCGACGGGAGCCGCTTCCGCGGGGGCTTTCGCTTTCTCAACTTCGAGAGCGGAGAGATTGTCACCCGGGCGGAAAGTACCCTCTTTGAACAGCTTGAAGCATTTGGTGCAAAGCGTGCAGCGTTTAGAGGGCTCGAGAACGCACATACGCATATCGTCGCCCATATAGTTGTAATACTTAGCGCCGTCGGGCTGTTCTCTGCGGGTAATGGTTCCCCAAGTGCCGTTGAGCCACGTCGCCATAAACTGGATTTTACCCGTAACCTGCGTGAAGTTAATCGGACTGTGCCAGATATTCGGCGGGAGCCGAACTACCGTAGGTTTATCAAGCCAATGCACCTCCATATGGTCCGGGTCAGAGCCGATATAGAACTCGATTTTCCCGCGGAAGTCGAATACGTCGATAAGTCCGTCGGAGCCGGTCTCGCCGCCAAGGAAGAATATGTATTCCTCGCCTTGGTGCATATGTCCGTCCTCCATCGGGAAATCGCCTGTGAAAACTTGGAACCCAACGTGGAATCCGGCTTCTTTCATATAGGTCGTACCGCGGAAATACGCCTGAGGCGTGGGACACCAAGGTCCCCACTCCGTCGTTTCAATCGGAAGCTCGCAAACCAAATCGGCGATAGTGAGACGTTCGCCCTCCGCGGTTAGGAGCGGAGCCGGGAAATCGGCGTTACCGAAAAGCTTTTCGGCGGAGCCTTCCAGCAGCGCAGCCTGATAGACGAGCGGTTTGCCGACTTTCGTCACCTCAACGTGTCCGTGCTGCCAATTGCGCGGGATACGCACCACCGACGGCTTCGTGATAGTCACCGTAGTGAGAGTAGTCGAGGACGGACCGAGCTGCAAGGTAGCTTCCGCGTCCCAAGAGCTGAACACGTCCGGAAGTTCGCCGCCGAGGAAAATCAGGTACTGCTCGGCGCTATGACGGTGAAGCGTGTCGTCAAGCACAATGGGCGCGGTAACGTTTTGATACGCGAGATTGTACGTACTGCCCGGAATCTGCGCCTCGCCCTTAAATCCCGAGTATGGCGGTACAAGCTCATAGAAAAGATGGTCGAATTTGCCGCCGTTTTTAGCTGACATTGTATAATCCTCCCTAAATTTATATTATTCTGACAATAGCATAACACATTTACGCCGCTATGTCAAGCGTTATTGACAAAAGCGCGCAATTGGGATATAATATAGCTAATCTGAAAACTATATTTTGGTGGAACGTTATGACTATACACGAAAAATCGCTTATTACGCTTGAATTGCCGCGGGTTTTGGATCTTGCGGCGAACTTTGCGGCTTCCGACGCGGCCCGCGAACTGCTTCGCGCAGTGCGTCCGAGTACCGACAAAATCGACGTGCAGGTGCTGCAAAAGGAAACTTCGGACGCTAAGGCAATGACCGAAACCCGGCAGTCACCCGGCTTCGTCAATCTCTCGGATATCCGCTCCTCCGCAGCCCGCGCTAAACTCGGCGGCTTGCTTACCCCGCGGGAGCTGCTGAACATCGCGCAGACGCTTCGCGAAACGCGCGAGGTGTACAACTTCGGCGAGGGCAGTTCGAACAGTCTGTCGCCGAGGTTTTGGGCGCTTCGCCCTAATCGCTTCCTCGAGGATCGTATTAACTCCGTAATAGTCTCCGAGGACGAAATAGCCGACAACGCCTCCTCCGAGCTGAACGCAATCCGCCGCCATATCCGCGCCGCCAACGCAAAAGTGCGTGAGATACTGCAAAAGATTGTCTCCTCGTCAAGCTATTCGAAAGCCTTGCAGGAGAGCATAGTGACGCAGCGCGGAGGACGCTTCGTAATCCCCGTCAAGGCGGAGCACCGCTCGAGCCTGCCCGGGATTGTTCACGATTCCTCGTCCAGCGGAGCGACGCTCTTTGTCGAACCAATGGGCGTAGTCAGCGCGAATAACGAAATCCGCGAACTCGAAAGCAAGGAGAAGCGCGAAATCGAGCGTATTCTCTACGAACTTGCGGGGGAAACCGCAAACTTCGCCGAGCAGCTTACGGAAAACTTACAGCTTCTCACGGAGCTTGACGTAATCTTCGCCCGGGCTAAGCTT
This sequence comes from Oscillospiraceae bacterium, assembly GCA_031260685.1. GTDB lineage: Bacteria > Bacillota > Clostridia > Oscillospirales > Oscillospiraceae > JAISJH01. The sequence goes on along the minus strand of JAISLB010000093.1, from coordinate 5,622 downwards.
TCGTATAATCTGAACTGCTGCGAACCGGAGCTTTCGGCGGATGACTCTATCGTTCTGCGTAGAGCGCGTCACCCGCTGCTCGGCAAGGATTCCGCGGTTCCGATTGATATAACGCTGGGGAAAACTCACGACGTGCTTGTAATAACCGGTCCGAACACCGGCGGCAAGACCGTTTCGATAAAGACTATCGGCTTACTCTGCGCTATGACAGCTTGCGGACTGCACATTCCCGCCGCGGACGGCTGCTCGGTTCCCGTATTTTCGCAGATTCTGGCTGATATAGGCGACGAGCAAAGTATTGAGCAGTCGCTGTCTACGTTTAGTTCGCATATGACGAATATCGTGGGTATACTCGAAGCCGTCTCCGGCGACAGCCTGATACTTCTGGACGAATTGGGAGCCGGAACGGACCCCGCGGAGGGAGCCGCGCTTGCCGTGAGCATAATCGAACACTTACGGCAAAGGGGCGCGAAACTCGCGGTAACTACGCACTATGCCGAGCTGAAACTCTACGCGCTGCAAACCTCCGGGGTTGAGAACGCTTCCTGCGAATTTGACGTGGAAACGCTGAAACCGACCTACCGGCTTATCACGGGGATTCCCGGCAAATCTAACGCTTTCGCGATATCGGAGCGTCTGGGGCTGAGCCGCGAGATAATCCGCGACGCCGAAAACCGCGTGGACAGCGGTTCCGCGGAGTTCGAAGCTGTCATCGCAACCTTACAGGAGAAGCGCCAGGCGATGGAGCGTGAGGAACAATCCGTAGAAATCCTCAAGCGCAAAATCGAGGCTGATTCCAAAGACCTCGACAAGCTTCGCTCCGGCTTTGAGAATGAACGTGCGAAAGCACAGCGGGAAGCCCGCAAAGAGGCTCAAAGCATAATCGACGACGCCCGAGCCGCCGCTAAGGAAGCGCTGAAACTCGTAAAAGAGAAGCCCGCGGACGCGTTCGGGCTATTGAACATCGCGGAGAGCGCGGCTGCTCCCGAGTTTGCGCCTATAGAGTCCGAAGCTCCCTCCCGCGCTGTAAAGGCGGGCGATACGGTTGAGCTTCTGCGCTATGGTACTAAGGCGGAGGTGCTGACCGTCAAGGGCGATTCGCTCGAACTCAAAGCCGGTATACTCACCGTAAAGGCTAAGCTCAACGAAGTGCGCTTAATCGAAAACGCCGGGAAAACCGAAACCGCGAAATACCTCGAAGCGAGTGAAGCCGCGCTCAAAAATCTCGCGATAGCTCACGAAGTGGACTTACGCGGTCTGGACGCTTCGGAAGCTTTGTCAGTTATGGAGCGTTATCTCGATAGCGCTCAAATGGCGCACCTGTCAAGCGTGACGATAATCCACGGAAAGGGTACGGGAGCCTTGCGCAAAGCCGTTCAAGCCGCGCTTAAACGCGACAGCCGCGTAAAGTCCCAGCGTCCCGGCAACTTCGGCGAAGGAGACGCGGGAGTAACAATAGCCGAACTGGCATAGGGCGGTTGACCGAATTAGCGTAGGGCGGTTGACAAAACGCGTCCGGCTGTGGTATAATAGAGGTATGAATGAAAATCAACCGTTGCCGCACGCCGACAAAGCGGAAATCCCCACCGATAAGCTGACAAAGTACTCGCTGAATTATAACAAGAGTAAGGATAAGGCTACCGCTTTTTTTCTTGCGCTCGGTTTTACTTTGGATAACTACCCGGAGCTTATCGAACAGGTACGGAAAAAGCTGCCTTTGTATAAGTCCGTCTACAGAGGGAAAAGTGAATACGGCGACCGGTATCAAGTTATTATGACCATTTCCGGCATAAACGGTAAGCAGGCAGAGGTGCTTACCGCGTGGATAATCGAAAACGGCAAACAATATCCCGTTATGACAAACATATATGTAACAAACAAGAAAGGAACAAAGCTATGTTAGAAGAATACACCAAGGTGGAACTCAAAACCGGGCAAATTGCGACTATCGTTGACGTATTGCGGCGCGGCGAACACTTTGCGTATATTGCGGAAGTCGCGGACGGCGAAGGCGACTACGACACTGAAATGATTCACAACACTGACATTGAGTCGGTTTTTGTCGAGGTCAAGACGCCTCTTGCCGATGTCCTTAGAGCTTCGTGACGAGAATCACCGTGGCGCGGAGCGCGGGATTCTGCTACGGAGTGCGGCGCGCGGTCGAACTCGCTGAATCCGCGGCTCCCTGTGTTTGTATCGGACCGCTCGTCCACAATAAGCTCGTTACCGACGACTTACGCGCTAAGGGCGTTGAATTCGCGGACTCCGCGGAGGACGTAGCCGCGGGGAGCCGCGTTCTGATACGTTCTCACGGTGAGCCTCCCGCGACTTACGCCGCTCTCCGCGCTAAAAACTGTACAATTTTCGACGCGACCTGCCCCAATGTCGCGAAAATCCACAGGATAGCAGAAAATGTCAAGAACGGACTGCTCGTGGTAATAGGCGACGAAACACACCAGGAAGTGAAAGCAATCCGCGGCTACGCGCAGGAGTCCGCGGTAGTTTCGCCCGGCGAATTGCCAAATTTTACCACGTTGAAGCCACTAACTATTGTCATTCAGACCACTGCCGATAAAAAGTTAACAGATTTTTCACTGAAAATGTTAAAAAGGGACTATACAAACGCTGAAATTTGTGATACAATATGCGGTGCTACGTCCGAAAGACAGGCAGAAGCGTTTGAGCTTGCAAGCTCCTGCGATGCGGTGATAGTTGTCGGTGACAAATCTAGCGGCAACACTCGTCGTCTTGCGGAGCTGTGTACGCGCGTAAACGCGGAAACCCAAGCGGTTGAGCACGGCGCGGACATTGACTTCACGCGGCTCCCGAAAGCCCGCACTATCGCTATAACCGCCGGTGCGTCTGTACCAGGACGGCAAATTGAGGAGGTTCACCAGATTATGACTGACGAATTACTAACCACCGCAAATCCCGAAACCGAGTCCGAGACTGCGCAGCCGGTTGCACAGCCCGAACAGCAGGATTACACACCACCGGAGAACAAGGACGACAAAGAACAAACCTTCGACGAACTCCTTGAGGCAAACTTCAAAACTTTACGCACCGGCGAAAAAGTCACCGGTGTTATAGCCGCTATCAGCAACACCGAGATTACAGTTGACCTCGGCGCAAAGCAAAGCGGATATATACCGGCGTCGGAGCTTGAAGGCGACCCTGACGCGGAACACGTTAAAATCGGTGATGAAATCGAAGCCTACGTAGTTAGGGTAAACGACGTTGAGGGCGTGATAATGCTCTCGAAGCGCCGGCTTGACGCAGCGAAAAACTGGGATCTGCTCGAAGCCGCCTCTACGGATCACGAAATCCTCGAGGGCTTCGTTACGGAAGAGAACAAGGGCGGCTTGATTGTAATGGTCAAGGGAATCCGCGTGTTCGTACCCGCTTCGCAGGCCGGGCTTCCTAAGGACACTACGCTGACGAGCCTGGTTCGCACAAAGGTCAAGCTCTGCATCAGCGAAATCTCCAAGGGACGTAACGCTAAGGATCGTATAGTCGGCTCAATCCGCGCGGCGACTATGCGCGCAAGAGGCGAAAATATGAACCGCGTCTGGTCTGATATCGAAGTCGGCAAACAATACAGCGGTGTGGTTAAGTCCATCACAAGCTACGGCGCGTTCATTGATATCGGCGGGATTGACGGCTTAGCACACGTTTCCGCGCTCAGCTGGTCTCGCGTACGGCATCCGAGCGATATTCTCTCCGTCGGGCAGGAGGTTCAGGCGACCGTCATCGCGCTTGACCACGAGAAAAAGAAAATCTCGCTATCCACGAGAAACGAAGACGAGAACCCCTGGGCAAACTTTATCGCAAACTACAAAGAGGGCGACACGGTAGAGGTCAAAATCCTCAAACTCGTCACCTACGGCGCTTTCGCGCACGTTGCCGACGGAGTGGACGGACTTATCCACATCTCGCAGATTGCCGAGAAACACGTTGACAACCCCGCGGACGAGCTTACCGAGGGCGAACTCGTACGCGCCAAAATTACCGCCATTGACAACGAAAAGCATAAGGTCTCGCTTTCGCTCAAACAAGCCGCGGAACTCTCGGACGACGAATACGCCGAGGAAGTAGCCCCGGACTTCGGATATGCTCCGAAACCCGAACCCGCTCCGGAAGCTGCTCCGGAAGCTGCGGAAACTTCGGAAGCTGCTGAAGCTCCCGAAGCGGCGGAGACAGCGGAAGCGGCGGAAACGGCAGAAGCGGCTCCCGAAGCCGCGGAAACGGTAGAATCTGAAAATGGAGAGGGCTAAACTTTTAGACGGCTCGACGGGAGCGTTTCTATTGTCAAAGGTTCCCGGGCTGAAATCTACGGAACTCGCAAACTTAACAAACCCCGGCGCGGTGAGCGAAATTCACCGCGCCTATGTTGCTTCCGGCTGTAACGTCGTCTCCGCGAATACCTTTTCCGCTAACGCTCTTAACGCTGCCAAATACGGCTATGACCTTGCGCAGCTTATTCAAACGGCTTTGAGCTTAGTGAAAGAAGCCGCGGCTGATTCTGACGCTCTTACCGCGCTTGACATCGGCGCAACGGGCAAAGTTCTCGGCGATGACCCCGATGAGCTTACGCCGGAACGAGCCTACGAAATCTACTCGGAGATTATTGATGCCGCGCTGTCGGTTCCGGAAAACGTCCCGGACTGGGTTTGGATTGAAACGATGTCGAGTATCGAAGAAGCGTTCATAGCGTTTACCGCGGTTCGCGCTAAATGCAAGCTGCCGATATTGGTTACGATGTCCTTTGCGGAGAGCGGACGCACGATGTACGGCGCAGCTCCGGAGGATTTCGCGGCAAAGTTCGAAGCTACGGACGCTGCGGCAATCGGTATGAACTGTTTCGTAACCCCCGACAAGGGCTACGCGATATTCGAACGTTTGAAAGCGTCAAGTACGAAACCGCTGGTCGTTCAGCCCAACGGCTCCGCAACTTTCGCGGCTGATATGCGGCGCTACCTCACACTCGGGGCAAGCTACGTAGGGGGCTGCTGCGGAACTACGCCGGAGGATATCGCGGCGCTTCGGAAGGTAATAAATGATACCACAAGCTAATATACGCAACTTCTCCATTATTGCTCACATCGACCACGGCAAAAGCACTCTCGCGGACAGGCTCCTCGAGCTTTGCGGAGCCGTGGAACCGCGGGATATGGAGAATCAGCTGCTTGACAATATGGAACTGGAACGCGAACGCGGGATAACCATAAAAGCCCGCGCAGTCGCTTTGCGCTATAAGCAGGACGGTACTGAATACGCGCTTAATCTTATCGACACTCCCGGTCACGTCGATTTTAACTACGAAGTTTCGCGCTCACTCGCAGCCTGTGAGGGAGCCTTATTAGTCGTGGACGCGCGTCAGGGCACCGAGGCGCAGACTCTCGCCAACGCCTATCTCGCGCTTGACAACGACCTCGAGATTGTTCCCGTAATTAACAAAATCGACTTACAGGGCGCTGACCCGCAAAAGGTTAAAGCGGAGATTGAGGACATTATCGGAATCCCCGCTATGGACGCTCCGGAGATTTCAGCCAAGAACGGCGTCAACATCGAGGAAGTTTTGCGGAGGATAGTGAGCGACGTTCCCGCGCCTAAGGGCAGTCC
>JAISLB010000070.1 GCA_031260685.1 Oscillospiraceae bacterium | reverse complement strand
GGAAATCCTCGAAATCGTCAGCGACGACCGCGGACCGACCGGAAAGCTCCTTGTGAGCGTTATCAACTCTTTCAACGAAGCGGTAGAGCCGGAGGAAACGCTGCTGCTGAGCTTTACCTATGACCGCAACGCCGCGCTGAACTATATCCTTGATACCGCAAGGGTCGGCGAACCCGCGCTCAAATCCTATTTTAACGGAACAGCTCCGAACCGCGGCGCGGAAGTCTCAACTCTCGACTGCGGAGGAATTGAAGTTCCTTATACCGAGGGCTCCTTGGCTTTGCCGTCACCTGAGGCGTGAATTAAGTTGCGTCGTTTGCGGCGAACCATTGGCGCACGGATTCCGCGTCGAGCTTAATTTGGGTTTGTAGGTCCTCCACGCTGTCAAACTTCATTTCTTCCCGTATGAACTCCGCAAATTCGAGGGTTACGAGCTTTCCGTAGACCATTTGGTCGAAGTCCAGTATGTAGGTTTCAACGGTTACATCATCCGAACTGGAAACAGTCGGGCGTTTTCCAATATTAGTAACACCGTTGTGAGCTTCGCCGTCGATGTGGATAACCGTAGCGTAAACGCCGCATTTGGGGACTATCACGCCCTTCGGAAAGAGCATATTGATAGTCGGCGCACCGATAGTCCGCCCAAGCGCAAAACCGAAGCGTACTACGTCCGTAAGTCTGTGGCGATGACCGAGGAAGCGGTTTGCACGAGCCACCTCACCGTCCAAAAGGAGCTGACGGATATACGTCGAGCTTACGGTGATACCATCAAGTTTTACCGCCGGGACAATGTCGCACACGAGCTTAGGCTCCTGCATAAAGCACCAGTTGCGCAGCTTCTTAGCTGTTCCCTCCGCCTTAAAGCCAAAGCCGAAGTCGTAGCCTACGATGAAGTAGACCGCTCCGAAATCCCGCACCAGCCACTCCGCGAAATCCGTCCAGTGCATACGGCGTAGAGTTTCATCAAAGCGGAGCGCAATGACGTTCTCAATCCCGTACAGTTCGCGCACCAAATCCGCCCGTTCCTCCGGAGAGGTAATGAGCGGAATTTGTTCAACTGCCGTAAGCTCGTCCGGATGAGAGTCAAACGTGAGCATAGCGGGTTCCGCACCGAGTTCCCGCGCAATAGTGACGGTTCTCGCAAGAAGTTTTGAGTGACCGAGGTGTATACCATCGAAAAAGCCGAGTGCAATAACAGTTTTCTTAGCCATTTGCTCTTATTCCTCCGTAGCGCGGACAATCACAAGACATAAGGTTAAGAAACACTTTAACCTTTGTCCTAAAGCGCGCCTGCTAATTATATACTATTCAAGAGGAAAGTGCAACTACCATTTTTCACGCTATCAAAAATAATTTCTTCCAAACTATGGCAATCAGCTAAGCTGTATATTCCGCTCCTTGTACGTATCAGCGAGGACATAAGTCCTCCGCAGCCGAGCTTCGCGCCGATATCGTGAGCGAGCGAACGGATATACGTACCTTTCGAGCAATCTATTTCGAGTATGGCGTTCGTACCGTCAAATTCTTTCAGTTCAAGTCTGTGAATCGTTATCGTACGCGGTTTTAGTTCGACCTCCTCGCCCTTTCGCGCGTATTTGTAAAGCGGTTTGCCCGCGACTTTGATTGCGCTGAATATCGGAGGTATCTGCGAGATTTCACCGCGGAAGTCCGCCAGCGCGGCTTCGAGCTGTTCGCGCGTAACGTGTACCGCTTGCGGCTCTGACAATTCGCCCGTTATGTCGTAGGTATTGCTAGTTATTCCCAGCTGTATACCCGCCGTGTAGCTTTTGTCGTTAGCTTCGAGAAATTGAGCTTGTTTAGTGGCACGTCCGACCATAACCACAAGTACTCCAGTCGCTAAAGGGTCCAGCGTTCCCGCGTGACCGATTCGTTTGGTACGCAGCACTCCGCGCAGCTTCGCCACGACATCGTGAGACGTCCAAGTCTGCGGCTTATCGACTAAGAGGATTCCTTCGTTCATAGTGTCCTATTCCGCCGGTTGTTACAGCACGTAGTATTGCTCAGTTTGCGCGTGGGATTCGCTTATTACGAGTTCAAGCGCGGGATACGCTTCCGCAATCCAGCCGCGTAATACCGGAATGACAACATTCTCCGTGGGGAAGTGTCCCGCGTCGATTAGGTTTATTTCCGCCTGTTTCGCGTGCAGAAAGGTGTCGTATTTAAGATCCGACGTAACAAAGGTATCGGCTTTAACCGCAATTACGTCGTCGAGCATAGTTCCTCCGGAACCTCCGCAAACCGCAACGTGGCTGACGCGCCTGTGAGCGTTATAGTAGCGCAGCCCGTTAGCTCCGAGAGCCTTTTTTACGTGCGGCAAAAACTCCGTGACAGAAAGCGCGAGCGGCAAATCGCCTATACGAGCGATTCCGCTCTCCTCGAAAGTTACCGCGCCCTGCAATTCGAGCAAACGCGCAAGCTCCGTGTTAACTCCGCCCTCCGCGGCATCGAGATTAGTGTGCATACAAATTGCCGCTATACCATATTGAATCAGCCGCAGAACCGTTTTGCCGTTCTCGCTTGTTACCGACTTCAAGCCGTCGCGGATAACGGGGTGGTGCGAGACAATCAGCTGCGCTCCGATTGAGCGCGCTTCCTCAACAACCCACGGGCTTACGTCAAGCGCAAGCAGAATTTTCGCAACCGGAGCGTTCGAATCGCCCACCAAGTGACCTACGTTATCATAGTCGAGTTTAGCCTCGACAGGTGCTTTTTCCGCCAGTAACGTGAAAATATCTTTAACTGTCATCGTTGTTCCTCCGTTCTTTTTTGCTTTTACGGTCAGTATCAAACTTATCCGCGATAGGTTTGACGGAATTGCGGCAAAGGACGAGTGCGTACTCGCCTTTGGCAAAATTTGGGTTTGCTGAAAGTTCCGCAAAAACATCAATCGTAGTACCGCGGTAAATGCGTTCGTGCGGCTTAGTCAGGTCATTGCAGAGGCAAAGCCGGGAGTCCGGCAAGACCTCCGAGCATATGCGGACAGTTTCAAGAATCCTGTGCGGAGCCTCGTAGAATACGGTAACGGGGCTTGGTTCCGAAAGGGTATCTGAAAGTACGCGTCTTAGTTTACCCTCGGTTCTCGGCAAAAAACCGCGGAAAGTAAAGCTAACAAGATTAAACCCCGATACCGACAGCGCGGCTGTTACAGCCGAAGCTCCGGGGATTGGCGTAACCTGTATACCGGCTTCCGCGCAGGCGTTCACGAGCAGATGTCCGGGGTCCGAAATACAAGGAGTACCCGCGTCGGAGATGAGCGCAATGTCCTCCCCGCGTTGAAGCTGCGCCATAATACCGCTTACGGAGGCTTGCTCGTTGAATTTATGATAGCTCCTAAGCGGAACGGTTATACCGTATTCGCGCAGCAAAGGATAACTCGTCCGCGTATCCTCACAAAGAATACACGAAACCGAGCTTAGTACCGAAACGGCTCGCGGAGACAAATCCGCAGGGTTGCCGATTGGCACGGCTACAACGAAAAGCACCGCGTTAACCGGCGTCTTTCAGCTTTGCCGCGCACTCCGCGCAGATGAACTTCCCGTCGAAAGTGATTAAGTTTTCAACGGAGCCGCAAAAAGTACAAGTCTGCTGATACTTTTGCAATACGATTTTGTCCCCCTCAGTGAATATTTCCAGGGAGTCACGGGGTTCAATGTCGAAAGATTTGCGTAGCTCTATTGGGATAACTATACGCCCCAAATTGTCCATTTGCCGAACGATGCCAAGTGATTTCATCGCTGAAACTCCTCCATATAAAATATGTTAAGTTTATTATAGCACAATTATCCAAAAATTGCAAGCACTTTTTCAAAAACTTGAAAGTTTACTTCCGAGGATTATTTTGTGCGCTCTTGACTTATCCGCGGCAAAATGTTATAATCCTGTTGAGGTGATTGATTGTGACTATTTCTGATTACATTGCGGAACTCGGTTCTTTCCCGTTTGAAGCTGAAACTTTGGGAACGCTTCACTACTGGCAGCTTTTGGCAAAAGTACGTGAGTCGCTCTCACGAGACACGCTGCTCAGCGAAATACCGGAGGGGGTACACGTCAGAGGTCCCGTATATATAGGGCGCGGCGTTGAACTCGCTCCCGGAGCGTACATACGTCCGTACAGCGTTATCCTCGACAACTGCGTAATAGGCCACGGCAGCGAAATCAAAGCCGCCGTACTGTTCCCCGGAGCTAAAGTCGGCTCGCTGTGTTTCGTCGGCGACAGCGTACTCGGCAGGGGAGCGCGTATCGGCTCCGGAACCATTACCGCAAACCGACGTTTTGACCAAGGAAACGTCATAGTTCGCGGAGCCGCAAAGGACGAGAACGTTAACAGCGGACGCGACTACCTCGGAGCCTTGCTCGGTGATTACGCGAGACTCGGCGCGAACTGTACCACGCTCCCGGGAACGCAAATCGGGAGCTATACTTGGGTCTATCCCGCAACCAAAGTCGGCGGACTCATACCCGGCGGGCAACACGTATACTTTGAAAACGAGTTAACTATGCGCGGCGGTGAAGCCGTCGAACTGAAATAGAAAGGTAATTACAGCTATGAAACCGGAACACGCCATTCCCTATATTCTGGCAAGCTACCAAAACGGGCGCGAACTCGCGGAGCTTTCAGCCGAGGAAATCAAAACCGCCGAGCTTAGCCCGGAACGTCAGTACGTTATTATCAACGGCGGTGAATTTTGGATTGCCGAGGGTAAACTTCAATCGCTCGGCTTCGTCAAATTCCGTGATTACTTCAACAAAAACGAGTATATGGGCTGGGGGCTTACCGAGGACTGGAAATTCGGTGAAGCTTCTATCGGACGCTGTACGTTCTATTCCTCCGAGCAGTTTGCTTTTGCCGCGGGACTGTTTTTCAGCAAAGTCGGGCGCTATACCTCGATTAACGATAACGTCTACTTCCACCATAATCATCCGCTGAATATGCTCGGTACCGGACGCTTTCAGCAGCTCCTAAGCCCCGAGAATCAGGCTAAATACTGGCAGCTGACAAAGCTTGACCCGCAATCTCCCAACCCAAGCGAAAAAATCGAAATCGGCAGCGACGTCTGGATAGGCGCGAATGCCTTTATCAATGTATCGAAATGCCGGGTTATCGGCGATGGAGCAATAATCGCGGCGGGAGCTATCGTCAACTGCGATGTTCCTCCCTATGCGGTTATGGCGGGAGTTCCGGCAAAAGTCAAGAAGTACCGTTATTCTCCGGAGCAAATTGAGATACTGCTGCGCGAAAAATGGTGGGACTGGGACGCGGAGCGTCTCAACTCCGAAGCCGACTGCATACTGAATCCCGCCCTATTCTTCGAAAAATATGGAAAGTAACGCCGAAAACACAATTGAGTACGCTCCGCACACTGGGGTTGACCCCACGGGTTTGCGGACCGTGTACATATGTCTGCTGATATTTCTATGCTGTTCATTCGGCTGGTTTATCCGCGCGGACAATTTGCTGCGCGAAGAACTGTTCAGCAAGTTAAACAGCGATATGAGCGAAGCGCTCTCGCAAAACGGCGTTTCGACAGATATTACGCTCCCGGCGAAACTGCTTACGCGGGGGACTGTTTTCACGCGCAGCCGTGAAGCCGAAGCGGCCCTCGCGCAAAGACTTATAGGCTCCGCAAAATCTATCGACGTAGGAGGCGGAATCCTCCGCAGCACTAACTCCGACGGTATGGTCGAGACCAGAGCCGACGGAGCGTTTGAAATAGTCCTGCCGCACTACAATTCAGCCGCTAAGCTATCGCTTATGGACAGCGCGGAGGAGCTTCTCGCAAAAATGGACCTTGACACCGACGACAACCGGCTAAGCGCCAAATACAAAGAAAGCGAAGAACGGGTACTGACCTACGATATTTACCGTGACGGTTTGCCGATATTCAATCTCGGAGTGACTTTCGACTTTGGAGTTAGCGAGGGTGTGCGGATTACGGGAAACTACCCGCTCGGAGACGGAACTCCCGGTCCCGCCGCTCTCTATCCGAATCCTCAAACCGCGCTGATGACCTTTTTGCGGCGCATTGAAACCGACGGCGCGCTGGTTCGCGAATTGAACGATATCCGCGGAGGCTACAACTACGCCGATAACTCGCTGACTCCCGCTTGGGAAGTTGCAAGCGATACGCTGACCGTCGTGATAGGATAGTGTGTTTAGTGATTAGCAGTCAGTGGTCAGTGGTTAGTAGTTAGTAGTTAGCGGCTAGTGGTCAGCAGCGCGGCAACGCTCCAGCACTCGAAACCGTCCGCTCTCAGTTCTTCTGCCGCTGAATCTGCTTTCCGCGTTGTTTCGAATAGTCCGAATACGCAGGAACCGCTGCCCGTCATCGAAGCTCCTAAGGCATTGACGTTCAGCAATGCCCCGATAGCGTCCGAAATTTCCTCTTTGTAGGAGCGCGGAAGAACCTCAACAAATACGTTATACAGTCTTCGTGCTATACCGGCTGTATCGCCCGCTTTCAGGGCAGCTGTCAGCCCGCAGTGGTCCGGTTTCATACGAAGCTTTACGCGGTCGAACGCGGCGAACATATTCGTCGTCACTAAGCCCGTGAGTGTATTCGGCTTAACAATAACGATACCGCAGTCCGGAAGCGGCGGCAAAGCCTCGAGAAGCTCTCCGCGCCCTGTTGCCAGCGCCGTACCGCCCGATATGCAGAACGCTGCGTCGCTGTCGAGTTTAGCCGCGAGAGTTTGAAGTTCCGCGGTTGACAGCCCTGTCCCGCAATAGCCGTTGAGCAGCCGGAGAACCGCGGAACCGTCCGTACTGCTCCCTCCGAGACCTCCGCATATCGGAATAACTTTATTGATATTGATGTCAAGCTGTTCCGCCGGAAGCCCGAAAGTATCGCGGAACAGGTTATAGGCTTTAACCGCGCTGTTCTTAGTTCCCCACGGGAGACGTACCCCTCCGCCCGTCGTAATACAGTGCATTTCAGTTGAGTTAGGAGCGTCAATGTACGCCGCGGGAACTATCGACACCGTATCGCCGAAATCCACCGACTGCATAACAGAGCGCACTTCGTGATAGCCGTCGGAACGTTTTCCGACGACCTCAAACGTGAGGTTTAGCTTCGCAAAAGCCAGCGTTGTCACGGTTTGAATAAGCGTTCAATCAGCTTGCAACCGTCCTCAGTAAGCGGAGCGCCGGAAAAATCGCGCTCTGTATAGCGGATTGGCAAACCGTCGTCTCTAATATTTGATATTTGCTCGTTGTTATTAGAATAAATAACATAAGGCACCGGAGTCGCGTCGTGCTGACCGTTCTCGCTAAGTGTATAGTGATCGCTGATGAGAAGCAAGCGGAAGTCCTCTCCGCGTGTCTTGAAGCCGTCAAGCAAGGGCGCGAGGACAAGGCTGTCGATATTCTCGATGGCTTGAATTTTGCCGGGCAGGTCGCTGTTATGCGTACATTCGTCCGGAGCTTCCACGTGGAGACATATAAAGTCGTCTCCCTCGTCAAAAGCCTTGAGCGCGGCTTCGGCTTTCCCGCCGTAGTTTGTATCGAGTTCGCCCGTAGCTCCCGGAACACTGATAACCTTTAAGCCTTGCAGAATCCCGATACCGTGGCAGAGCGGCACCGCGCTGATTACGGAACCGCGTTTGCCGTAGCGTTCGTAAAAATCCGGAAGTTTTGCGGAGGTTCCGCTTGCCCAAAACCAAATACAATTCGCGGGAAGCTCCCCGCGAGTCTCACGTTCGAGGTTTATCGGATGCCGCGACAGAAACGTATACGATTGCTCCATTAAGGCGGTTAGAATCTTATCATTCGGCAAAATGTCCTTGAGCGCCGCTCCGAGATTATCGTGCGGCGGGTAAAATTTTAGCTTGCCGTAGTCAGTTTCGAGCGGCTTATCGCAGACGCATATATGACGGTAGCTGTCAGTCGGATAGACGGAAACTCCGCATTTTTCCGCAAAGCTTGCGAACTCCGGGTTCGCGAACAAATCTGTCACAAGCTTCCGAGAAGCCGCGCCGTCGATTCCGCCCGCGCTGTGAGATTTCATTGTGTGCAGACCGAACGCTTCCGGTTCGGTGCTTATACTCGCCATATTACAGCGGAACGCAAGCGCACCCGGCGGAACGGTGATACCCTGAGCGGCGGCTTCAAGAGGAGCGCGTCCGAAGTAATACTTCGCGGGGTCGCAGCCGAAAATGCTTAGTATCGCGGTATCGCTCCCCGGCGCGAGAGGCGCGGGACAATTCACGGAGCGTCCGATTGTCCCGCGGGAAGCTATATAGTCCATATCGGGCTTATTTGCGGCTTCGAGCGGCGTTTTCCCCCCGATAGAGGTTTGAGCGTGGTCCGCCATACCGTCGCCGATTAGTATCAGGTATTTCATTGTGAAGCGTCCTTTCCAATATTTACGCGGATTCGGGAGCGCTTATCAGCACTCTATCATCATCTAAGGCTAATCGCACGGTATTTCCCGTGAGTTTCAGCTTTTTGAGGTAGTCCTCGGGGATTTGTACGCGCCCGGCTCTGTCGAGTACCGCGAATTCATCGTGTGAGAGTACAGCCGCTCCAATTGACTCTTCCCGGGCTAAAAACTCCGACGAGACTTTACCGTCACGGATTGAAACGACTCTATTGACCAGCTTTGTAAGCGTCCTATCGTGAGTTACGATTACAACCGTTACTCCGAGTTCCTCGTTAAATTTGCGGAAGATGTTCATAATATTGACGCAGTTCGCGGCATCTACCGAACCGGTCGGCTCGTCTGCTAAGAGGATTTTCGGCTTATTTGAGAGGGCAATCGCAAGCGCGACGCGCTGTTGTTCTCCGCCTGAAAGCTCACCGAGCCGCTTATTTGCTTTTGATGACAGCCCGACCATTTCGAGAAGTTCGGACGCCCAATTCTTGCGTTCCCGCTCCGACTGTTTACTACCGGAAAAGCGCGTCGGCAGACAGATATTGTCAAGCGCGTTCAGATAAGGCACGAGGTTCCGCGCGTTATTCTGCCATATAAAACCCACCGTGGAGCGCTTGTAACTTGCGAGTTCCGCGCCCGTCAGCTTGAATAGATCCCGTCCGTCCACAAAGAGTTTACCGGCGGAGGGCGTATCGAGCCCGCCGAGCATATTGAGCAGCGTGGACTTGCCCGAGCCGGAGTTGCCGATTATCGCGGTTAGCTCACCCGGTTTTATGATTAAGTCAAGCCCCTGCAGCGCAAGCACTTCAAGGTCTTTCGTTTTGTAGATTTTGACTAAGCCTTCGCAGACTATAATGCCCTGTTCGCTTTCCACGTCCAAGCCCCCGAATTTGATATTTGATATTTGATATTTGATATTTGATAACTGTTATTTGTCAAGCGAATTGCCGTATGCCGTTTTCGAGTTCTATAACTTGGTCGGCTATGTCAAGCAGGCTCATATCGTGGGTACTCATAACAATTGTCATATGTTCCTTGTCAACGAGTTCGCGGAAGATTCCGGCAACCGCGAGAGCAGTCTTACTGTCAAGCTCCGCGGTAGGTTCATCGGCGAAAATAACACGCGGTCTGTGAGCTATAGCGCGGGCTATTGCAACGCGCTGCTGTTCTCCGCCCGAAAGTTCCTGCGGCATATGCTTCATTCGCGGCGCTAAACCCACAAGCCGCAGGCAATCAATAACGCGCTCTTTCCGCTCTGACCGCGGATAACCCGCTACACGCAGTCCGAACTCTACGTTTTCATATGCTGACATAAGCGACACAAGCGCTACCGACTGAAACATAAAGCCGATTGTCTCGCGCCGGAGCTTGTCGCGCCCAGTGTCCCGAAGCTTTGTAATATCCACCGCGTCATACCAAATACTGCCCGAAGTAGGTTCGTCGAGCGCGCCCATTAGGTTAATCAGCGTGGTTTTACCGGAACCGCTGCGTCCTTTGAGGACTGTAAGCGTCCCGTCGGAAACGTCAAAACTGACATCCCTCAAAGCGCGGACTTCCGTCCCGCCCGAGGTAAAGGTACGTGTTACATTGCTGCATCTAATCATTAGTCTCCGCTCCCCATTATTCCCAAGAACAATTATAGCATATCCGCCGCAAAGTTTCAAGCAGAAAATTTTTCGTCTGAAAAAGAGGGTTTTTGCGCTTTCCCGCGTATACATATTACGTAGAGTTAAACAGGGGAGGTGCGGACTATGCTAAATCTATTCAGGAACCGCTGGATTACCTTGTACAGCGGTATGGACGGCGACAAATTCAGTAAACTGACATATACACTCCGGCGGAACGGTTTCAAATACCGTGAGAAAGTCATCGACGCCGCCGCAATACGTGAGCGCGGAGGTCAGCGCGGAGCATCTTTCGATGAAGACGGCAATCTTGTTGCCGGTGAGGACTATAATTCGCTCAAACCCGGCTATGTGGTTCAAGTACCCTACCGAACAGCTGAAACCGCTCGCAAATCCGCCGGAAAATTTGCCTTATGACGGGACATTTTGAAGCGAAGTCGCGGCGGCGTCCCGAAATCTCAAGCGAACTCCGCGGCGAGTATCAGCGCGATATTGACCGGATAATACATTGTAAAGCGTTCCGGAGGCTTGCTCACAAAACTCAGGTGTTTCTCGACCCCGAGGGCGACCACTATCGCACAAGGCTTACGCATACAATGGAGGTGGTGCGGATTAGCCGCACCATTGCGCGGGCGCTCGGCTATGACGAAGACCTTACGGAGGCTATAGCTTGGGGGCACGACCTGGGTCACACGCCTTTCGGTCACGCCGGTGAAAAAGTTCTCAACTCCGTAGCTCCCGGGGGCTTCCGTCATAACGAACAAAGCCTGCGCGTTGTTGACATTCTCGAGAAAGACGGCGACGGCTTAAACCTCACGCAGGCTGTCAGGGACGGTATACTAAACCACAACGACGGCGGTACTCCTCAAACCCCCGAGGGAAAAACCGTTCACGCAGCCGACAGAATTGCGTACATCTGTCACGATACCGATGATGCGCTGAGAGCTGGGATTATCAAAGGCTTACCGCCGGAGTTTGAACTCGTAATCGGCGAGAGTTACAGCGAGAGAATCAACAGTATTGTAACAGACCTGGTAAAAAACAGTCTCGGCGGTTCGGAGCTTAAATTCAGTCCGGAGATGTTTTTTGTTGTCAGCAGCTTCCGCGAGTTTCTCTTTTCCGAGGTGTATATGAATCCTATCGCCAAGAGCGAGGAATCAAAAGTTGCGGGAATACTGACAAAGCTCTACGAATATTACACCGCGGACGGCTTAGACGAGCGCGAAGCGACAGATTTCATCGCGGGAATGACTGACAGATTCGCCGTAAGAACTTTTGAGGAACTGTTTATCCCGAAAAGCTGGGCGCTTGTTCAGTGAACAGATAACAGTGAACAGTGAACAGTGAACAGTGGTCAGTGGTCAGTGGTCAGTGGTCAGTGGTCAGTGGTCTCAGTGGTCAGTGGTCAGTGGTCAGTGTTGGCTATTTGTTATTCAGTTATCTGATAACTGATATCTGCTATCTGCTATCTGTCAGAGGGAGGAGGGAAACAGTCAGCGTGAATTTGACAGTCAGCGCCCCCGCGCCGTGTGCGGCAGACTGTTCACTATTCACTGTTAACTGTTCACTGAAACAATGGCTATTCCGAGAGAATTTATAGATGATGTTATCGCCCGCAGTGACCTCGCCGAAGTCGCCGCAACCTATGTTTCGCTCAAAACACGCGGCAACGAAGCCACCGGCTTGTGCCCGTTCCATTCGGAGCGTTCGCCGTCGTTCCATATCTCCACCGATAAGCAGCTGTATCACTGTTTCGGCTGCGGAGAGGGCGGGGGAGTAGTACAATTCATTCAAAAAATCGAGAATCTCGGTTTCGTAGATACTATAGAATACCTTGCGAAACGCTTGGGACTTGCGGTACCGTACGGCGATGACGAAGACAGGGAGGCGGGACTTCACCGCAAACGAATCCTCGCGCTGCTGAAAGACGCCGCACGCTTCTACCACAGTGAGCTTAAACTCTCCGAAACCGGAAAAAGCTACCTTGCAAAACGGCGCATTGAGTGGTCCACGGCGGTACGCTTCGGACTGGGTTTCGCGGAGGGCGGCTTCAGGCTGCGGGACGCAATGCGCGGCTTAGGCTATAGCGAAGCTGAACTCGACGCGGGAGGTTTGCGGACCAACGGACGCGATAAGTTTTTCAGCCGCTTGATATTCCCCGTTATAGACCGCAAAGGCGACGTAATAGGCTTCGGAGGACGCATAATGGGCGACGGACAGCCGAAGTACCTCAATTCGCCCGAAATCCCCAATATTTACTCGAAAAGGCGCGCGCTTTACGGTATCAACCTCGCTAAAAATACCAAAAGGCAAAACCTTATCCTCTGTGAAGGTAATATAGATGTTATAACTTTACACCAGGCGGGTTTTGACAATGCCATAGCTTCTATGGGAACCGCGCTGACAAGCGAACAGTGCTACCTATTATCTCAATATACAAAGGAGCTTGTAATTTGCTATGATAATGACGAAGCCGGGAAAAAAGCCACCGGACGCGCTCTTGATTTGCTCCGTAACTCTGCGCTGTCGGTCAGGGTAGTTACGCTTGAGGGCGCAAAAGACGTTGACGAACTCATATCGAACAACGGTGCGAGAGCGTTCGAGCGTTTACTCGAAAAACGTTCAGGCGGTACGGAGTTCCGCTTGGAGCAGCTTCGCGGAAAGTACGATATTACGCAGAACGAGCAAAAGCTAAGCTTCGTAAAGGACGCCGTACAGCTCTTAGCGTCCGTACCGGGCAATGTAGAACGAGAAATCTACGCCGCAAGCGCTGCCGAATACTGCGGAATTGCCCTCGACGGCTTACTCGGCGATATCGCGAAAGCCCGCAAAACCTTTGCGCGGACGGAGAAACGCAAAACGGAGCAGGAACTCCCGGTATATTCTAACAGGGCATATAGTCCGTCGGAAGCGGGAATAATACGTATCTGCTCACAAAGCCCCGAATTGCTGAATAACTCGGAGTTTTCAGCCGAATTGTCCGCTCTTGAGTTCAGCGATGACCGCTTGCGGAGGATTTTCGAAGCGCTGCGCGAAGCAAGCGATACGCGAGCCTTGCAAACAATTTTAGACGGTGAAGCTATGTCGCTTTACTGCGAAATAATCAGTAAACCGGAGAACTTGTCGGCTTCGCGAGAATTACTGCGGGATTACCTGAAAACTTTACAGCTGGATAAAGCCGGCAAGTCCGGAGATTTCAGCGCGATTATGGCAATGCGTAAGTTCGACGATTAACCCCGCGTTTCCGGCGCGGCAAAAACCTCGCAGCTCCGACCACTGACCACTGACCACTGAAATACATATGCACTTGGAAAGGAAAAGTTATGGAAACTTCTGTCAAGTCCCACGATAAAGCGGCTTCGCTGTCGCTTATGGAGAGCAAATTCACCGAACTTGCTGCCAAAGGCAAGGAGAACGGCGGCGTAGTCTCGATGAAAGAAGTTGCGGACGCTCTCGACGACCTCCATATGACCCCGGAACAAATGGAGCGTATCTACGACAGGCTCGAAACACTAGGTATTGAGATGAACGTTGAACGAAGCGTTGACGACGATATAGCCGTTATGATTGATGAAGACCTGCTGCCGGGCGTCGTGGAAATCGAAGAACTTGAAATCGACGAATTCACGGACGTGCCGGAGGAAGAAGTCATCGACACTGACGCTTTTGCCGATACGCTTAGTCTCGACGACCCCGTCCGTATGTATCTGAAAGAAATCGGCAAGGTTCCGCTCCTTACCGCGGAGGACGAGATTGAGCTGGGACAGAAAATGGCTGAGGGCGACAAAGAAGCCGGACGCACTATGGCGGAAGCTAATCTGCGCCTCGTCGTCAGTATCGCAAAACGCTATGTCGGGCGCGGACTGATGTTCCTGGACCTTATTCAAGAAGGAAACCTCGGGCTTATGAAAGCCGTCGAGAAGTTCGATTACAGCAAAGGCTTCAAGTTTTCCACCTATGCCACGTGGTGGATTCGTCAGGCTATTACGCGCAGCATTGCGGACCAGGCGCGGACTATACGTATACCGGTCCATATGGTTGAGACTATCAATAAGGTTATCCGCGTCTCACGTCAGCTCTTACAGGAACTAGGTCACGACCCGAAGCCCGAGGACATCTCGGCGGAGATGAATATTTCGGTTGAGCGCGTCCGCGAGATTATGAAGATTGCTCAGGAGCCCGTATCGCTCGAAACCCCTATCGGCGAGGAGGAGGACAGCCACCTCGGCGACTTTATCCCGGACGAGGGAGCGTCAGAACCTGCGGAAGCCGCCGCGTATACCTTTTTGCGTGAACAGCTCGACGAATTACTTGCGGGACTGACTGCGAGAGAGGAGCGCGTACTGCGGATGAGGTTCGGGATGCTGGACGGCAGAGCGAGAACTCTCGAGGAAGTCGGCAACGAGTTCCAAGTAACCCGCGAACGCATACGCCAAATCGAGGTCAAGGCACTGCGAAAATTGCGGCACTGGAAAAGCTCTAAAAAACTTCGCGATTATTGGCTGTAAACGATGAACACTGAACAAATTGCTAATAACAAATTGCCGTCATTGCTGTATAGCGCGGGGCAGGGAAGCGCGGAGTTTCCGCCGGAGCTGTTCGGCGATTTGAAGCTTGACACGCTGCTGTCGGAGCGCGCAATTGACAGTATGCGTCCGATATGTGCAGCCGCGGACATATTGCCGCGTCAGGCGGTATTCGCCGATTGCTCGGCTCATCTCGCTGAATGGCAGGCTGCGTCGGAAGCGGCTCTCGCGTTTAGCCACCAATACAAAGAATTCGGGCAAGCACGGAGTGAGCCTGAACGTAACTACCGCTTTGCCGCGTTGTACGAACTGCGCGAACGTTTCCGCGAACTTTCCCGCGTATTACCCGGTGAGAGCGGCTTAGTCCGGGCTTTCCGCGAGTATTTCAGCGGAGGGCTGCCGGCTCGTATCGGCGTACCGGACTACATATCCGCCGGACGTGCGATGTTCGCGGTTTCCTCCGATACGATGTTTATAAAACCCTACGCCGAACAAAAAACCCTTGCGGAGCGGCTTGCGGACTGCGCGGAGAGATTAGGCTTTCCGGAATCCTTACGTTCGGAGCGTACCATCTCAATTGCGCCGCCGGTAAGAGTCATCGAATCGCTGTCGGAACTAAACGCGGAGCTTTTCGCGGAGCTTCGGGAGTTCTATACGGCTTACTCCGAAACTCTCAACAGCGAGGAAGTCAAATACGCGGACGAACTGAACCTATACACCGAGCTTGCCGCGCTATACCGAAAAGTGCCGCACTGTCTGCCGAAACTTTCTGACGTAAAACAGCTGAAAGCACGTGACTTGCGGGACATTTCGCTCTTAGCTAAGGACGCCGCGGAGATTGTCCCGAACGATGCTGAATTTACGCTTGAAACCCCCGTATTCTTCCTTGTCGGAGCCAACGGCGGCGGTAAAACAACATATCTGCGGTCAATCGGAATCGCGGCGGTACTCGGCAGAAGCGGTTTTCCCGTAGCTGCTGAGAGCTGCACTCTCTATCCGTTCAGCTCAGTGTTTACGCATTTTCCGCGCGAGGAACGCTTCGAGGGAACCGGACGCTTCGGCGAGGAACAACGCAGAGTCCGCGAAATACTTACCGCGCAAGACGGCGGCGCGCTCATACTGCTGAACGAAACTTACTCCACAACAGGCGAAGCAATAGCCCGGGAACAAACCGCTCTACTTGCGGAGGAAATCCTGCGCAGCGGGAGTTTCGGACTATATATAACGCATCAGCGTGACCGGGACGAACGGAATATCCCGGTTCTGACAGTCGTTCTCAGAGAGGATAACAGCCGTACTTACAAGATTTTAAGCGGGGGTGTAAAGCTCGGAGGCTCCTACGCGAGAGATATTCTCAAAAAGTACGGTCTTGATTTTTGATTTGAAAAGGTGAACTGCAATGACTTACAAAGATGCTATCGAATACGCTTACGGTAAAACCATCTGGTATCTCAACAAGAAAAAAATCGACGCCAGACGTGAATTTTTCTGTCTGAACCCCCAACATATTGACCGCAAGGGTTCAATGCGCTATGACGCAAAAACGTACACCTGCATCTGCGCGGATTGCGGAGCGAAGTACACTATTTTCGACCTGATAGGCTTTGATTACGGTTTACGTACCGAAGATGACAAACGTCAGCGTGCGTTCTGGCTGTTCGACATAAAAGTCGATTACAAAACGAGCGAAATTGTAAATTCTCCGACGGTTAAGTCGGAGTATATGACCCCCGCATCTATCGGAACTGTCCCGGAGCCTGCCGCGGTACAGGCGGAAGCTTTGCCGCAGCCGGAACCGCAAGTTACTCCCGCCGCGGAGGATAACGCGGAGGTGCGTATAGCGATGACGTGGGAGCAATTCGGGAGACTGAGCGCGGCGGCACGCGGACTGAACATATCGCCGGAGGAGTTCGTTATGCGTACTCTCCGCGAGAAATTCGGAATATAGCGTAATTTTCCCGCTTATGTAAGCGTTGTAAACTTACGATAAATATAATGTGTAGTATGGCTATATTCTGCTTTTGAGGTTTGTTTGACTATGAAAATAAGAAGATTTATTACGGCGCTGCTGACGTTAGCTGTGGTATTAACATTTTTGCCGGAGTTCGCTTCGCCCGCCTCCGCGCTGTACAGTTCGTTCACGGATATCTCGGGGCATTGGGCGGAGGACACAATTGACCGCTGGGCTGCTAACGGAGTTCTGCTCCCGGAAGAGGGTTCGACGCGCTTCCGCCCTAATGACAACATAACACGCGGTGAGCTTGCGCTGTTTATCTCGCGTATGATGAATTTCAAGACCGCTACGACGGATATAATCAACGACCTCGCCGACGTTCAGGCGGATATTGCGGACGCAATGCGCAAATGCTACTACGCGGGGGTTATGGTCGGCGACAACCCCGGTTCGCGCTGGAACGCACTGCGCCCTAACGACCCGATTACCCGTCAGGAGGCTATGCTCGTTATCGCAAACGCTATGGAAGTCAAAGCCGCCGAACATCCCGCCTCAACCTTTAACGATAACTCGCAGATTGCGGAATGGGCGAGACCAAAAGTGCTCACAATGGCGGACAAAGGCTGGATAGCGGGAATATCAGCGGGAGTTTTCGCGCCGCTGAGCTATATAGACCGCGCTTCCGTCATTAAGCTCATTGACAACATCATTGTCAGCGGATATTTCAATACAAAGGGCGTTATGACAACCTCCTACCTCGGAAACGCCGTAGTTACCGCCGACGGAGTGGAAATCAAAGACGCGACGATTACGGGCGACCTAATCATCACGGAGGGCGTAGGCGATAAAGGCAAACTAACTCTCACAGACGTTACAATCGGCGGCACCGTTTGGCTGAACGGCGGCGGGAGCCTTATTATCGCAGGTCAGACGCGGCTCGGGAACATTCAGCAGAACAAAAAGAGCAAGTCTCCCGTGGATATTACGGGCTCCGCAAGCACTATAATCGAGAGCCTGTACATTCCGGCGGGAAGTTCCACAATGACGCTCACCGGCGCATACCGCAATATAGAGGTCAAAGCCCCCAACTACACGCTGAATCTCAAAAACGCCACTATCACTAACGCTACATTTGATGGTTATGAACAGACTATCGTTACCGACGCAAATTCGTATATCAGCACTGTAACCGTCCGTCAGCCGCTGAAAGTCAAGGGAACGGGGAAGCTCGGAACCGTGGCTCTCGGCTCCGGAGCAAGCGGCAGCTCGTTTGACAACTATCCGGTGTCAGTAACTGTTCCGACAAATACAACGGTATTTTTGAAGGGCAGCGAATACTACAACGGAACTAACAAGAGCGCTACGTACACCCTGCCGAATGACCAGACGCCGCCCGATATGAGCGATCGTCAGGTTACTCCCGGCAAAATTACCGACGACACTATGGTGCTGTCGTGGAAAACCGCGGGCGACAACGTTACCGCGCGCAGCAAGCTCCGATATATGCTCTACTACTCCGAAAATAAGTACGGTATGGACACGGTAGCCGGGATTGAGCAAAACGGCATCCCCGTTATGGCGAGCTTTGCCGCGAATACTCTTACGGCAACCGCGAAGCACCTCAAAACTAACGTCAGCAAGTACACATTCAACGTAGTCGTAGTTGACGAAGCCGGTAACAAAGCTTGCTACGACCCGGTGTCAATAGGGCTGACCGGCGACAATGCGGAGCCTGTAATCCGTGAACCGCGAATCTCTGTCGGTCAGCTTGACGCCAAAGGCAATATCGCGCTCAACTGGGAACGTGCGGAGGACGACGTTACGGAACCGCAGCACCTTAAATACACGCTGTATTCAAGCACTGACCCCAATTGCATAACTCTCTACGACTGGCTTGACAGCGGAACGAAAATCGCGAAAGCTATCGACGTTGAGGACCTAATCACTTTTGCGGTAAAACCCACTCCGAATATGATGATTTTCTACACAGTGGTAGTAAGTGACAACGCCGGTAACAAATCCCGCTATGGTATTGCCGAATACGCCTCCGACAATGCCGCGCCTCTACCCTCTAAGGATAAAGACGACGCTCCGACCGGAATAATTAACACCGACGGTACGGCTACACTGACTTGGGGCGAAGCGGACGACTCTAACGGCGGTAAGTACACCTACTTCACTCCGCAAAGTGAACTGTGGTATTACATCTATCGCGTCACAACCGCGGTAAAGAAACTCGAAGACCTGAGTAACACCGAAAACGCGATATTGATATACGGTATGCCGACACATTCCACTATCTTTACGGACCTCATTGACTCCGAGCATCCTAACTACGCTGTTGTAGTGTCAGACAGAGAGGGTAACCGGGCGTTGATAAGCGTCATTGTCCCGGCTGTTCCCAAATGATGAAAGGTAACAACAAATGAAACTTGTCGCGCTCGACGGAAACAGCATACTCAACCGCGCTTATTTCGGTATCAAGCCGCTTACAACGTCAGGCGGTCAGCAAACGCAAGCTGTACTGGGGTTTATCAATATTCTGCGAAGCATACAAAACAACGAAAAACCCGACGCGCTATGCGTAGCGTTCGACCTCCACGCTCCAACCTTCCGCCACGAGCTGTCTGACTCGTATAAAGCGACGCGTAAAGGGATGCCGGAGGATTTACGCTCACAGGTGCCGTATATCAAGCGCGTGCTGGACGCGCTTAATATCAAACGCTTTGAGATAGCCGGTTACGAAGCCGACGACATACTCGGAACGGTTTCACGTGTATGCAGCGAAAGCGGCTGGGACTGTACGCTTGTAACGGGCGACCGCGACGCGCTGCAGCTCATAGGGCAGGGGACGCGTATACGCCTAATTGCGGGAAAGGGCGAACAAAACGTCTACGGCACAAAGGAATTCGAAGCTAAATACGGCTTTTCGCCGAAATCGCTCGTTGATTTGAAAGCGCTTATGGGCGACAGCTCGGATAATATTCCGGGCGTTGCGGGTATAGGTGAAAAGACAGCGTCCGAGCTGATTGTGAAATACAGTTCTTTGGACGCGGTTTATGACAACTTGGGCGATATAAAGGACTCGATTCGCAAAAAACTCGAAGCGGGACGTAAAAGCGCGGAACTCTCGTACAAGCTCGCCCTGATAAATCCGGAAGTACCGATAGAGTTCGAACCGTCCGGCTGTAAAAACGCCGAGCCTGATTCGCAAAAACTGCTGGATGTTCTCACGGAGCTTGAACTGTCAAGCTTGATAACTAAATACGGTCTTGCGCCCAAAGCTAAACCGCCCGAAGCTGACAGCGGACAATTAAGCTTCGGCTTTGAGGAAATCGCTCCCGAAACTGACGAACAACGGCTGATGTATTGGATTCTCAATCCCGGAGAACCGCGCCGCGTCGATAATCCCGAGGAACTCCTCCGTGAACGGGATTTGTGGGAGCTATACAGCAAGCTCGAACTGCCGCTGATGAGCGTATTGCGCGATATGTCCTTACGCGGCTTTGCCGTGGACAAAGGTGAGATAGAACATCTCGGCAGCGTACTCGCCGGAGAGCTGAACGCTCTCGAACTCGCGATATACGAGCTTTCCGGCGAGACGTTCAATATAAATTCGCCGAAACAGCTCGGGGAAGTGCTTTTCGATAAATTGCGGCTTGACCCGAAAGCTAAAAAGACTAAGACCGGCGCGTACTCGACAAATATTGACATTTTGGAGAACCTACGGCAGCGTCACCCCTGCGTCGGCGGAGTTATAGAATACCGCAAACTGGCAAAGCTGAAATCAACCTATTGCGACGGCTTGATACCGCTGATTGACAGCGGCGGACGGATTCACACAACTTTCAATATGACCGCTACGGCGACGGGGCGCATTTCGTCAAGTAATCCGAACTTACAAAATATTCCAATAAGAGGTGAGCGCGGAGCCGAACTTCGCAAGTTTTTTATCGCTCCCGAGGGTTTCACTCTTATTGACGCCGACTACTCACAAATTGAGCTGCGGGTATTGGCTGATATGGCTCAAGACGAAGCAATGATTGAAGCATTCCGCAATAACGCGGACATTCACAGCATTACAGCGGCTTATATCTTCGGCGTAAGCGATGTTACCAAAGAGCAGCGTATGGCTGCTAAGCGCGTTAACTTCGGCGTGGTCTACGGAATGTCAGATTTTGCGCTCTCGAACGACCTCGGAGTCTCGGTTGCGGAAGCTAAACGCTATATTGAGAGCTTCTTTGAGCGTTACTCGGGAGTGCGCGGCTATTTCGAACGGCTTATCGGCGAAGCCCGCGAACTGGGCTACGTTACAACAAAGCTCGGACGCAGACGCTATATTCCGGAGCTAAACGCAAGCAATTTCCAGCTTCGCAAACACAGCGAACGTGCAGCTCGTAACGCTCCGATACAAGGAACCGCCGCCGATATTATCAAAATCGCTATGCTGCGGATTGCAAAACGTCTCGAAACCGACGGTTTTAAGGCGCGGCTGATACTGCAAGTCCACGACGAGCTGATAATAGAATCCCCCTCGGACGAAGCCGCAGCCGTAGCCGCGCTGGTCAAAGAGGAGATGCGCGGAGCTTACGAACTCTCCGTCCCGCTGGTGGTTGACATCGGCACGGGACACGACTGGTACGGCGCTAAGTAGCAGCCGATATGACGCGTTAACTCGGCGCTTGACAACTGTCTGCAATTATGCTACAATACTTTCTATGGAGCGACTGAAACACATTTCGGAACTTGCCGCCGCCGGTAGTATGGCGGAGGCTGTTTTCCGTTCCGCTTCGGCATTTTCGCCGCGAAACAAGGCGCTGTCATTTTATGGTTTTACCACAAGTTTTTCAAAGCTCGGGATGCTTACCGAAAAAGCGTCCCGGGTTTTTGCCGGTGTAAACATTTCCCGCGGCGATAAAGTTCTTATCTGTCTGCCGAACGTTCCGGCGGCTGTCGTTGCGCTCTATGCCTTAAACCTTATCGGAGCGGTAGCAGTATTCGTTCACCCGCTTTCCGCGGAAGACGAGCTAAGCTACTATATAGAAGATTCCGCCGCAAAACTCGTAGTGACAATGGATATGTTCGCGTCAAAATTCAAAACGTCTAAGGTGCCGGTTGTCACGAACTGGAATAGATTTATGCGCGGTCCTAAGGTCTCAACAGCGATAACCGCTGATTCGCGGGATGTTTCCCGCGAGATTGCAGTTATATTGTACAGCGGCGGGACTACCGGTTTTCCCAAAGGGATTCAGCTGACTAACGCCAATTTCAACTCGCTTGCCGAACAGACCTTTGTCTCGGCTGCTTGTATCACTCGCGGGGAGGGCGTAATGCTCGCGGTTCTGCCGATGTTTCACGGCTTCGGACTGGGGATTTGCGTCCACACGGCTCTGTACTTCGGTATGACGGTGCTGTTGATTCCGCGCTTCTCGGTTAAAGCTTACATCAAGGCAATGAAACGCTCGAACTATATCGCGGGAGTGCCGACTTTGTTTGAGTCTATCCTCAAAGCCGATACAACGCGAATGGACCTCTCAAAGCTGAAAGGCGTATTTTGCGGCGGAGATTCGCTCTCGGGAGATTTGCAGACTCGTTTTGACGCTTTTCTCGAAGCTAACGGAGCTGCCGCTCGGATTCGCGAGGGTTACGGACTTACGGAATGTGTTACCGCGTGCTGTCTTACGCCAAAGGACGGCGCAAGCGATAAGCAAACCGCGGGGCATATAGGCTTGCCGTATCCCGAAACGCTGTTCCGAATTGTAGAGCCGGGAACTCACAAGGTTCTGCCAAACGGAGCGGAGGGAGAAATCACTATCTCGGGTCCGACTGTTATGTCGGGCTACCTCGGAAAGCCGGAACTAAGCGCGGAAACGCTCAAAGCGGACGGCCGCGGACGAATTTGGCTCTATACCGGCGACCTCGGGCACATCGACGATAAGGGCTACGTATATTTCAAACAGCGGCTGAAACGCGTCATCATCAGCAGCGGCTACAACGTATATCCCTCGCAGCTTGAGCGCGTAATCGGAGCTGTCAGCGCGGTGGAAGCGGTATGCGTGGTGGGAGTTCCTCACGAATACAAAGTATCCGTCCCGAAAGCGTTTGTAGTATTAAAGCAAGGCAGCAGCGAGGTTATCGAGGAATTCAACATACGCGTTGCGCTCGAAAGAGGAGTAGCTAAGTACGCCCGTCCAAAAGATATAGTGTTCCTAAGCGAACTGCCGCGAACCAGCGTAGGCAAAATAGACTACGGAAAACTGGAAAATTACCCTGCGTTTACCGCGGGTACTTGACAAATTTGTTAATAAATGGTATACTTTGCGTATCGGCATTTCTTGGCAAACTAAGCGAGCGGAGGTTTACGTATGCGCAAGTCATCTGTTGCGGCTTTAATACTTATTTGCGCGATTGTTCTCTCGTGCGTTCCCACGGCTTTCGCTTACGAAGCGGAGTACGAACTGCGCGTCAGCTTCGACGCTGACTGTCAGGCTTTTGAACTGTATATCGCTGTCCCGGCGGATATCGCGGGGTATTCGTTTGTCCGTAATGACGCTCTATTCAACGAAATAGGTCTCCTGAAACTTGAATCCAAAGAAATTGGCGGTAAGCTTTGGATATATGCTCTTGCGCAGGAAGATATTTTCGGTGCGGCGCCGCTTGTTCTGGGGACATTTAAGATTGACTCCGCGCAGATGTTAACCGCTCCGATAGAAATCGGCGCTGTGAGCGCTTTCAGCACTTCCGGTAAAGCGGTCGCCGGCAGTGCCGAACTTAGCGCCCCCGCGGATTCCGGCGAACCGAAGCTTCCCGAGGTAACGATTCCGGAGTCCGAACCGCCGGAGTGGCTGCCGGATTTGCCGGACACCCAATACGAAGCTCCCAAATATGAGCGAGAACCCGAAGAAGTTTCCGGCTCCGTATTTACGGATATTGACGAGAGCCACTGGGCTTATGAAGCAATGGCAATACTGGCTGAAATAACATCGCTCTTTCCGAAAGGCGGAAAAGCACGT
The DNA here is from genome assembly GCA_031260685.1 of Oscillospiraceae bacterium. Classification (GTDB taxonomy): domain Bacteria; phylum Bacillota; class Clostridia; order Oscillospirales; family Oscillospiraceae; genus JAISJH01. The sequence goes on along the minus strand of JAISLB010000070.1, from coordinate 8,781 downwards.
CCCGGCGATGCGATTACACGCGCCGAATTCGCGCATCTTAACTGTGTGCTGTTCGGAATCCCGCTGCCCGAATATCTCGAGATTTTCAGCGATGTTGCGGAGGACACTCCGTACGCCCGTGAAATAAATACGCTGGCGGAGATAGGCATTGTCAGCGGGGTAGGCGAGGGCAAATTCTCACCTGACGGTAACATAAATCGCGAAAGCGCGGCGTTAATGCTATTCAAGCTAATCGGCAATCAAAAACGAGAACGTACAATCGATTTTACAGACTCCGGCAAGATTTCACTTTGGGCAAAAACAGCCGTTCAGCACTTAGGCGACTGCGGGATTATCTCCGGCGATGAGTATTACCGCTTCAATCCGCAAAATGAGTTGACTCGCGCCGATGCCGCGGTACTGACATTGCGGGCGGCACTGAAAGCCGCTGAACAGCTGTCGCTGGATTACTAAGCGGATATTTGCACATAAAGCTTATAACAACCTAAGCACGCGGAAACAGTCGGCAAACGGCAAGCGAGGATAGGCTTCAATATACGCACAAAACAAAAGTTTTGTGCGTATACCATATTATCCCATAAAATTACCATTATTTTAGGACTATTACTATTCGGTTACATATGTTATTATTTAACCAACCTAGGTTACGGCTCCCAAATCTTCGCTTCGCTCCCAATAAAGCCAATTGTACAGTCAATGTAATATTGCGGTAACATATCACCGCAGGAGGAAAAATAATGAAACGTATTGCTACATATTTGTTTGCGCTGCTGACGCTTTCGTGCATAGTTATCTTCAACGCTTCTGCAAGTTCCGCCGAACCCTCCGCGTATGAGTGGGAAGTATTCGACTTAGTAAACGCTGCCAGGGCAGAAAATGGGCTTCCGGCTTTACAATTCACCGCGGAAGCCTACGGAGTATCTCAACTCCGCGCTAAGGAAGTTTTATCCTCATTTGCGCATACTCGTCCTAACGGTACCTATTTCTCTACCGCGTTTACCGAACTGAATGTTACGTATTCCTTTGCCGCGGAGAACATAGCTTACGGACAGTCTACACCGTCCCGGGTTGTAAGCGACTGGCTCAACAGCCCCGGTCATTACGCCAATATTATGAGTACCTCGGTACAATACATCGGTATCTCGTACGTAGTAGGGCAGGGGAACAGCCCCGCTTGGGCGCAAGAGTTCTACAGCCCGAACCAATGGAACGGCGGAACGGTAACTGTACTGTCACGCAATTCATCCCCCGCTGAACCGCCGCCTGTCGTTGTTACCCCGCCGCCTGTTGTTGTTACTCCGCCGCCTGTCGTAGTCACTCCGCCGCCTGTCGTTGAGATACCGCCTATTGCTGAAACGCCTACGATCATATTGACGGCTCCGGAACGCGGATTTTTCCCGAGCTTTATGCGGAAAGCGACCGCAGTGAGCGATATCGTTTCGCAGCCTGTTGTAATCGCTCCGCCTAAAAGCACAGCACCGCCTGTAAACGTTTCCCGACCTGTTCCGCAAGGATTTTTCCCGAGCTTTATGTATCGCTGATGGTGAAATTCTCCGCGGTTAATATGCGTACAGCGCCGAAATGTTCGGTCGGGAGGTGCGTAACCAAAACGTACCTCGCGCCCGGCTTTGTGAGTTCCCGCAATATCGGCGGCAGCGCTTCCGCGGCTTCGTCATAGGCTGTCGTCTGAAAAGTTTCGTTCAGCAGTACGAGAGAATCACCGCTGATAGCGTCGAAAATCCCCCGCAGGTCCTGTACTTCGCCCTCAAAGCGTCCGGCGACATCGTTTTTCTCGAAGACTTTTTCCTCCGACGAAAACTGTGTAAAGAGCGAACCGGGGATAAGCCGCGCAAACGCCGCCGCAACCGGAAGTCCCGCCTGCCCAAAGCTTTGCGCCAATCCCAAACCGCGCAGGAAGGACGTTTTACCGCTCGAGTTTGCTCCTTTAATAAGGACTCCCGATTCCGAAGCGTCCAGCGTGAAATCATTCGCGACTATCGGACGCACAGTCTCTGTCAATAGATATATGTCACTCAATGCTTTGTACTCAATAGCGCCGCCGATTTCCGGCATAGTCAGCGTGAGTCCGTTCTCCCTAAGCCAATCGCTGTAACGCAATCCTACCGCGTAAAAGGTCAGCTCCTCCGATAAACCGCGGAAGAACTCGTAGATTCCACCTGTAATAGCAGTCAAAACTGTGTAAAGCTCGTAGATAGCTTCATTTTGGAGATTCCGCAAAAGCTCGGGATGTATACCTCCGAGGTCGGTTTCCTTCTTTTTGAAGATGCCGAGAACGCGCTTCCGCACACTCTCCGCTTCAAGCTCCGAAACGTCCGTAACCCCCGCGTGAATAATACGGAGCTTTTCGTCGGACGCGGCGTTTATGCTCCACGTATAATCCTCCGCGCTATCCTTCGTAAAAAGTGCCGCAATCTCCGCGATTTCCGCGAGTGAACTGTCAGCCCCGAGTTTAGCAAAATACTCGCGTATTGCGGTCAGTCCCCGCGAATTGAGCGTATACTCCGCTAGAACCTGCGACAAAGCCTTGAAATGAGCGCAAGTCCTGCGAGCAAAAGCCGCCGTAACTTTCAGCGCGGAGTAACCGCCGCTGGAGTGCGCAAGTTCCGCCCAATCCGCCCGTAAACTGTCGTAACCTCCGAATAAGGTGCGCAAATCGGACAGGAGCCGCGGCTTCTCCGCGAAGTCCGTAAAAATCTCCTGCCGGTAGGTTATTGTTTCGGCTGTCAGCCCCTGTTCACTTAGAACAAGCAGAAACGTATCTGTCTCGCTCTGTATCTGCGAAAAACGCGCGCAAATCTTGTCAAGAGCTAAATCGCGAAACGCAAATACACCTGCGGGTCTGCCGCGCGAACTCTCGGCGTTAGGAAAAAGTAGGCTGAAATTCATTATCGTTGCTCCAGTTCCTTCGGCGGCAGATTGTGCTTTAACAGTATATCCTCGAAGTAGCGTCTCGCGGAGATTTTTCGTACCGCGCGCCTTACGGTAAACTCGACGTCGCGGCGTGTGATATCGTTCAGTTCCGTGCCTTTATCCGTCACGCGGTAAAACTGTCCGCAGTCCTCGCGGTTTTCCGCCAAACCGAGTTTTACGAGGCTTGTCAGCGCCTCGACCATATCGAAATATGTGAAACCTCCGTCAGCTCCGAGCGCGATTTCAGTCAGGGACGAGAGATGAATCCAACGCCCGCAATGCTCCAAGGCAAACAGCAGCAGGCACTTTATATCGTATTCGCTATGTACGAAGCCCAGATGTTCATAGACATAGCCGGGTATCTGCCGCTTATGAGTCATAAATATTCTGCCCTTTCTATCGAAAAAAAGTATATAACACTCCGTGTGACCGGAATTTTCAGCACCCGGCTTAGCGCTATCTCATACGCTTTGAGCTGTCCCCGGTAGTATTCAATCCTTGCCGGGAGCTGTTCTGCACTGATATGGTCCGTTTTGAAGTCAACTATCGTCAGTCCCTGAGAGGTTTCGAAGCATAGATCCGCTATTCCCTGTAAGATTACGGTGTCCCTGACGTCCTCCGGGATATGCTCTAAACCTAAGATACCGGCGGGGACAAGGAGCGAGAAGCGCAGCTCACGCCAGCTCCGCTTTGCCGCAAGAACCTCCGCGCCGAGCGTACTCGCAAAAAACGAAAGCAGCTTGTCAGCGTCAACTACGGCTGCTTGCTCGTCAGTTAGGTAGCGCGCAAGCCGTTGGCGCTCAATGTCGCTCCGTATGTCCGCAAGCGTTGACGTTTTAGCAAAATCTATATGCTGCATCGCGAGATGGAGAGCAGTACCCTTGTCGGTTGCCGAGAGTTCCTTTCCTTTGAGAAAATTCGGCTGTGAGAATACCGTACCCCTGAAAGTGTTATCGTCGCCTTTAAGCTGTGAGGCGGAGAGCTTAGTAGGAACGATAGAAACCGGAACGCTTACAAGCCGCGGTATCTTGTCCTCGGCGGGAAGCGCTTCTTCCTCCGCGGGTTCGCTTACTTGCGGAATCTGCACGGGAAGCGCTTCATCGGTAAATTCCGCAATCTCCGCGTCAAGAATGTTCAGCAGCCAGTCACGCGGTTTGTTTACGCTTTTGAGCGTCAGCGGATTCAATACTTCAAGATTTTTATATGTCCAGTCGGTCTTGCCGCGGGTTATTGAAGCCAAGATGTAAAGCCGCTCCTCCGCACGGGTTAACATTACGTAGAGCAGACGCTGCGCTTCCGCAAATTCTTCGCTGTTAGTCAGTTCCGCAATAGCGAACTTACGGCGCGAGATATGCTTTGTTCCGCGTTTCTTGTCGGTTATATCAATCCCAAGCCCAATCTGCGGATGAAACAGGACGTCCGAATCGTGTCTTAAAAACGCGAATTCTCCCGCTAAGTCAGCCGCTATTACGACTTTATATTCGAGACCTTTTGAGCTATGGACAGACTGTATAATGACGCTGTCAGAAGCTCCCGCTGCGCCGGGCGGTTCTTCCGAGGCGGCTTTCATCTGCGCTAAACGCTGCAGGAAGAGGAACAAGCCTTTGTAACCGTTGCTCTCAAAACTTGCCGCGGTATTCAGCAAACGCACATACAATTCGCGGCTGTCCGCTCCGGCGTAAATATCCGTAAAGTGCGTATACTCGTCAATTTTGCTTATCAGCCTATCGCTGGTTACATCGGACGCGTACACTCTAAGGTCCCGCAGATTGAGCAGGAACCTATTGCACTTCTCCGCTAAAATCTCATTCTTGCTGTTTTGAGCTTCCCAGACCGCTTCGTAGAAGCTAACGCCGTTTTTGCTTTCGCGGATTTCCGCAAGCTCTGACGGGTCAAACAGGTACAGCGGTGAACACAGAACCGCAATAAGCGGCACGTCCTGACGAGGATTGTCGATTATCTGCAAATATGACAAAAGCAGCATTATCTCATCGCGGGCAAAAAAATCTGAACGTTTGCTGTCACTCGCGGGGATTCCGTAAGCCCGCAGCGCGTTGACATAGTGCAGACTCTTGTCTTTGGTGGCTCGCAGGATAATTGAGATGTCAGAATAGGCGTATCCTTCTTCGGTAATCAGCTTATGTATCAGCTGCGCGGCGTATTTCGCTTCGTGCGGGATTCGTTCGCCGCCCACCGGAGTGTTAATCTGTATCAGCCGCGGAGTGAAAGATACCGGGAACTCACGTCCGGGTTTCAATTCAGCTTTTTCGTTGTAGTCGATGTCTCCGAATTCCTTAGACATCAGACTGCGGAAAACTGTGTTGACCGTTCCGATAATCTCCGCGGTAGAACGAAAATTCTCTTGAAGATAGATAACCTCAAAATCCGGGCTATCGAAGTAGTTGAGGAAAATTCCGGGGTCTGCACGTCTGAATCTGTATATGCTCTGCTTAATATCTCCGACAGCTGTAAACGCCGCCGACGCGCCGTTCCGGAGCAGCGTGAACAGCTCGTCCTGAGCGGGATTTATGTCCTGAAATTCGTCAACCAAAATCTCGCTGTAACGCGAAGCCGCCCTAGCCGCAACCTCGGGATTACGCAGAAGCTTTATCGTTAGATGCTCCAAATCAGCGAAGTCAAGGGCTCCCCGGGCTTTTTTCTCCTCCGCGAAAACTTCTCCGAAATCGCGCAAGATTGTAAAAAACGCACGCGAGAGTTCGTCCGCGGAAGCATCTTCCGCTGCAAGAGTTTTCTCCGCCGCGCTCCATATTTCATCGCGGAAGCGGTTCCACTCATTTTTCACGGTATCACGGGCGAACTTGGCTCCGGCGGTTACTTCGTCCGTTATCCCCGCGCTCCACCTAATGTCACAGCCGCCAAACAGGACTTCGCGTACATCGTCCCAACTGCCGCAGCGTCCGCGCAGTTTTGTGAGCGCGTCAATAGTATAGTCCAAGCAGCCGAGAGCTTTCTTGTAGATTGAACTGTTAAGCAGCGTCCGCTCCTCCGTAAGCCACACAAGCGATTTATCCGCAAATTCCGCGATATGGCGAAGCAGATAATCAACGTGTTCATTATCGGAACCGTTGATTGCGCGCTCAAGCCGCTCCCGCGGATCCGCTAAACTTTGGAGCCTGTCATAGACCGCAAGCAGCGAGTCCGCAAAATCCTCATCGTTGACAGTTCCGGAGAATATGTCCGCAAGCTTGAGAAACTCGGGACTTTCACTGTCGTAATAGCTGTCAAGCAATTCGCCGAGTATTTTCTCTCGGAGCGCAGCCGTTTCCGCGTTTTCCATTTGACGGAAATCCGGTCTAATCTCGAGCTTTTGCGCAAACTCCCGCAGAAGCGTTCCGCAGAAAGAGTGGATTGTGCTGATTTGCGCCGTATACGCTTGCTGAACCTGCCGTCTGAAATAGATTTCCTCGTCTCCGTGTACTTTCGAGAGCTTATCATTTAGCGCCTCGATAATATCGCTCCGAAGTTTTGCAGCCGCGTTTCTGGTGAACGTTATCACGAGGAAGCGGCTTACGTCCGTTCCCTCAATAACTTTACGCAATATGCGCTCTACGAGAACGGTGGTCTTACCGGAACCCGCGGATGCGGAAATCAGCAGCGGTTTCTCACCGCGGTAACTTATTGCCGATTCCTGACTTGCCGTGAATTGAACTGACATAGTGACACTCCCGCATTGATGAAATCTGCCCTGAACGGCAAAATATTAGCCCGCGCTGCACGTTATTTTACGCCTGACAGCCGCTTGATGACTTCTCCCGCAAGTATGAAGCCCACAACGGGCGGAACGAAGCTGTTACTCGCGGGAATCGCGCGCCTGTCGGTGCATTTGCGCTCGGTTCCGGGGGGACAGACGCAGTTTTTCTTGCAGCTCAGCTCCTCCGTTTCTATCGGCGTAAGCGGTTCCTCCCGCGAGTAGACTACTTTGAGAGCTTTGACGCTTCTGCGCCTAAGCTCCTTGCGCATTACGCGGCATAGCGGACACTCGGAGGTTTCGTAGATGTCGGCAACCTCAAAGCGCGTAGGGTCGAGCTTGTTCCCGGCTCCCATAGCGGCTATCAGCGGAACCCCGAGCCGTTCGCAGTTTTGAGCGAGGTCAAGCTTCGCAGCTACTGTATCTACCGCGTCAATGACGTAGTCGTATTGCGTGAGGTCAAGCTCCGTATCAGGCAGATAGAACATCTTGCGCGTTACAATCGCTGCTTTCGGGTTAATCTCAAGCAGCCTGTCGCGGAGTGCGTCAGCCTTGTAGCTTCCGATAGTTTTCCGCGTTGCCTCGAGCTGGCGGTTGAGGTTAGTCACGCAAACTCTGTCGTCGTCGATGATGTCGAGCGCACCGAGACCCCCGCGAATGAGCGACTCCGCACAGTACGAGCCTACGCCCCCCGCGCCGAATAAGGCAACGCGGGAGGCGGTAAGCCGTGCAATAGCGTCAGCGCCAAACATAAGCGCGGAACGTGAGAACTGATTCATACGTAGGGTCTCCTTAGGGACCGGAGAGCGGGGATTCTTCCGGAGGGGGAGGAATTGGTATATTGGAGTCTGACAATATTGTAAAAGTCGCGCCGGAAGCTTCTAAGTTATTTCCGTCGAACTCTAATGCTGTTCCAGAGCTTGTTATTTTGTAACCTGTTTTTCCGTTTCCCAATCTTAAATAAAAATTATAGGGTAAAACGGGTAAATCACCAGCTATTGTATCACTATAACCATTGAGGTCAACAGGGGTATACTGTGACATTCGCTGAATAGTTGCTTTTACGCTGCCGTCGCCGGGCTTAAATTGCAGTCCGTTGAAGTTGCCGGTCGGGAGTATAAACGACGCGTTTGTGTTATAGGTCACAGAATCGCTCGGCAGAGTTACAAATTGTATTGCGGTTCCGACTATACTAATACGCGCCGTTGTAATACTTGCCGCTGCAGTCGGGCCAGCCAGTCCGGTATTATAGAGCTTTAGTGTGGAACCGCTTCCGGCATTTAATTGCAAACCGTTGGTTAACATAAACGAAGCACTGTTCGGTACGGAAATCTCGCTTGAGGGTACTTGTTCAAAATTATAGATAGCATTTGTATTGTCATAAGTGAAGCGGCTGGAGCCAGTAATAATAATGGCGGGGGTAATAGTCAGTTTACTGTTAGCGTCTGTTGTGATAGTTTTTCCGTCAGACGGCGGTCCGCCGATGAAAGTGGTGGTACCTGTTATTGTTTTGTTTCCCGCGCTGAAACTATTGACAAACTCAAAATTTCCGGATAGCATTAAGTTTGTGCTGTTTGCTTGGCCGCTTAAGGTTATGGTTCCGCTTGCGCTCGTTATTGTAAACGGTGAACTGAAGTCTGTAGATATTGATATGTCAAGCGTTCCGCCTGCCGTAGCGTTGAGTATCAGCTCTGAAAGCGGGGAATTAGAGGGAACTCCAGCGTTCGGCAAGACCTTGAATTTTGTGCCGATACCTATATTGGTTACAGAAGTAGGCGTTTCAAATATTTGTCCGCTGAGGGTGCTGTTCAGCGAACCGTTGGTACCGTCATAAAGATAGTTAACACCGTCTATTTTTATGACGCGTTCTTTTTCTACTGGATTAACGCCCGACGCGGAAACTGTTACGTCGGTGGCTTTTTTCGCAATCATATTTGTATCCGTATAGCCGGAATCCTCGGCTAATGTATAATAATCCGTACCCCAACTGTAAGCCTTGAAAATCCACGGGTCAATTGCTATTGCCTTTGTTATTGAAAAGGCGTCGTTTCCTTTTGAGCTTACAAAATAAGCGTTACGAAGCTGTGTTTCTTTATAGATCGCGACGATTTGGTTAGTTTCAAGTTCAATTTTTCCGTTTT
>JAISLB010000022.1 GCA_031260685.1 Oscillospiraceae bacterium | reverse complement strand
CGAACAAACGCCTGGTAATAGCACGACTAAGAGAACTCCGAAGTATGGAGCGAATATCCCTGGGAACGATTTTTTGACAGATATCAGTTATCAAATATCAAATATAAGAGACGGGGGCTTGGACGCTTCCAACCCCCCGCTACTAACCACTGACCACTTCTCACTGACCACTAACCACTAACCACTAACCACTAACCAACTCAATTATGTTTCAGGCGCGCTTTTTCTTCGGCGCGTTTTCCGTCGTTAAAACGGTCAAGCTTACCGATATAGCCCGTTACGCGGCGGATTCGCTCGAAAGGTACTCCGTCATCCTCGGTACGATTGCAGCCCGGGCAAACATCTTTGATGATTCCGCTGAATCCGCAGACCGGGTCGCGGTCTACCGGATGGTTCACGCTGCCGTAACCCACTCCGCACTGTGCCATATAGCGCACAACTTTCTCAAAAGCCTCGAGATTGTCCGACGGGTCGCCGTCCATCTCGATATAGCTGATGTGTCCGGCGTTTGTAAGGTTATGGTACGGAGCTTCAAGCCGAATCTTCTCAAAAGCGGGAATCTTGAAGTGTACAGGGATATGAAAGCTGTTAGTATAGTAATCGCGGTCGGTAATCCCCGGCATATTGCCGTAAAGTCCGCGGTCGATTTTGACGAAGCGTCCGCTCAATCCCTCCGCGGGTGTAGCAAGCAGCGTAAAGTTCAGCTTATACTCTTCGGCTGCGCGGTCAAGCCGATTACGCATATGCGCGATAATCTCCAAGCCGAGGTTTTGTGCGCGGTCACTCTCGCCGTGGTGCTGACCGATTAGCGCGGTGAGCGTTTCCGCAAGCCCTATGAACCCGAGCGACAGTGAACCGTGCTTCAAAACTTCGCGAAGTTCGTCATCTCTCGCGAGCTTGCCGCTGTCTATCCATACTCCCTCGCCCATAAGGAACGGAAAGTTCTTGACAGTTTTCTTAGCCTGAATCTCGAAGCGTTCAAGCAGCTGCTCAATACCGAGCTTTATCTTGCCGTCGAGCAATTCGTAGAAAAGGTTCAAATCGCCGCGTGCCTTAATGCCGAGACGCGGAAGATTGATAGTAGTAAACGACAGATTACCGCGCCCGAAGCTTATTTCGCGGTCCTTATCGTAGACATTGCCGATAACACGGGTTCGGCAGCCCATATACGCGATTTCGGTCTCCGGCTGTCCCTCTTTATAGTACTTAGCGTTGTAAGGAGCGTCCTGAAAGGCGAAATTCGGGTAAAGCCGCTTCGCGCTGCACTCAATCGCAAGCTTGAAGTTGTCGTAGTTCGGGTCACCCTCGTTGAAGCTTACGCCGGCTTTAACGCGGAAAATCTGTATCGGGAAGATTGGAGTCTCGCCATTGCCCAAGCCCGCCATCGTAGCTTTGAGCAAGTTGCGGACTACCATACGGCCCTCCTCGGAGGTGTCCATACCGTAATTTATCGAGCTGAACGGCGTCTGCGCTCCCGCTCTGCTATTCATAGTGTTGAGGTTATGGATTAACGCCTCCATAGCCTGATAGGTTTCGCGGTCGGTGTCACGCATTGCCCACTTTTCCGCTAAGACTTCCGGCTCCTCCGCTCCCGATTCGAGAGCTTTCGAAAGGTTTTTTTCGTAGTGCTTGACGTAGCTCTTGCGCACTCCCTCCGCCATTGCGTAGTCGAAGTTCGCTATACTCTGACCGCCGTGCTGGTCGTTCTGGTTACTCTGGATAGCGATACAGGCAAGCGCGGCATAGCTGGATATAGAGTTCGGGGTGCGGAGCTTGCCGTGACCTGTCGAAAAGCCTTTCTCAAAGAGCTTTATAAGGTCAATCTGACAGCAAGTGGTAGTGAGCGTAAGGAAGTCGAGGTCGTGGATATGAAAGTCTCCCTCGCGGTGAGCTTTCGCGTGGTCCGGCTTCAGAACTTTCATAGTGTAGAACTGTTTAGCTGCTTCGGAACCGAATTTGAGCATACTGCCCATAGCCGTATCGCCGTTGATATTAGCGTTCTCGCGCTTCACGTCGGAGTCCTTAGCGTCCGCGAAAGTAATCTCCTCGAAAGTTTTCATCAGGCGCGAATTAAGTTCACGGGCGCGGTTACGTTCCGCGCGGTAGAGGATATACGCCTTAGCGGTTTGTACATAATCCGAATCCATAAGGACTTGTTCGACAACGTCCTGTACGTGTTCGACTTCCGGTACGGCTACGCCCTCGCTCTCAAGCCTTGCGACAACGCGTTCGGCAAGTCGGGCGGCGGTTTCCCCGGCGTTAGGTTTATACGTAGCTTCAAAAGCTTTGCAAATAGCCTGCGTAACCTTTTCAAGGTCGAAGTACGCAATACGCCCGTCGCGCTTGCGTATACGCTCAACGGTAACAGGCTGCACGGAGGGCTGCACAAAGCCAAGCTCCGCAATGGTTTTCGCGCTTTCATTAGTCATAACAAAAATTCCCCTTAACGGTAAGACAATATAGTTAACATAATCTATTTGCGTAACAAATTCTGGTAATTCCTCTCAAGAGCCTACGGTTTCCCGCTCTCTTAGCTTGTCTATATCATACCACATTTGCACCCTCATTGTCAAGTCACTTTTCCGCTCTAATCAAATTCTGTATAAATAAACAAAGTCCCCTTTTCAGGGGAGCTTTGCTTATTGATATTTTATACTAATTAACAATCGATGTCAACTAGCTGCCCTTAGCGTCTTCTTTGGAAACACTAAGCTGAACACTATCGTCGCTATCAGCGCTACAAGAACAGCCGCGTAAGTCTCGGTGAACCAGTCGGCTATCGGATAGTGGTATACTTTTGACCCGGCTTCGTTAATCGTGAATACCGTCATATTGTACACTTTCCAGCCTACCGCAACGATTCCCGTACATACCATCGACCAGCAGGCGCCCTTCTCCGTGGCTGCTTTCCAGTAGATTCCGAGCAATACAACGATGAACAGCGCACCGCGCAAAGAATACGCGGCATACACTATGTCGAGAATCTTGGACAAATTGACAAGCGCGATTGCCGAGACTGCGCAAATTACTCCGGAGAGCGCGGTCGTTACACGCGACATAAAGAGTACCTGCTTATCGCTTGCTTCCGGCTTAAGTATGCGCTGATATATGTCTTTCGTAACCATCGTTCCGGCGGAGAGGATAATCGGAGAAACAGTCGAGATAATTGCCGCAAGGATAGACGCAAGAACTATACCGCCGACGATTCCGCTTAGTACTGCGTTCGGGTGAATATTCATCATCAGCGTCGGAAGAGCGTTTTTGCCGTTGACGATAATTGTTTGAGCAGCGTCGGCATAGACCATAGTTCCGTTGTTGAACAAAGCTTTTGCCGCCATTCCGAGCAGCGCGGTAAGTATACCGAAGGGCGCCGCTACAAAAGCCGTAATTATACACGCCTTACGCGCGGAACCAACGTCCTTAGCCGCGAGTACCGGCTGTATACCCGCTTGCGCAGTACACGCGCCCAGCAGCGACGCGATAATCCACGACGATACTTTAGGCACACCTATTCTGAACATATTGAAGTAATCGCCGGAAGCAGCCTCCGTAACCGGCGTGTTAGCCGCCGCAAGCGCAGCCTTAGTGTTTTCCGAAATGTTTGCGCTGTTGAGCGCGGACATAAACGCATCAACGCCGCCAAGCTTCATTACAGCGAAAATGAGCCCGATAATCACTCCGCCGTACATCGCGAACAGGTGCATTTTCGCGGTGGAAGCTACGGCTTCCATTCCTCCGCAAAGTGTGTAAATGATAAACGCTATCGCAAATACTATGACCGTTACGTTGAAGTTAAGTCCGAGGAGCGTTTCCCCGAGTTTTCCCGCAGCAAGCATCTGCGATAAGCCGACCGCGAGCATTACGATTGTGAGAAGTATACTCGATACCGCTCTCGCCTTTACCCCGAAAAACTTTTCGATTATTCCCGGGACAGTGACAGAGTTCAGACTGCGGTAGAGTTTCGCGAAACAAAGCGCGAGGAACATTACGCCGATACCGTTTGCTATGGTGTACCAAGCTCCCGACAGTCCGAAGTCAAAACCATACTCCGAAACTCCCGTCGTAGCGGTTCCGCCGAGCCATTCACCTGTTGACGCAGCGACAATCGCAAAAATGCCGAGTGCCGCACCGTGGAAGGAGTCGGAGCCCGTAGATTTTCTCATTGAGAGAACGCCGATGACAACCGTCACCGCGATATACAACAGAATGATAATTAACTGGATACTCATACTTTCCTCCTGTGTTTATTTTAAGGATGCTGCCGAAGTCTCCGTAACGGCAAAGCCGTTCAAAATTACGGAGCTTATCGGGTGCTAGACCATTGAGCCGACCGTTTCGGGGATAATCAGCGTAGCTTCGGTTTTGCTTACGACTTCCTCAACCGTTACTCCCGGGGCTACTTCCTCGAGTACTAAGCCCGCGTCAGTTTTATGGATAACCGCAAGCTCTGAAACGATATAGTCAACCTCGTTCGCGGCAGTGAGCGGAAGCGTGCATTTTTTGAGGATTTTAGGGTTGCCCTTTTTGTCGCAGTGTTCGGTCATAATGATAACCTTACGCGCTCCGGCGACGAGGTCCATTGCTCCGCCCATTCCTGCGGCTGTCTTACCGGGAACCATCCAGTTCGCGAGATTTCCCGCTTCGTCAACTTCGTAGGCTCCGAGTACGGAGACAGCTACGTGACCGCCGCGTATATAGCCGAAGCTCGTGAAGCTGTCAAAGCAGCAGCCGCCCTCACGAAGTTTACTGACCGCTCCCGCGGCGTCTACAACGTCCGGGTCTGTCCATTCGCCCTCCGCGGGAGGTCCGGAAAGCCCTATTGCTCCGTTCTCCGTATCTACCCAAACGTCAATTCCGTCCGGCAAGTGATTCAGGCACAGCGTCGGCATACCGATACCGAGATTGACTAAATCGCCGTCCTCAAAGAACCTCGCGGTTCTGTTAGCAATTAGGTCGCGTCCTTGTAAAGCCATTTTTCGGTACCTCCTATTCTGCCTTAGCAGCTTGTACGACTACGTCTACTAACGCGCCGGGAGTCATTATCGCGTCCGGGTCAAGCGAACCGACCGGGACAATTTCTTCGGCTTCCACAATTACCCAATCCGCCGCGGTAGCCCAAATCTGATTGAAGTTTCGCGCGGTACGATGATAGACCACGTTGCCCATTTCGTCGGCTTTCCAAGCGTGAATCAGCGCTACATCACCGCGGAGAGGCGTTTCAAGCAGATACTCTTTGCCGTCTACTTTGATGTGCTGCTTCCCCTCGGCGATGGGAGTTCCCAAACCTGTGGGTGTGAGTATACCGCCGATTCCCGCTCCGCCCGCGCGCACTCGTTCGCAGAGCGTTCCCTGCGGGACAAAGGTTACGTCGAGTTCGCCGGCCACGACTTTTTCCACCGTTTCCGTGTTGCTCCCGATATGCGAGCAGGTAATGTGCTTTATGCGTCCGTCGTGAACGAGGAGCCCTATCCCCTGCCCTTTTACGCTTGTGTTGTTTGATATTACGTTGATGTCTCTAATGTCGTTTTTGATTATCGCCTTGATAAGCGTTTCGGGTACACCGACATTGACAAAGCCCGGGATAAGCACGGTCTGACCGTTCTTAACCTTCTCAACTGCTTTGTCAACAGCGATTACTTTGCTCTTAACCATAATTGTACGCAGCTCCTCATAAATTTTTGCGTGTAATGAACTATTCAGTCCCGTCACCGGGAAGCAATTCCCAATGACGGGGCTTCTTACATCATACTTTTTCGTCGCTCAGGGTAGAGTACTCGCGCCCTGAAGACGCTCCTACTCTACTTCAAGCAGATAACTCCCTACCCGGGAACTACAGTTTTCAATAATGTTGAAGTGCAATTATTGTGCGCTCCACGTTGCCGCGAGAGTTTTTTCATCGCGAAGAGTGTGGCGCTTAATACCGAGCAGTTCACGAGCGTCCTCGGCTGTCGCAATCTCACGCTGAGCAAGCTTCGAAAGTTCGACAGCGCGTTCAACGAGCTGTACGTTGGTGCCGACCTGTCCCCGTGCGTAGTAGATGTTATCCTCTAAGCCTACGCGCAGTCCGTCAGCTCCGAGAGCGAGACCCGCGAAAATCATCGGGAGATGCGCTTTACCGATACCCGAAACGCTCCAAGTAGCTCCCGCGGGAAGCTTGTTCACAAGAAAAGCGAGGTTTTCGGTAGTTCCCGGCATACTTCCGCCGACGCCCATTATAAACTGAATGTGCGGCGGTTCGGGAATATTGTGCTTCTTAACGTAATACAAAACGCTGTCGATATGACCGGTGTCAAAAACTTCGAACTCCGGCTTGATGTCCTCTTTGACAACTTCCTGCGCGAGGAAGTTGAGAAAGCGCGGACTGTTCTCAAAGATATAGCTGTTCGCCCAGTTGATAGTATTCGGGTCAAAGCTGCACATTTCCGGGTGCAGAGCGGCGAGGTGCTGAATACGCTTCTGGTCTTCGTATTCTCCGCCGCTTGTCGTGAGGTTGATTAAGATGTCAACTCCGGCTGCTTTGCAAGCCGCGCGCGCGGCTTCCACGGCGTCCGTAAACTTTGCCAGCGACATAGATTTGTAGCCGATTTCGAGCTTTCCGGCGACTTCTTTGTCCTCACGGACGTGGATATGAGCAATCGAAGCTCCCGCCTTAGCGCAGGCTACGATTTGCTCCGCAAGTTCCTCCGCGGTGTACGGAACGGTAGGAGCCTGCTCCTTCTTCGTCCCCGCCCCGCAAAGGCAAACTTGAATGATGATTTTGTTAGACTTAGCCATAATAAATGTTCCTCTTTCCGTTTCCAAAACCCGCGCCGTGCGCGGTATCTGTTATCTGATATTTGTTAACTGTTATCTGAACTAAACGGGGTCGTCCATAAACTTTTTCGCTACCTTAAAGACTTCAAACAGCTGCTTGTCGCGTTTTGCGAGAAGCGCCTGTTTGTCAACCCCGGTATAATCGTAGAAACCTTTGCCGGTTTTTAGTCCCAGCTCACCTTTGTCAACGTGTTCCGCAAGCGACGAGGGCATATCGACAGGTTCGGGCGGTGTGTAGCTCTTGTTCTTATAGTTATTTGCGGTCATATCGAGACCGCCGAAGTCAGCGCGCTTACACAAGCCCAGAACAACAGCGCGCGGGATAAAGCTCGCTTTAACGGCTTTGTCGATATCCTCCGGAGTGCAGTAGCCATTGTCCAAAAGGTAGAACAGCTCGGTGTTGAGAACCATCTGCATACGGTTCGCGATATAACCCTGAATAAACTTTTTCATAAGAACCGGCGTCTTACCGCATTTTTCAAGGAGCGCGACGGTGATATCCGCGTATTCCTGCGGTGCCTGCTCCGCTTTGACGACTTCGACAAGCGGGATAAGCTGCGGAGGAGCGTACCAGTGAGCTATAACCGCCTGTTTCAGGCGGCGCTCCGGAATTAAGCTGAATACGTTCAGCCCCGAGGTGTTAGAAGCGATAATCACGTCGTCGCCGACGCATTTGTCAAGCTGCTCAAAGAGCGCGAGTTTTGCGTCCCTATTCTCGACTATGGTTTCCTGAATGTACTGCGCTCCCGCAACGGCTTCCTCTACGGTAGACGCAAAACTAACGCGATTGTAAACCGCGTCAATGTCGCCAGCGTCAAGCAGTCCCTCTTCCGAGAAAGTCACGATACTCTTGTGCAGTGTTTCCTGCGCCTTTTTGCGGGTTTCCTCGGAACGGGTCCACATAGTTACTTTGTAACCGCCCATTGCAAAGATTTGCGCCATACCGGGTCCCATAGTTCCCGCGCCCAGTACGGCGATTTGCTTTATTTCGTCCAGTGATTTCAAAGGTGTCATCTCCTTAATAAAATTAACAATGAATAGTGAATAATGAATAACGGGAAATAAACCCCCTCAAGCCGCAGATTTGGCACTATTCATTATTCACTATTATATATTCATTGACTAAAACTTGCCTTCTTCCCACGCCACGAGACGTACGAAGCCGCCGTCAGCCATTTCGCAGCGGAACGGGAACGCCGCAATCGTCAGGCGCTTACCGGTTGCTTCGTCGATGTCGCCGCCGGCGTTTTCGACTGTTACAACGCCGTGCTGCATAAAGAGACGGTGACACGGTTCGTAATCGTGGAATTTCTCCGAAGCGTCGTGACCTGTCGCGTCTTTATACGCGGTATCGAGCCACGGCATTTGCTCTTTAAGCGGATAGTGCCACAGCGGAGCGTCCGTAGCTCCCCAAGTGCCGCTGATGCCCTTGATGTGTTTCTCGTGAATGAGCCACTTCGCGACTTCGGGACCCATACCGGGATAGTAGTTGTAGTATTTGTCGTTGTTCTTGCGCCACAGACGCTGGAAGCCGGTATTTACGACTACCCAGTCATTCGGGCGGATTTCGAGACCGTCTTTCTTAGCGGCTTTCTCGAAGTGTTCGGGTTTAAGCTCAACCCAGATGTCGCCGAATTTCGCCGGGTCTCCGCCTGCCGCGTCCCACTTTGCGTTGAACTCGTCAAAGAGATAGGTCATATCGAGGATAACGCCTGTACCGATACAATGCTCGAGCGGGATTTCGGCAAAGGTATAGCCGTAACGCTCACGGTCTACTTCCTCCTCGTGGAGAACGTGGTTCGGAGCGTCCATATGCGTCCCGGCGTGAAGAGTTCCGGTATACGTCATAGTGCGCTTATGGAAACGTCCGAGATATTGACCGCGCGGGAACGCTAAGTCAGAGCGGGGACCGGGGAACGGCCACAGCGGCGTGTCAACGCCCCAGGGGTTCGAGAGGTCGTGGATTTTTGTCATCGTAGACTTGTCCAAATAGAATTTGCTCTTGTCAAGCGGCATATAAGCCATAGTGATGTTCCTCCAAAGTATAAAGATTGTTAGTTTAATTGTAAATAGTGCTTGATTCAGTGAATAGTGAATAATGAATAGTGAATAATACGAAGTTTGGACGCAGGACGCGAAGCAAAAGACTTGCCGTGCCAATTATTCACTATTCACTATTAGTTATTCATTATCCCACGGCAACAAGTCCGCCGTCGGGATATAGAATGTTGCCTGTCATAAAGTCCGATGCCGGAGCCGCGAGGAATACTACCGTTCCTACACAGTCGTCGGGCTGAGCCATACGGCGGAGCGGTAAGTCGGCTGCCTGACCTTTGAGGTAGTCCTCAATCGGGATTCCCGCGTCCGCTGCGCGTTTCTTGAAGATTTCGCTCATCATCGGCGTCTCGGTAATGTTCGGTCCGATAGCGTTGACAGTAATGCCGAAAGGTCCGAACTCGCTTGCAAGCTGCTTTGTGAGCATATCGACCGCGCCCTTAGTCGCGCAATAACCCGCATTGCCCGGGGTTTTGGTGGCAATCTTGCCGCGAACGCTCGAGAGATTGACGATTTTGCCATAGCCGTTAGCTTTCATATGCGCACCGAAGTGTTTAGCGGTGGTCATAACGGAAGTAACGTTCGCCGTGAGCATCTGCGCGAATACAGCCAAATCGAAGTCGAGAGCGTCCTGCTTTTTGTTGAACCCCTGCGCGTTAACCAGTATGTCAACTTTCCCGAGTTTTGCGGCGGAAGTTTTGACAAGCGCGATAACGTCGTCCTCAACGGAAGCGTCGCCCGTAGCGTACTCTACGGTAAGACCCGTGGCGGCTTTGATTTCGTCCTGAGCGCGTTTGAGCGCGTCCTCTTTGCGGCTCGAGATAAGAACTTTCGCACCGGCTTGCGCTAAACCCTGCGCGATAGCTTGTCCCAGACCTCCCGCGCCGCCGATTACGACCGCGCCCTTGCCTGTTAAGTCGAATAATGCCATTGTGTTTCCTCCTATGTAAATTGTTAATTGA
>JAISLB010000177.1 GCA_031260685.1 Oscillospiraceae bacterium | reverse complement strand
CTTAAAGTCAATATTAGCGTTATTGAGCGCCAGGTACTCCGCTGAAAGCGCCTGGATAGCGAACGACATATCCATTATCTCGGCGGGATGACCGTCTCCGCAGGCTAAATTGACTAAGCGTCCCTCACCCAAGACATAGAGCGTATTTCCGTTAGAAAGCTTATAGCCGATAATGTTCGTCCGGGCTTCCTCCGCGCTTACCGATAGTTCACGTAAGCCCGCCATATCGACTTCCACGTCGAAGTGTCCGGCATTGCAAAGGATTGCTCCGTTTTTCATTGCCTTGAAGTGACGCTCCGTTATAACCCCCGCGCAGCCTGTTACCGTTATAAAGTAGTCTCCTACGGAAGCCGCTTCGTCCATAGTTACCGCGTGAAAACCGTCCATATGAGCCTCGAGGGCGCGTACGGGGTCGATTTCGGTGACGTAAACGTCGGCTCCGAGACCTTTCGCCCGTAGCGCAACTCCTTTGCCGCACCATCCGTAGCCCGCTACGACAACCTTTTTGCCGGCGACTATAAGGTTCGTGGTACGGTTGATACCGTCCCAAACGCTTTGCCCCGTTCCGTAGCGGTTATCGAAAAGATACTTGCACTGGGCGTTGTTGACGGCAATAACGGGGTAACGAAGCTGCCCGGATTCCGCGAGAGCCGCAACGCGGTGAATTCCCGTGGTAGTCTCCTCGCAGCCTCCGCGGACTTTCGTCAGAAGCTCCGTGAATTCGCTGTGCATAAGCTGTAAGAGGTCGGCTCCGTCGTCAATAATGATGTCGGGCGCGATTTTGAGAATTGAGCGCAAATCCGCATAGTACTCTTCCTCCGTGCAGCCGTGGGTTGCATAGATGTGAATCCCGTTAGCCGCGAGAGCCGCCGCTACGTCGTCCTGAGTAGAGAGCGGATTGCTCCCCGAGGCGTAGACTTCCGCTCCCCCCGATTGAAGCAATAGGCAAAGCCGAGCGGTCTTAGCCTCCATATGAACCGAGAGCGCGACTTTCAGCCCCGCAAAGGGTAAATCGCGCACAAAGTCACGTTCTATCTCCGCAAGCAGCGGCATATTCATTCGTACCCAGTCAATTTTGCGCTGCCCCGAGGGAGCCAGCGCGAGGTCGCGTATACGTGTCTGTGACATTAGTTGTGTCCTCCTGTTATTGTTAGGCTGATTTAGTTAAACGCAGGTTCGGTAACCTGTGACACGCCGAAATTTACCGATATGCCGTTTCTATACGGACTTGTATAACCTTCATAAAGTTCAAGCTCTTCCGGAAGATAATCCGGCATTTCAATCGTAACACCGTTATCATCGCAGAATTCTACCATATACGCTTCGTGCGGTGTTGAATATACATATACAACAGTACCGATTTCTCCGACAGAAATTCCGGCTTTTACAACAAGCGGTCTTACGACATCTAAATCGAAAAACTTCATACTTAGCGCCTCCTTAACAAAACATAATTTGAAACCAAATGCGGAATTGTTTTACCATAGTCAATCTGCCAAGCTGTCCGTACGAGTTCAGTTTTCCCGTTTACTCCGGTGATAGGTATATCAACAGTATAACGATTACCGTACTCGCCGGGTAATTGTGATACAGCTTCATAAGCAGGCAATTTTTGTCTTATCTGTTCAATAAGAAGCTCTGCGTTACTCAAATTAAACCCCAAGGCACTTTGATACACACGAGCCTTATTTGCACCTCTTATACTGTCAGGGTCAAGAGAATAACGAATGAACTTATCATACGGTATAACCGCCAGCTCATAGTTTGGCAGAAGATTCATTTTCATCAGTTTCTGCCGTTCCCCCGACCGCGACAGTCGTTTTCTGTTTGCTTTCGAAGTCTTTCATAAAGGTTACGAGCTCTTGGGCTCCCTCTACGGGCATTGCGTTGTACATTGAGGCGCGCATACCGCCGACTTTACGGTGTCCCGCTATGTTCACAAGCCCGTGAGCTTCCGCGGATTTTATGAAATCCGCGTCGATTGCGGCGTCGCCCGTTATAAAGGGTATATTCATAAAGCTGCGGTCCTTGGGATTTACGGGATTCGAAAAAAGGTCGGAGTTATCGAGATAGTCGTAGAGCAGTCCGGAGCGTTCACGCTTGAGCTGTTCCATACCGGCTATTCCGCCGTTTGCCTCTATCCATTTAAGCACTAAGCCGAGCATATATATCGCCCAACAAGGCGGAGTATTGTGCATCGAATCGCCTTTTATCTGAGCCGCGTAATCGAGCATTACGGGAGTGTACGGAAGCGCGCTCCCCGCGAGGTCTTTGCGAACTATAACGAGCGTTACTCCCGCGGGCGCCATATTCTTCTGCGCTCCCGCGTAGATTACTCCGTAGCGCGAGACGTTTACCTCCTGCGTGAGGATATTGCTTGACATATCAGCTACGAGAGGAACGTCGCCCGTTACGGGTATGTATTTCCACTCGCTGCCGTAGATAGTGTTATTAGCGCAGTAATGAAAATAGCTTGCGTTTGGGTCAACGTTAAGCTCATTCTGTTTAGGGATATAGGTAAAGTTAGTATTCTCGGAGCTTGCCGCGAGATTTATCGTTCCGAACTTAGCGGCTTCTTTGTAAGCAAGCCCGGAGAAGTTACCCGTAACCGCGTAGTCCGCAACTCCCGTCCTGCCGATGAGATTCAGCGGAACCGCGGCAAACTGCGTAGTAGCGCCGCCTTGAAGAAACAGAACCTCGTGAGTGTCGGGAACGTTCAGTAAGTTAATCAGCGTACTCTTGGTTTCCTCGAAAATTTCGACAAAGACCGCGCTTCTGTGAGACATCTCCATAACGGACTGTCCCGAATCTTTATAGTTGAGAATCTCGGCTCCCGCGGTTGCGAGAGCGTCTTTTGGCAGTACGGACGGTCCCGCCGAAAAGTTATATATAGTGTTTGCCATTAGCCTGCCGCCTCTCTTTCAATCAAGTTAGCTACAATTATAACACGAATCGCAAGACTTGTCAATTACCGTTTGACATTTGGAGCGAATTGTGGTATAATAGAGGAAGAAAGGTGTGATTGCGTATGAACACTGACAAAACCGCTATTGACGCTATACGGGATTCCCTAATCCCCCTCTTTATTGAATACGGAATAACAAAAAGCGCGGTATTCGGTTCTTTCGCAAGAGGTGAGGAAACCGATTCCAGTGACGTTGATCTGCTTTTTTCAATCAACAATCATATGCCGCTATCCGAATGGAACAAAATGGAAGAACGTATTCAAACCGCGCTCGGACGTCCTGTCGATTTTATAGAATACGGGACGTTTCCGAAACGACTGGAAACCGAAATCCTGAAAGAGGCGGTGCTGCTCTATGAACAGCCGTGATAAGTCAATTATTCTGCTTCCCGCTTCCCGGCGCGGTGCTCCGTAACGTTAAACAATTAACATTCCTACAACACAACTATTCCCTATGAAAAGAAGGTTGAACTAGTTTGAATTCCATATCTGACACTTGGCAGGTTGTCAAGGACATTCTCCGTGAGAAAATGAACCCTATCTCCGTTGAAACGTGGTTTGGCGACGCGAAAGTTATCGAACTTCGCGGCAGCGAATTTTTCGTCTATACGCCTACGCGCTTCGTCAAGGAAACCATAGAAAAGCATTATCTTGAAACTGTCGCCTATGCCCTGAATGAGCTATATCCGGGGCAGGGGCTTGTTCTGCGCATACTTTGCGACGAGGAGATGGAACTCTTTAACGAAGGCGCGGACAAAAATAAACCGAACTACCGCGATAGATTCACCTTCGATAACTTTATCGTAGGACGCTCAAACGAATTTGCTCACGCGGCCGCTCTCGCCGTCGCCAATGAGCGCAACGTCGGCTATAACCCGCTTTTTATCTACGGAGACCCGGGGCTCGGCAAAACTCACCTACTTTACGCCATTTCTCACGTTATGAAATCGCGGCATCCCGAATACAACATCGTCTACGTCCGCGGAGACGACTTCCTCAACGAAATGGTAGCGTCAATCCAGCAGGGCAAAACGAGCGAATTCCGCTCAAAATACCGCGGTACCGACCTTCTTCTGGTTGACGACGTACAATTCATCGCGGGTAAAGACCAGACCCAGATTGAGTTTTTCCACACCTTTAACGCTTTGCTTGAAAAGGACAAATACATCGTTCTAACCTCCGACCGTCCTCCGCGCGATATTCTCACTCTCGTAGACCGCCTTAAATCACGCTTTGAGGGCGGTATAACAGCCGAAATCACCGCGCCGAACCTCGAAACGAGAATCGCGATAGTGCGCCAGAAAGCCTCCGCCTTTGGTATGTCGCTTTCGCCGGACGTTACGGAATACATAGCCGAAAACATCACGACAAACGTGCGGCTCATAGAGGGCGTAATCAAAAAAGTTCACGCTACCTCCACTATGTTCGTTGACGACGGAGTTGATTCCACATCTCTGCGCGATATTGTGGAAAGCATTATCCGAACGGAGAAAGCCAACTGCACTCCCGAGCTTATTATCGAAAAAACCGCCGCGTACTTTTCACTCGACGCTGAACTAATGCTCAACAAAACCCGCAACAAAAAAACAGTTCTCGCAAGACAAGTCGCAATGCACCTAATCCGCTTACTTACGGACGTTACTACCACTACAATCGGCAAACACTTCGGCTACGCCGACCACACAACAGTTCTTTACGCTATACGGGCAATAGAGGAACGGCTTCCGAAAGACCCGATACTGGCGGATTCAATAAAAGATATACGCAATAATATAATGACAGCCGTATCAGACAATACGTAAAGTAAGCCCGGAAGCCTATTACACTTAACAATTGTTACGGCTGCGAGGTTAAACGGCACCGGTCAGCACTTACTTTACGAGACATTTAGTCTCGTAAAATAAGCCCGAAACGGCTTAGAAATCCACAAAGCGGCTGTGGAAGTGGAATCGGAGCGTTACGCAAAAAGTTTTTACTGTGGAAAAGCAGTCCACAATTACACATTTATTTCCACAATTATTATCGCTCCAAACATAGTCTGTTAACGCTTCCGTAACAGTTTGTCCACATTTTTTGCCTACTACTACTATTTCTACTAAACTATTTATTATATTATAAGCGTTCCGCTTTTATGCCCGCTTTTTGCGGGAGCTGCCCCCGCTTTTGTATGAACTAACGTTATCAGTATTATTTTGGAGGTTTTGGAAAATGAAAATCCTTGTTGAG
>JAISLB010000119.1 GCA_031260685.1 Oscillospiraceae bacterium | reverse complement strand
TGACTGTGTGAAATATTTCGCTAAGTCCTGTGTGTTCATAGCTCCACGATTATTCCGTTGATTGTGACGTCGTCAAGAGGAGCGTCCGAACGATTTGTCTTGACCTCACAGATAGCGTCCAAAACGGGGTAGCCGTCAACAAGTTTGCCGAATGCCGCGTAGTTGCCGTCGAGAAAAGCAGAATCGTCGTGGACGATGAAAAATTGGCAGCCCGCGCTGTCCGGGTCGCTCGCTCTCGCCATTGAGATTACGCCGCGGGTGTGCGAAAGGTTGTTCTCAACGCCGTTAGCCGAGAATTCGCCCTTGATGTTCCAGCCGGGGTCGCCTGTGCCGTCCCCCTCGGGACAGCCTCCCTGCGCCATAAAGCCGCTTATTACCCTGTGAAACGTAAGCCCGTTGTAAAATCCGCTTTGCGCGAGTTTAATATAGTTCGCAACGGTAAGCGGCGCAATCTCCGGATATAACTCAAGACGCAGGTCGCCTTTGTTAGTGCTGATGTTAACAATAGGATTTGCCATATAATACCTCTTTGTCAGTTTGTCGTGGCTAGTGGTCAGTGGTCAGTGGTCAGTGATTAGAGATTAGTGATTAGTTAGAGGAGTTCGGAGCGGGTACCGGGAAAACCTCCGCCGCGCGTCGTAACTGACCACTGACCACTGTTCACTAACCATTATTTGTGTCTCGGTCTGCCTTTTACGTATAGGGCGGCTTTTGTTATTGCCATTGTTATGTCTGCGACACTTTGGGACGCAGCAAGCATAGCGCGGCTCATCGCTTCTCCGCGCTCGGTTACGACATAATGAGCTTTGAAATCGTTCAGCGCGATAGCTTTTACGTCGAGACGGCAGCGCACGCAGTTGCAACAGCCCGCGGCAAGGATTAAGGGGTCGAGATACAGGTCAAGCATACCTTCGGCGACATTGACCAGTTCCAGTCTGCTTTCGATATTATCCATAATTTGTAAACTCCTTATCTTTCTTTGAGTTTTCGTTCAATCTCACGGTCAGCGTCGCGTTTTGCCGCGGAGTCACGCTTGTCGTAAAGTTTTTTGCCTTTGCAAAGTCCGAGCTCGAGCTTGACGCGGCTGTCTTTGAGATAGACCGCAAGGGGAACCACTGTGTAGCCGCTCCGCTGAACTTCCGCCCCCCACTTGCGTATCTCGGTTTTGTGCAGCAATAGCCGCCGCTCACGCAAGGGGTCCGGATTGAATATATTTCCCTCTTTATAAGGGCTGATGTGTAATCCGTGAACCATACACTCGCCGTTTTTGAATACGCAGTAGGAATCTTTGAGGTTGATGCTGCCCCGGCGAATGGATTTGACCTCGGTTCCGGTCAAGGCTATGCCCGCCTCGAGCTTATCCTCTACGTAATCCTCGTGGTAAGCCGCGCGGTTTGAGGAAACTTGCTTAGTGCCTTTTTGCATTTTTTACACCGTTCGGGACTGTTCGTTCGAGCTGAAAGGCTCCCGCGAACAGTCCATAAGTCGTACTTGTTCTATCGCCGTAAATTACCTTTGCGGAATTGCGGACTTTGTACTCTATGACATCGTTTCGGACGTAGCCTATTCTTTCGTTGCCGCGTATTTTACGAGGTCGAGAAGCTTGTTGCTGTAACCCCATTCGTTGTCGTACCAGCTTACGAGCTTTACGAAAGTCGGAGTGAGCGCGATTCCGGCTTGCGCGTCAAAGATTGAGGTGTGAGCGTCACCGATGAAATCGCTCGAAACCACTTGCTCATCAGTATACGCGAGGATTCCTTTCAGCGGACCGTCAGCGGCTGCTTTGACAGCTGTGCAAATTTCCTCGTAGCTTGCGCCTTTCGCGAGGTTAACCGTGAGGTCAACCACCGAAACGTCGAGAGTCGGCACACGGAACGACATTCCGGTGAGCTTGCCGTTGAGCGCGGGGATAACTTTACCGACAGCTTTCGCGGCTCCCGTAGAGGAGGGAATAATGTTTCCGCTAGCCGCTCTGCCGCCGCGCCAGTCTTTTTGCGATACTCCGTCAACAGTCTTTTGCGTGGCGGTAGTGCTGTGAACCGTGGTCATAAGCCCGTCCGTAATACCGAAAGCGTCGTGAATGACTTTTGCGAGAGGCGCGAGGCAGTTCGTAGTACAGCTTGCGTTTGAGATAACCGTCATCGACTTATCGTAGACATTTTCGTTAACGCCCATAACAAACATCGGAGCGTCCGAGCTGGGAGCCGAGATGACAACGTGCTTAGCTCCGGCTTTGATGTGAGCCTCGGCTTTGTCAATAGTTGTGAACAGCCCGGTGCTCTCGACAACGAAGTCCGCGCCGAGCTTGCCCCAGGGTAGATTCGCCGGGTCGCGCTCCGCAGTAACTTGAATCGCCTTGCCGTTGACAATGAGGTGCGTTTCGTCGTGACTTACTTCGCCCTTGAACGAGCCGTGGATAGAGTCGTATTTAAGCATATACGCCATATACTCCGGACTGATAAGGTCGTTAATGCCTACAAACTCTACGTCGCCGCGCTGTACGCCGGCTCTGAAAACAAGACGCCCGATACGTCCGAAACCGTTGATGCCTATGCGAACCGCCATAGTTGTTCCCTCCATAATTGTATAGTTATTACTATTGTACACTCATTACATATAACATTATAACACAAAACGGAGAACATTGCAAGGGGCAATTTTAACGAGCCGCGGAATTCACGGTAAAAAGAGACGGCGCCCGAAATTCTATTCGGACGCCGCCTTAACGTAAACCGCCGGTTAAGCTGTTTACAGCTATACAGCCTGTGTTATACGGCTACTTCGTACTTAGCGATATAGTTCTCTTGTTCTTCAAGCGCAAGATGAGTGAAATATGCGGAGAAACCGGCTATGCGTACTATGAGATCCTGATAATCCTGCGGGTTTTTCTGCGCCGCTCGCATTACCGCGGTATCCGCCACCGTGAAGCAGAATTGAAGTCCGCCCATCTCGAAAAACGAGCTGATAAGGTCGCGAACCTTTGCCGTGGCTTCGTCTCCGCGTACTGAATTTGCGTCCATACGAATGTTGATTGCTCCGCCGCAGCGTGCTTTATCCCACGAAATCTTTGAGACGCTCTTCACGTAGGACAGCGGACCGTTTTTCACAACGTCCTGACGCGGGTCAGCCGAAGGCGAAAGCGGTTCGCCGGATTTTCTGCCGTCCGGAGTCGCCCAAGTGCGCTTACCTCCCGCAACCCACGTAAGGTCTAGGATTCCCATATTTACGTGACCGTGATTCGGACCCGAAAGCGTATTTGTAAACCCGAGCCAGAAGTCCGTTACCCACGTTGCCAGTTCGTCAACTTCGTCGTTATCGTTGCCGTAGAATGTTAAGTCGTTTAGGATTTTTTGGCGAAGCAGTTCTTTGCCTTCCCAGTCGGAGACTACCGCGTCGTATAATTCGCGGGTTGTGATGGTTTTATCATCGAAGCAAAGTTTTTTGATTGCGTACAGACTGTCGGTAACAGTTCCGATGGCGTTCGTCATTGTACCGGTAGCGTTATATTTCGCACCTCCGGCTGAAACGTCTTTTCCGGATTCCATACAACCCTCCATCATAACGGAAGCAGACGGAGCGGGCCAAGCGGTTTCAAAAACAAGAGCCGCGAAGTGGTTCATACGTTCCATATTTTTCAGCCCGGTTTTGGCAAGACGTACGAACTCCTCTTTGACTTCGTCAAATGTATTGTATTCGTAAAGTTTTTTAGCGTCTCCGGGACGTTCGGTTTTAGACGCCGGGTCGTAGTTTCCGTGAATGACAGTTTGCAAAGTCTGGAGCATACCGGCTCCGCCTCCGAACGCTCCGCAGTTGGAAGCCATAGACCATTCTTTACCCGCGACTGCCGGCTCGACACAGCCGAATACGCCGTATCTGCGCGCGTCCTCAAGCTCTACGCCTCTGTCAAGCATTTGCTGAATAATTACATCGTCGTTATTGAATTGCGGGAAACCTCCGCAGCGTTTGCTTACCGCGATTCCAAGCTCCCAGATTCGCTGCGGCGTATGCTTATTAACTCGCAGCGCAAGGCTAGGTTCGGCAACGCGCATACGGTAGTAAGCCAATAAGAACAGTTCGGTGGCTAAGGTGTAATCGCCCGAACCGTCGCGCTTTTGTCCGCCGAGGGTAATGAGAGAACCCGCCGCGATGTTCTGTCCCGCGCCTTGCAGATCGTAGAGAGTTTTGCCCTCTTTGTGAGCTTCGATAAGCTGGTTGTTATCGGGTTTCGGGAACATTATAATTTGGTTGCCGATTTGCAGCAGGAAAGCGTCCGCAAGTTCCTGCGCCTGTTCTAAGGTCAGCGCTCCGGTTTTAACGTCGTTTTCGGCTAAAGGTCCGAGATAGCTGTCGATAAGCGCGGGCGAATCCGCCCAGTGCAATCCGTCAGCTGTCATTAGATTTTGATAGAACAGTACGGTTTGTATGCCCTCCCAGAAATCCCGCGGCGGATTTGCGGTAAGAGAATCGAGAGAATCGGCGCGTTTGAGAAGCTCGGCTTTACGCTCGGGCGTGGGAGCGGTCTCCGCCTTAGCGCGCGCGGCGTCCGCAAAACGCTTATTGAGCAGAATGAACCCGTCACACACCTTGACCATCGCGCGGTAGAAGATATCGCTCTTGACGTTGTCAGTCGTCGTATTCGCCTTGATTTCCGCGAGCTTATCCTTTGCCTGTTGGCGGACAGCCGCGAAGCCTACTTGAACTGCTTTTTCGTAGTTAGGGTTAAAATGCCCCGGGTAGGAACCGTTCAGATATTTAGCGAATTGTCCCATCGGTCCCTCGAAAAACTCATCGGGGAAAAGTCCGCGGGCTGTGCAGCCGATGTCGTTATTCTCCCAGAAGTCGGCGGCTTCCAGCAGATATTTGCGGTCTTCGTCGCTTACCCAGACACTGCCCGGAACTTGCCACGCCGCGCGGAAGCGCTCGTCCGTATCGCCGAAATTGCCGCGGAACCAAAACGGACTTGTCTGCTCAATGTCGAAGTGTACTGTGCGGGTGTGAGGACCCGCGTCGCCGAAGAAAATATCGTCGTCGTCGATATTTATCTCACGCGTTGCGCACCAGTCATAGAGGAAGCCCGCGCGTTTGAGAATCGGGTACTGATTCGGGTTAGCTTTGTAGTATTCCGTGAGTATGCGGTTGCGTTCGACGTTCAAACGCAGGTCTTTGTTGATGCGTTTCCGTTTTTCCCGCAGATCCTGAATACGGTCAGAAACGGGTACATCGAATTGTGTGGTGGTTTGCATAGTGTTCTCCTTCTCGCGCTTAATTGGGCGCGTATATATAATTTATTTTTTATCAATGCAATTGGGCGTTTAGCCCGTAGCTCTTAAACAGCTCTAACGTTTTCTGCATAAACTCATCATTCGGAGGTTCCACATTGGTTATTTTATACTTTCTCCCCAAACGTTCGTACTTCATACGTCCCGTTTTATGATACGGCAGAAGCTGTACGAGTTTTACCGAATCGCGGGGAAGCGACGCGCAGAATTCCGCGGTTGCCCGCAGATTGACTTCGCTGTCGCTGAGTTTCGGGATAACGGGAACCCTGATTTGCAGTGCGGCTCCGTGCTGAGCTAAAAATCGCGCGTTTTCTAAGATTAGCTCATTCGGAACTCCGGTGAGCTTCTTATGCGTTTCCGTGTTCATATGTTTGATATCGTACAAAAAAAGGTCGATAAAGGGCAGTATTTCCTCGTAGCGTTCCGCAGGGGCAAACCCCGTGGTATCGAGACAGATATGCACTCCGCTGTCTTTGAGCCGCTTTGCCAGATTAAGCGTAAACTCGAACTGCGCCATTGCTTCGCCGCCAGAAATGGTTATACCGCCGCCGTTTTTGAAAAAGCCGCGGTCTTTTATGACTCGTTCGTACACTTCGTCAACCGTAGTGTCCCAACCGGTCGGATAGAGCGCTTTGGTAATACACGCTTCCGCACATTTCAGGCAGCCCGTACATTTTTCGCGGTCTATTGACACTTTTTGTATAAGCCCGGAACCGTTAAGAGCTTCTACCGGCTCGTTTTTACTTAGCGCGCCGACAGGACAGGCGTTAACGCAGGCATTTTCGCAAACTCCCGTACCTAAGCACTTAATCTGTAAGTAGCCCAGTTCAAATTCGTGACGCTGTGACTCGGGACTGTGACACCATAGACAGATCAGCGGACAGCCCTTGGTATAGACAGTTGTGCGTATACCCGGTCCGTCGTGTACAGCGTAGCCTTGTATATCGTATATATGTCCCTTAACATTTTTGTATTCCACCGGTGAACCTACCTCTATAAAAAGTTGTGCGCAAACAGGCACCTCATATCCCACCAACATTATAACAGATATTAACCCCCGTGTCAAGCAATTTACGGAGTCTTTCCGAAAAATAATTCGCGGCTTCCGCGCGAAGTTGAGGCTCAAGTTCGACACGATTGTATACGATAATATGTAAGGCGGTGTAAACAAAAATTTCGATTAGGAGCGAACTTCAATGGTTTCGATTATTTTAACCGGAGGTCCCGGAGCGGGAAAGTCATCTATGCTGAAAACTCTCCGCGAATACGCAATAAGCAAGAACCGCAAAATTGTCACGGTGGGCGAAGTCCCCTCGCTCTTAAATTACGCGAATTTACCCTATCAGCTCGAAAACGGGAATAACCCGATTTACGATGAACTATCGGTGACGATTCAAGTCGAATTTGAGCGTCTGGCAGCGGAGTTAGCAGGCGAAAACGACATTGTGGTTTTTGACAGAGCGCTTCCGGACAGGCTTCCGTATCTTGAGAAAGACCAAACGTACATTACGCCCGATGCGATATCGAACGCGCTTCTTTCGTATAATTATGTGATTTACTTAGACTCTCCGGCATTTACCGATGCCTCTCAATTAGCCCTAGATATGGGCGGAGAGAAGCGCAACGAGACTAATACGGAGCAAATGGCGGACTTAGCGCTGAAAACGTTGTCAGTTTGGCAAGAACGCGAGATTATCAGGGTTCCGTGGTATCAGACGATAGATGAGAGAATCGAGAAGTTTACGGCTATATTGGACGAAATATTCCGCGCGGTGCCTTTGATATAGCTGTTACGGCTTGCCGGGAGAGTAAGCCGCGGAGAGGTAGAAAGCTATGAGCAAAAACGTCATAATCATCAGCGGCAGTCCGCGCAAAGGCGGTAATTCCGACGCGGTTACAGCATTTGCGAAAGAGCAGTTCGAACGAAGCGGCGCGAATGTTGAGGTTTTTCTTGTCCGCGGTGAAACTGTCGCGCCCTGTATCGGCTGCGACAGCTGTATGGGCGAACGCGAAGTCTGCATATATCACGACAGCGCGGCGGAGCTGATAGAACGCTTGTTCAAAGCGGACGCTGTACTGCTTGCCGCTCCGCTGTATTATACGACAGTTCCGGGAACGGTCAAAGTGTTATTCGACCGTTTTTATGTGCATTACAATTTTGTGAAAGGCTTGAAAACGCCGTCTCCGAAGCGAAAAGCGGGCGTTGTATTTTGCTACGGCGGTTCTCCGGAGGACGTGCTGCAGCGCGCTTCGGAGTATACGGCTTATTGCTTCCGCGACCTCGGTTACGGGACTTTTGACGCTGCGTATTGCCCTATGTGTACGGAGAAAACTACTTTTTCGCAAAGCGCGGACTATCGGAAAAATGTCTCGGAACTTACGGATTGGCTTATCTCGGACGAAACCGTAAACCGCTCCGGAGTAAGCTACGGTATTGAGCGCGGCCGCTTCGCAGAGGGCGCCGAACCCCCGGAAGTTTCGAATGCCCGCGATAATTCTTTAAGGGGTTACTGAAAATTGGATACACAAACAATACTCGGCATTGTGATTATCGCGCTGCTATTGGCGGTTAATCTTTTGCAGATTTTCGGCAAGAAGAAAAACGATAACGGCGAGATAGTTACGCTGTTAAAACGCAGCTCCGACGAACAGCAAAACAGCGTGGCGAAACAAATTTCATCGGGCGCGACGGAACAATTCGCGCGCTTCGGCGTTATTCAGGAAAGTGTTCAGACTATTCTGCAAGGCAACCGCGAAGAAATCAATAAGCAGCTTCGCGAGTTCCAGACATTGGTTGAAGTTCGGCTTACGGCTATTCAGCAGGGTAACGCCGAAAGCAATGAGCGTATCAGTTCGAGCGTTAACAAGACTTTACAGGAAAGCCGTACCGAAACGAATAAACAGCTTCGCGAGTTCCAAGAACAGCTCGACGTTCGTCTGTCGTCCATTCAGCGCGGTAACAGCGAGAATATCGAAAAAGTCAATTCCACGCTTGAAAGCAAGATGAAGTCGCTTCAAGAAAGTAACGAGAAGCGGCTTGAACAGATGCAGGGCGTAGTTGACGAAAAGCTGCAAAAGACGCTTGAAACCAGACTCTCGCAGTCGTTTGAGCTTGTCAGCAAACAGCTTGACGGAGTTTCGCAAGGGCTCGGCGAAATGAAATCTCTTGCCGCCGACGCTAAGAGTTTGAAAAACGCGCTCACTAATGTTAAGGAACGCGGTACTTATGGTGAAGTGCGGCTTGAAAAGCTTCTCTCCGATGTTCTTATTCCGAGCCAGTATGAAATGAACGTAGAAATCAGCGATAATAAGCGTGTTGAGTTTGCAATCAAGCTGCCCGGAAACGGCGATACTCCGCTCCTGCTCCCGATAGACAGCAAATTCCCGATTGAGGACTATACGCGCTTGCTCGACGCGGAGGATAAAGCAGCTATCGACGATGCCCGGAAAGCGCTCGCGGCAAAGATACGTGTTTTCGCAAAGGATATTTACGATAAGTACATCGTACCGCCGAAAACCACGGACTTTGCGTTGATGTTTCTGCCGACTGAGGGACTATATGCCGAGGTCGTTCAAAACGCCGCGTTGTTTGAGGAACTGCGTGACAAATATAAGGTTACGGCGGTCGGAGCCAGTACGCTCTCTGCGTTTCTCGCGTCTCTGCAAATCGGTTTTAAGACGCTTGCCATAGAGCAAAGGTCTCAGGAAGTCTGGGACACTCTCCGCGCGGTTAAAAAGCAGTTCGGAGATTTTGAAAAAACGCTTGCGTTAGCGCATAAGCAACTCCAAACCGCTGACAACACGATTGAACAAATCGTCGGTGTCAGGACACGGCAGATTAACAAAGCTTTGCGCGGTGTTGAGGAATTAACCGGAGCGGCGGAGGAACAACTGCTGATTACCTCCGGCGATGACGATGAGTAATAAATATTGCGGAATCTGTATTCAGCGCGGAACAAAGCCGGAGGGCTTCGGGTATTAAACGTCCGAAGCTCTCCGATTTGTTACAGCTATATTGTCCGCCGATTGTCAGGCGTGTGTCCAGTAGCGCACTTGCGGCAACGCGCTTGCCTTGTAGGTTTGGTTTACGGTGGTATAAGAGTAGTTCTTGCTGCCGGCCTGCGAAACAGCGGGACCAGTCGCCGGATTGTATGTTCCGTCTCGGGAGGGAACAATCATTTGGACGTGACCGACATCGCCCGAGGTTCCGACAGTGGGAAGCCCGGCGTTTGCAGCCGCTTGCGCGATTTCAGCCGATACTTCGCGCCAGCCGTATTCCGCGCCCTTTGTCTCGAGCCAGTCGTCAACAGCGGCAGCGTTTAGTTCGATTGCCCCGGCGACATCGGGATAGGTTCTCGGCTCTCCCGTTTGAGCGTCAGTATAGTGCGGGATTTCCGCGCCCATAGCCGACGTAACGTCCCAAACGTAGATGTTGCACCACGTGGCTCCGAGCTTTCCCGGAGTGTAGCGCGGATTTGACTCAACGCCGAATTGCTCGATTATGTCGTTGTAAAGCTCCGGACTGCGTTCGCTTTCGCCGCCCCTAAGCGGAGGATTGACCGGCAGACCCGCGTTGGACGGAATTCCCGCCGCCGTGTACGCACCGCTCGTCAGCCCGAGGGTTACGTTCGGCGAGGCGAGGTTTCCGAACAGTCCCGAGCTTCCCTTGTCGCTGGCAAGCGCCATAAGTATCGGATTCGCAAATTCCTCCGGCATCTCTTTTAGAAGCATTTGAGCCAGAAGCAACGCGAAAGTGTCCTGAGTGACCGCGTTGTCGTCCCCCGCGCTTGCCGCAGCCATACTATTCTGCACTCTCTCCAGCAAAGCGTCGGAGGAGTAGTTTTTCATAAATTCGAGTTCTGTCATCGTCTTTACCTGATAGCCGTCTACCGGACCGACGGCGTTACTCTTATTGAGATAGAGTTGCGTCCCGCCATATCACCGTTTTGCCCCAGTGTGTATTCGAGTTCGAGTGAGCCGCCATTCTTGCCTAAGCCGGTTTTGGCTTTCAGCGTTGCTATGTTTATTGTCATCGCGCCCATCGGGGTTTCGTAGACGCAGATTTGTTTGTGACCCTGTTCAAACGGCATTGTCGTGTTTATAGTGCCCTCGCGGGTGAGAACTACGCGTGTCGGGGAAGCGCTGATTGTCGTCTCCGTCCCCTCCATTCCCGTGATTGCGCTCTCGCTGTATTTAAGAACCCCAAGACCTTTCTCGTAGGAATATTTACCGTCTGTAATAAGCTCAAAGGTGTCTCGGTTATCATCATCAATAAACTGGGTAGCGTTAATAGTAAGGGTAACATTTCGCATAGCTGCGCCTCCTTATCCGGTCGTGATATTTATTTAACGTCTCATTGTATCATACTATCGCATACTTGTCAACAACAATCTTTCACGAAACGCGGAAAAGTGTTTCTCCAATTCTTTTCACGTTTAATACCGCGCTGTTTTGGGCAGTTTATTTATGCAGATAGATAAATTTACAACGGAGGTTAGAATTTTGAAGCGAAGAACTTTCCATTTCCGCGTTATCCCGCTGATACTTGCGTTCGTACTGCTGTTTACGCCTGTGTTGTCGGCTTCGGCACATTCCGCATTGCCGAAACTAATCCCGGTGGGTAAAGCCATCGGCTTGAAGCTCTCGACTGACGGCGCGCTTATAATCGGGCTGAACAACGTTGAGGGCGGCGGCAATTCACCTGCTTTGGACGCAGGTCTGCGTACCGGCGATATCATCACGGACATCGGTCCCGAGCATATCGACAGCGTTGAAGAGTGCCGCGAAATCATCGCCGACGCGGCGGGCAGTCCCATTACTGTCCGTGTAACCCGCGCCGACGAGAAGCTGCAATTCGAGGTTATCCCGAGCAAAGCAAAAGACGGACGCGGAGAGCTTGGAGTCTGGCTCCGCGACGGTATTGCCGGAATCGGCACCGTAACTTTCGTCAATCCCGTGAGCGGACAGTTCGGAGCTTTGGGACACAGCGTCTCCGACAGCGAGACCGGTACGCTCCTCCCGATAAAAGAGGGGACAATTATGCCCGCCGATGTAACAACTGTTGTAAAAGGCGAGACGGGCGCTCCCGGACAGCTTCAGGCGAATTTTGACCCGCTGACCGTTTTGGGCAATCTCCTGACCAATTGCAACTACGGAGTTTTCGGAACCTTAGAACCGGACTGCGTCCTTAATGCGGGAAGTCCGGTGGAAACTGCCGCGAGAAACGAGATTAAGACAGGTCCCGCGATTGTCCGAGTAAACGTCAGCGGCGGTGAAGTTCGTGACTTCGGCATTGAAGTGACTCGCGTATATCCCGAAGGTGAAGAACGCGAAATGCTTCTGACGGTAACTGACCCCGAGCTGCTGGCGATAACGGGCGGTATTGTTCAGGGAATGAGCGGCGCTCCGCTGCTTCAAAACGGGCGGCTGATTGGCGCTGTAACCCACGTTCTCGTGAGCGAACCCTCAAAAGGTTACGGAGTGTCAATAGAACGTATGCTGTCAGCGGGCGGCGGCAGTTGACAAGCACCACAAAACGGAGACGGAGAACGATAGTCCCTCCGTCTCTGCTGCGTCTATTTACGGATAAGCTCCGTTTTCAGCCTTTCAATACCTTTTCGCGCTGTTCGGCTTTGTAATTCTCGAGTTTAGCGCGAAGTTCCGAGTTGTTCACGGCAAGGATTTGCACCGCGAGAAGAGCCGCGTTCTCGGCTCCGTTAACCGCTACCGTTGCTACCGGAACTCCCGACGGCATTTGTACCATAGATAACAGGCTGTCCAGCCCGTCGAGAAAACTGCTCTTAACCGGAAGCCCAATTACCGGAAGCGTCGTATAAGCCGCTACGGCACCCGGCAGCGCGGCTGCTTTGCCCGCGGCACATATAAACGCCGCGTAACCTTCGTCCGCCGCGGACTTAGCAAATTTTGCCAATTCGTCCGGTGTACGGTGCGCCGAAAATACGTGAACCGTGTGAGGTACTTCGAAACGTTTCAGCGTGTCCGCAGCTGGCTGTACTACCGGTAAATCGCTTGAACTGCCCATTATTACAGCAATCTTGCGCATTTAGTTACCTCCTGATTGCGGCTCTGCCGCAGCACACTTCCCGCGCTTTTTCAAGCGGAAAGCCGCAAGCGCCGCTACTTACCGTGGCTATACTCAACATAGTGTTCCTTCAATTCCTCAAACAGGTCTCTTTCACAGGTCGGAAACTGTTTTAAGCACATTTCATACACAATACATTTTCTGCAATCGCCGTGATGCGGACACTTGACGTTCCAGCAGTCACATTCGAGCCGGTCGGCTTTACCGGCGCAAGCTATTGCCGCGCGCATTTCCGCCGGCTTAACGCTGGGAGGGTTTTCCAGCCATTTCAATTTGTTAGGCTGAGCCAGAATGTTAATATCTTCTTGCATTTTTAGTGTTTCCTTTCAATATAAAAAATTAGTGGAATTGTTACATATAGTTGTACTATTTATCGCGGCTGAATACTATGTAATGTTCCTCTAAATCGCCTAATGAAGCCCTTTGACAAGTCGGGAACTGCCTCAGCGCCAAATGGAAGACGATGCACTTACGGCAATTGCCGTGGAATTGACAGTGGGTGTTCCAACACTCGCACTTCATTCCGTCCGCTCTTTTTGAACAGGCGAAAGCCGCGCGCATTTCATCAGCTGACACTTCGGGAGAATTATCTCTCCACTTGAATTTGTTGGGCTGCTCCAGCCAATTTTTTTGTTCCAGCGTCTCGTCGTAATCTCCCATATCGGGAGGCGCCATCATTTTCCGGAATTCCGCCGCGCCTTCCGGCGTCATCATCGAGATTATGACCTCGTTGCTTTTCTGAAAAGCTTCGGGGTCAAAATTACCGTTTTCCGGCGGTTTGAAGGCTTCCTTCAGAAACTCCGTCATTGTTTCCTTTTTGTCATCTTGCGTGCGTTCTAAGATAAAATCCAAGAACATGTTTTGTCCGTTTCCCATTTGAGTTACTCCTTATATGTAATGTTGATATTTTTTCTACGCTTTATACTGCCACAACATACCCATTTTTACAGATCTATGAACATTATACCACGTTTCACGTCTCTTGTCAACAGCAAAATATCACTTATTTCGATTTAGCGAATTCTATCACGGAAGCGACATAATCGGAAATTGGCAGAAAGAAGATTTGCATAATGGAAACTGCGCAATCAGGCGTTGTCAAGCAC
This sequence comes from Oscillospiraceae bacterium, assembly GCA_031260685.1. Classification (GTDB taxonomy): domain Bacteria; phylum Bacillota; class Clostridia; order Oscillospirales; family Oscillospiraceae; genus JAISJH01. The sequence continues at coordinate 955 of JAISLB010000119.1, read as the reverse complement.
GCATACCCGATACTCGAATACGTTCAGTTTTTCAAATCCACTCGCCGAAACGTTTGATATACAGCTTTTTTATCAATTGTGCGGAAACTCCGTAGGCTACAAGTATCGCAAGTAACCACGGTACGAAATTAAGCGGGAGCCGTGTCATATCCAGTCCGACAGACAGCGGACTGAACCCCACAGCCAGCGTAACTGCCGCAACTGCCAGCGTAGGAATCAGAAGCATTACGCTCGGTTTGCTCTGCACAAATGGTATTTTCGCAGTTCGAATCAAGTGGATTATAAGTACTTGCGAAACGGTGCCGAATACAAACCAGCCGCACTGAAATAGCCGTGCAGCCTCAATTCCGTTCGCTTTCATCGCCCACCACATTACCGCAAAGCATAAAATATCAAATATTGAGCTTAACGGTCCCATAAATGCCATAAAACTCTTGATTGAGCCTGTTTCCCATTTGCGCGGCTTTTTGAGATATTCCTTGTCAACACTGTCAAAAGGAATTCCCATTTGCGAGAAATCACAAAGCAAATTTTGCGTGAGTATTTGCACCGGGAGCATTGGTAAAAACGGTAAAAAAATACTCGCAACAACAACAGAAATCATATTGCCGAAATTTCCGCTTGCCGCCATTTTTATATATTTTACAATATTGCCGAAAGTGCGCCGACCTTCGAGTACTCCTTGCTCGAGAACCATTAAATCTTTTTTTAACAGAATTATATCGGCTGTTTCTTTCGCAATATCCACCGCGCTGTCTACGGAAATTCCCACGTCCGCTTGGTGCAGCGGCGGCGCGTCATTTATTCCGTCGCCCATATAGCCCACGGTGTGTCCCGCGGTTTGGAACGTTTTTACAACGCGCTCTTTTTGCGCGGGCGAAAGTTTTGCGAAAAGGCTGCAAGTTTCCGCTGCTTTTTGCAGCTCCGCATCGTCCATTTCGTCAAGAGCTTTTCC
>JAISLB010000014.1 GCA_031260685.1 Oscillospiraceae bacterium | reverse complement strand
GCTATTATTTTATGGAAGGCGGTATAAATAATGAATCCACAAGCTGCTCCCGCACCGCGTGCGGTACTTACGGTCAGCAATTTTGCGCAACTTCAGAGTGCGCTTGCAAACCCTGACCCGGTGATAGATATTACGATAACCCAATCCTTCGATATGCCGGACGGCGTAAGTTTGCAAAGCGGCAAGAACGTTACAATCACTTCCGGCACCGGAGGTCCGTATACTCTCACAAGTACGGGTAACAACACCTTGTTCACAGTCCGCGGAGATGATACGCTGACGGTTACGAACTTAGTCCTTGACGGCAACAGCGCAGATTACAGTACTACCTTAATGCGTAACGACGGTAATATTTTCTTGGGCGGCGGAGCGGTGCTGAAAAACAGCCGCAACCGGGCTATTCTCAATTACGGCACAATCACTATGTACGGCGATTCGCTGATAACGGGCAACAGCACTTCGTCAGCCGGAGGAGGTGTATTAACCTACGGCACGTTCTATATGACTGACGGTGCGTCGATAACCGCTAATCACTCGGGATTCATCGGCGGCGGTATGCTCAATTACGGTGATGTGATAATGACCGGGAATTCGTCCTTTGTCGGGAACGATAGCGGCGGAGGAGGAGGTATCGCCTCCTACGGAAACGTTATTGTAAATGATGCCGCGTATTTCAAGGAGAATACAACCACCGGCGGCGGAGGAGGTGTAGGTCTTTTCTCCGACGGTAAACTCACAGTAAACGGTAACGCAAGGTTCGTCGGCAACCGCGCCAACGGCAGCGGGGGTGCAATCAATATAAGTTACGACCATCTGGATACATTGGACATCGGTCCTGATGTAGCGTTTAGTGATAACAGCGCGGGGCAGGGTTATCAGATACGCCCGGAGGATATTCCGCTGCATAACGCTCACGTCCTGACACATACGTTCACTATACCGTTTCAATACGGCTATAATAATTTCGACATATCCTATACAAACGGCTTGCCCTATGTTCAGTATACCGTTATGTACAATAGTAACGGCGGCAGCGCGGTTCCCGCGGAAAACGTTATAAACGGAAGTCCCGCAACCCAGCCTGATAACCCAACGCGTAACTGCGATATATTCGACGGTTGGTATACAAACCAGTACTTTACAACTCCGTATGACTTTTCGGCTCCCGTAAGCGGGAATATCACGCTATACGCAAAGTGGACTTCGAACCCCTGTCCGCCGGATTTCATCACTTTGAACTTTGTGTCAGACGGCGGAAGTATTGTCCCCAGCCAAGAGGTAGCTTACGGAACTGTCGGGGAACAGCCCGCGAATCCCGTCCGAGATTGCGATATATTCACCGGTTGGTATTCAGACCCGGGACTTACGGCACTGTTTGACTTCGGAAGTCCGCTCACGGGAGATACAACGCTATATGCCGGTTGGCTTGATAACCCTTGTCCGCCTATATCGGTTACAGTATCGTTTAATACAGACGGAGGAAACGAGGTTGCAAGCCAAGAGATTGCCTATGACACTCCCGCTTTCCCGCCCGCTGACCCTTCGCGCAATTGTGACGTATTCGACGGCTGGTACTCAAATCCGGAACTGACGATGCTGTATGATTTCAGCACACTTGTGACGGCTCCGCTGACTCTCTACGCAAAGTGGATTCTCAACGACTGCCCTCCCGCAACTGTGACCGTAACTTTTGATACTGACGGCGGTAACGCGGTCAACGAGCAAACCGTAGACTACGGTTCGACGATTTATCCGCCTGCCGAGCCGTCGAGAGCTTGCGATGTTTTTGATGGTTGGTACTCAAATCCGGAGCTGACTGTTCCGTTTGATTTCGACGCTCCGGTGACGGCTTCGCTAACGCTATACGCAAAGTGGATTCTCAATGATTGTCCCGAACCTCCCGAGCCGCCTGAACCCCCGGAACCGCCGAAACCTCCGCGTCCTCCGTACCCTCCTCGTCCTCCGCAAAGGAATCGTTGCCTGAGAGTCTGCGCTCCGATGTACGTGGTGTGCAAACCATTCCCCCGCTGCCGCCGGTGAGTTTGCGGCTTAACGCTAAACCTGAAATTTAATGAATAAACCGTTTCCGAACTTGCCGGAAACGGTTTATTGCCGCCACTAAGAACAGGTCAAATGAGAATGATAAAATATTTTATGATAATCGTTAAAAAACGCTTGACAATCGTTAATCTGTGTGTTATAATGTTTTTATCCTGCCGGACGCGGGAAAAATATTGAAAGGTGGATTTCAAAATGGAAAAACACACAGAGCAAATCAGACGTTTCAGCAAGGTTATATATATCCTGTTGAAAATCTCGTTTGCAGCGTTCATCGTAGTCGGCGCAGTAGAGGCTGTTTCGTGGTTTATGTCGGTGCTGGCGCTCCATACCGAAGCCGTAATAGTCGGCGGCAAGACAATTGAGGTGCCGTTCCTGTTCAAATTAGGAGAGGTCAAAATTTATATGCCGGTCTTTATAATGGGCGAATCCGGCGCTGACCTTTCGGACTTTGACTTTTTGAAATTCAGCTTTGGCGATTTTTTGCGGACGGCGTTCACAATTGCCGCGTTGGCGCACGCTAAAATTTCCTTTCGGGCTTTGCGCGATAACAGCTCGCCGTTCAGAGAGGACGTTGTACAGAAATTCAAGCGGTTGGCGATTGCTTTGCTATACGTAGGAGTAATGACGGGCGTTGTCGGATTTCTCGCGGCCGGAATCGTTTGGGTGTTGTGCCTGATATTTGACTATGGCTGTGCGCTGCAAAATGAGAGCGATACGACATTGTGAGGTGGAGAAAATGGCTATTATTTTACGTCTTGACAGAATGATGGCTGACAGAAAAATATCGCTCGGCGACCTCGCGGCAAAAGTCGGGATTGCAAACGTAAACTTGTCAAACATCAAGACAGGCAAAATCAGCGCAATCCGATTCTCTACGCTTGACGCTATTTGCGACGTTCTTGACTGTCAGCCCGGTGATATACTCGAATACAAACGGATAGATAAAGAGGAGGAAAAACAGCTATGAGCAACTTCATTTTGATTGCGTTATCAATACTCTTATTGGCGTTTCTTATCGCGGCGGCAAAACGAAAAATTTTCAAAAAAGTTTGGCTGCGGCGGCTCGTTAATGTCACCGCGATTATTGCCATTGTAGTTATGGTCTTGACGGTTGCGCTCTTCCCTGATTTGCCGGGCGTAAAAACTATGGGCGAATTTGCGTATACCGTCCAAACGCTTGAACTCGCGGACAATTCGCGTGTAGAAACGTACAAGGACGACGGGAGCTTCCGCAAACTGTCTGTGTTGGTCTATTCCCCGGAAACTGCGGAGAAATGTCCGTTGATTGTTTTTTCTCACGGCGGGATTTCTACTAATACAAGCAATGTGTCGTTATACGCCGAGCTTGCAAGCCGCGGCTATGTGGTCGCAGCTATTTCCCACACTTACCACGCGATAAGTACAAAAATTGACGGCAAAAGCATTTTTATCAATTCCGCTTATATGCGTGAACTGAACACCGAAAATTCCTACGAGAATATTGAAAATTCCTACGAATTATTTCAAAAGTGGATGGCGCTGCGGACAGACGACATTAGCTTTGTGATAGACTATTTTGCCGCGGGAGGCTTCGCAATAGTTGACGCGGAACGTATCGGAGTTGCGGGACATTCGCTCGGCGGTTCAGCCGCGCTCGGTGTTGCAAGACAGCGGAGCGATGTCAGCGCTGTACTCGCGCTCGAATCTCCGTTTATGAGCGATATTACGGGCGTGGACGGCGGCAACTTCGTGTGGAATACCGCGCCGTATGACTGCGCTGTTATGAATATTTACAGCGACAGCGGCTACCCACTTCTTGAATCGGATAACAAGTATGTTCAGAACAAAAACTATCTGTACAACAGCGGAAACGTCGAGTATTACTATATCGAGGGCAGCAATCACTATTCGCTGTGCGATTTGGTGAGAATGTCGCCGCTCCTGTGCCAATTACTTGGCGGCGGTTATGAAAAATCCGGCTATGATACGCTTGCGTTCATTAACGAGAAGAGCGCAGCGTTCTTTGATAAATATTTGCGCGATTGATAACGGTAATTCCGCAATCGCAGTCATAATTGATAGATTTATTAAGTTCCTACTTTTCGATTGTTAGTTTGCAAATAAAAGTTACCGCCGCCGAGATTCGCAAGCTTGCGGAACCCGGCGGCGTAATTTGATTAGTTTTTCTCTCTATTTGTTTGCTTTCGCTACAGGCAGCCAAACCTCAAACTTCATATCTGCCGGGTTTTGGTCTAAATAAACCTCAATATCAGGCGCGTTAGCCCACTCGTAGCCTGACGTCGGCAGCCACTCGGCAACTATGCGCTCCTGCAATGTTTGAATATCAGCTGATGTGCCGCTCCCGGAGAATATTACCCACGTTGCGGCGGGAATCGTAAATTCGTGCATATTTTCAGGCAGGGGAGCATTGCTCTGAACCGCGATGTAATAATAATTTTGCTCTCCCTCAACTTCGTTGCAGGTCGATACGCCGAGCAGACCTTGAACCTCGCCGTCCATCAGCGGGACCAACTGCGGTATTTGCGGCGCGGACTTTTGCCAAAACTGCGGTACACATTTGAAACTTTCCTCGATGTCGGTCGGGATAGTTTCGCGCACTCCGACAATGCGGAAAGCTGCTTTTTGTTCGATTTTGTAATTCATTTCTTCCACTCCTTTAATTGTTATTTTGAAGCTAATCGGAGGAAAAGATTTTAGCGTAATCCCGTTCTGCTTCGCGTTTGACGGCGCAATACCGTGAATATTTTGAAACGCGCGGTTGAAAGCGGTGGGCGACTCGTAGCCGTATTTGAGCGCAATGTCGATGACTTTGCCGCCATTTTGCATATCCGCGGCAGCGCGTGACATTCGCCGCCGTCTGATATATTCGGACAATGTAACGCCCGCCATATACCCGAACATTCGCTGAAAATGATATTCGGAGCAGCAAGCGATTTTCGCTAATTCTCCGTATTCAATTTTGCCGCCGAGATGTTCCTCGATATAGTTTATCGCAGTGTTCAAACGTTCAATCCATTCCATTATTAAGCTCCTTTACTTTATTTATTATACAACAAAATTCCGGCGTTGTCCTCTCTATTTCTGCACAAATGTGAGAGCTTTGCTTAGTCTAATAATGTAGCCCTTAGCGTTTTCCCCGCATTTTCAACCGTTTCTTCTGAAAAAACGTTTTTTAGTCCGCACTCTTCTAACGCTTCGACTAAATTGTAGACACTGCTGTCTAATTTGCAGATTTTCATATATTTATCGACGGCAGCGTCGTAGTCCCCCAATGATAATTCATAAAATTCCAGACTGACGGTTGTGGCGATTGCGTATTGAACGCTGTAAAACGGACTTGCAAAAGCGTGTGAGTCATAAATCCACGAAACTCCGTCTTTCAGTGGTGTAAACGGTTCGAAGTCAGTCGCGCCTAGATATTCTTCTCTGAGTTTCGCGTACTCCGTGTTTATCATTTCCATTGTGATATTTTCGGTTGTGTAGATATACCGCTGAAATTCGTCAAACATTGCCGCGTTGATAATTTCGTCCAGCATATCGAAAGTCCAAGCTTTTATAGCATTCTCGCTTGACGTATATATATCGTTAAAATACTTCATTGCCAGAACTTCCATAGTGCTTGAATGTATTTCAATATATGCCGTGTCCGGGGTTTCTTGGGTAATTAGCTCGGCACAGCCGACCGTTTCATATAAATTTACTGCGTGTCCCAATTCGTGAAAGGCTACGTTTGCGTTAAGTTTTTGTGCAAAAACAAAAGGCTGATTCACCCCGCGGAGAAGAACCGTATACCCGCCGACGCGTTTATTTTCATCAGTTGCTAAATCAATAAACGCTATTGAATCAAGAACTTTTACAATCGCTCCGGCTTCCGGGCTAACTTTTTCTATAGTATTTAGCAAAACTTCGTAATATTTATTTTCGTCATCAAGCAACTCCTGTTTGACAGCGTAAGACTCGGAATATAAGCGCGCAATATCATAGTCGTACGGAAGAATGTCAAAGCCCAACGCTTTCGCGTAATTTGATTTGATTTCCATATATATCGGACTTATATACTTCTTCACATATTGGTCGAAAGCAAAAGTTTCGTCCTTGCCATAGCCCAAAATATCTTTATCGGAATAAAAATAGTCGTAATAATTATCAAATCCGCATAGCTTCGCCTGCTCCTGTCTTAATTTGAGCAGCGGCATAAATATTTCCGCACACGCTTTATTGTTTGATTTCCAAAACTCATTGAGCAGCATTATGCCAAAATCAATATCTGTCTGCCAATATTCGTATATTTCATTCAGACTGTAGGTTTCGCCCTCGTAAGTTACGCCGGGATTGCCCCGCAGCTGATTGTACTCGTCAGTATAGCGGGTTGTCTGCTGTGTAATTGCGGAAAGCGCGGGATCGTACCCCTCAAGCGTTTTATCAAGTTTGTAAAAATAATCCTCGCCGAATCGCCGCGTAAGCGCTTCTCTGAATTTGCTTTCCGCCAAAAGTTTCATATATGGCAGCGCAAAGTCGTTGAGTTCGGCTAAAATGTCTGAAAGCGCAAAGTATCTATCTCTCGCCTTTTCATCCGTTAGGTTCTTATAATATTTTATCAAAAGAATAGAACTGGTGAGCAAAAGTTCGCGCGTAAAATCATCCTCGGCGAAAATAACTTCCGCTTGCTCGTTCGGCGATTTGGCGGCTTTGAAATCAGAAACGAACGTTTCATATCTGCCGGCCATCTCATCACGCGTATATTCGACGTACTCTATATCGTCAAAAGAGACCGACTGATGCTCAAATGTTCGCGCGGGAAGAGTAACCTCCGCGGCACTATTAGCGCAGGAAGCGGCAGTCAGCAGGATTGCAGCCGCTAAAATAAGCGCCGCCGCGCGATTGATTAAACGATTCATTTATAAACTCCTTATTAAGATTGTCAGCCGTTCGTCTTTCCGCTGTAAACAGGAAAAGTTTTTGACTTATTATACACTATTGCTATTCAAATTGCAATAGCAGTTTGTACTGACCGCTAACCACTGATTGCAAAACTTGTTCTAAAAAGTCCAAAACCCCTATTGACAAGCAGCCGAATATATGGTATAATTAGTAAGGTTTTGTTGTAAAATGTTGCTTGTCTTTGATATTTTCCCTTCCGATGACTGTCGGCAGTTACGGACAGTACCTAAATACCTTGCGAAAGGAGTCTCCGATGTCTTTCGTTTTGACCGCGCACTTTACCTCTGGTGTATACGAGATGCAGTTGCCGAGCGTCAATAACCGCTCCGTACAGTTGGAGATTCCGCGCGAAGTTTCCGGGTTGGCAAGTGAGATTGCTCTAAGCCTCGATGTATTCAACGAGGTCTGGTCGCTTGTCCCGAACGAGGTGGTTTCGTTCCCGGCTTCCGTAACGCTTACTGACGGGCTTCGTGTTGACGCGCGATTATCAAACGGTAGCGAGGTGGTTATACTCGTAGAGACATTGGCTCTCGGTTTGTCCCGATTCACGAAGTATTATGTAAACAACGCGCCGATAACAGTTGGACGCGGCAATAACAATACGATTAGTTACGCTAATCAGTTGGTTGGCTCAAATCATACACGTATCGAACTTTCGGGCAACGGCGGCGCGACGCTCATTGACGAGAGCCGTAACGGTGTTTTTGTCAATGGCAAGCGCGTTAATAAACAGCAAAGTCTT
>JAISLB010000149.1 GCA_031260685.1 Oscillospiraceae bacterium | reverse complement strand
CGCGATAACGATCGTGCTCGGAATGAGAATGATGGGCGCGTTATTGATTTCGAGCCTTATAATTTTCCCCGCGCTCACCTCAATGCGCGTCTGTAAAAAGTTCAAGAGCGTGACAGTTTGCTCAGCTTTTGTGTCGGTAATATGCTTCTTTATCGGTGTGGTAATCAGTTACGTCTTTGCTACGCCGACGGGAGCGAGTGTGGTTATCGTAAATATAATCGCGTTTCTGCTGTTTTGGACAGCTAATTTAACTATTGGAAGGATAAAAAAATGAAAAAAGCAAGCATACTACTCGCCGCGATTCTGCTAATTGCGCTGTCGGCTTGTCAGACCAAAGCTCCGGTAAATAAGAGTGCCAAAAACGGTAACGGCACTCCCGCGCTGAATATTATCCAAAGCAGTACTTCAACGCCGAAAGCAACAGCAAAAGTAACGCCGAAAGCAACCGCAAGCGCAGCTCCGACAACGTATAACTTTTTCACTGAAATCGACGAAGTAGCTTCGGCAAAAAATAGCGATGTCGTAGAAATCAGAGAAAAAATGTTCGTGGCGCAAACAAATGACGTATATTACAACGCGGATGATTACTTCGGTAAAACTATCAAATATGAGGGAATTTTCACCGCGTACACTTGGGAAGAAACCGGCTTGACGTACTATTCTGTATTCCGCTACGGACCGGGCTGCTGCGGTTCTGACGGAAACTGCGGTTTTGAAGTTATCTGGGACAACGCTTATCCCGAACCTGACGACTGGGTGGAAGCCGTAGGCACTCTCGAAGTATACGAAGAATACGGTGAAAAATACCTGCGGCTTGCGCTAGATTCGCTGACTGTGCTTGAAACCCGCGGCGAGGAGTATGTTTGGCAATAGCAGCGGGAAAAAACGGGATTTTGCGTATTTTGTCAAGCGATAAAAACTACGGCAATTACCGCTGCGGAACTTCTCCGGCGGCAAAATCGGGCGGAGCGCCTTCGGTTCGCGCGGGTCTTTCGCCGTTTGCTAAATCGCCGCGCGGTCTGCCGTTTTGTCCGCCCTGCGGGAAACCTCCGCCCGGGAAATTTCCGCCGCCTCCAAAGCCTGCGCCCATTCCCGCGGCAACCGTTACGCTTGCCGTTACCTCCTGATAGTCAGAACCGTTGAGCAGAACGCGATATGCCGTACCGTCCGCAATTCCCGGTAATATGAGCGACGCCGAAGTTACCGCGGTTTCGAGAGTAACTTCGAAATCTCCAACCGCGATAGTATCACCGGCGGCGAAGTTTCCGCTGAAACTCAGGATAGGCAGAAATGTCCCGGGACGGTCAGCGTCAAAAGTTTCGCCGTCCCTCGGGGCGTTAATCAGTACGGCAACCGTACCGCCGGAAATGTCGAGAGTTCCGTTGCTGTCAATGCCGTCGCTGCCGGAATAGATAAAGTGCGTACCGCCGGAGATTATGACGCTCGGCGTAACCCCGTCCTCGTCCGCGGCTGCGTTAACACCGTCGTCCGAAGCGTGGGTAGTGAGCGAACCGCCGGAAATATTTATATATGCCGCCTCAACACCTTCGAAGGAGCTCAGAACGTTTACGTTTCCGCTTTCAAAATTGAGAGCGTCACCGGCGTGAAGCCCGTCTTTGACAGCGGTTACTTCAAGCGTTCCGTCACCTGTGATTGTGAGATTGTCTTTGCCTTGAATCCCGTGTTTACCGCCGTTAATGACGTTATTGCCTATCAGCGTAATCGTGAGATTTTGGAGATTTTTCGAATCGTCATCGTCGCCGAGAATTGCCGAATCGTCCGCGCAGATAATAGTCGCGTTATCTAAAATGAGCGTAACATTTGCGGCGGTCACAAGTACTTGTTCGTTGATAACGCCTGTCAGTTTGTATTCGCCGTCAAGCGAAATGGTGTTAGAAACCGCGGATTGCGGAACGGCTTCGGGAACTGCCGTAGTTTCCGCTGCGGGGGCAGCCGGCAGCTCCGCAATTTCCGCGGGTTTACACGCCGCCAGTAATAACAGCGGCAACAATAGCAAAGATAATTTTTTCATAGTTTTGTCCTTTCAAAATTCAGAATTATTCGCGGCGTCAAGTACAAGCGAAATGTTCAAATTACCGTTTCGGGTTCGCAAAGCGTCGATAAATTCTTTTTCCGATACGCCGTCACGGGTTATAACTGAATAGTTCAGCTCGTATAAACTTCCGAGCTCCGCGGTTTTCACGCGGCGCAGCGTATTTGAAAGCGTGTATTTTTCTAAAATCCCGTTGAACGCGTTGGGAAAATCGAGATTTTCGGGGATAGTGATTTTCAGAATTTTATCGGTTTTCCGTACCTGTCCGAAATTCAACACTTCCAGCAAAACAACTACCAGGCAAAGGAAGACTCCGACAACAACCGCGTAGAGCAGAAAACCCATTCCCGCCGCCAGTCCCGTCGCCATTGAAAACAGTACGTACGTAATATCTTTCGGGTCGCCGGGAGCCGAACGGAAGCGGATTATTGAGAACGCTCCCGCAAGAGAGAATGCCCGCGCGATGTTTGAGCCGACCAGCAAAATTATTACTGCGACAATCGCGGGTAAAAGTACGAGCGTAACCGCGAAACTTTGTGAGGGAGTTTTAGTCTTATGCGTTTTTATATAGACCACGCTTACCAAAAGTCCGAGAACGAACGACACTCCGAGTGAAGCCGCCAAGCCGCCTAAGCTGATCGCAACATTACTTGTTGCGGAAAATATAGAATCGAACATTCTTTCTCACCTCCGTTTAGTTTGTTTACAAGAGCTTTTGTATATTCCGCGCCGTATTTTGAGAAGCTTAGCGGTACGATTCCATTTTCGGAAAGCACGCGGCAGAGCCACACGGGGATGCTGGACGCGACTTTTATTTCCATTAGCCATGTATCCGCTTCAAGCAAAGGCTCACCGTAATCGCCGTATTCAAAGCGAACATTTTCGCGCCGCGTCCGAATATCAGCGTCGAATGAAACCCGCAAATCGTGATGTCCCAAACCAAAATACGCAAAACGTTCGTAGGCTAAGTACAGCGCGGGTCTGAGCTTTTCACGTTCGATGATATATTGAGCTTCGCGGAGAACCTGCGCGTTCATATATTCCTGAATTTGCGGCAATGTTCCGTCTCGCAAAAAATCGTAGGCTTCGCCGAGCTTCAAGAGGCTGCGCCGTTTGCTTACAAGCCCGCTGAATTTCTTTTTTATTTCGACGAAAACATCGCTCTTTTCGTCTACTTCGCCGTAAGCGCGGAGTCGTACTTTTTCTTTATACAGCGGTTTTGAGAGCGACCTGCGGATTAGTGAAAAATCCGGAGCGTCGTAATAAATATTGCGGATTGTGTACATTTCGCCGCCGCGATTGAATTTGTCGGCTTCCATATTGTCCGCGATTGCCGCCTGAACTTTGCGGAACATTCTGCCGTTAAGTTTGTACTTGTTCTCGTAGCGGCTGAATACGTCGATTGCCATATTGTTCTCCTGTTCGTTTTATATAGCCGTTTGGCTATGTAACTGCTATATACTTATTATAACTTACTTATAAGACAGTAATATGAAATCTGTGTGAAAGTTTAGTGAAATCTTCGTGAAATTTACAAAAAAAGCAGGAGCTTCAAGCTCCTACTTTTGTATCTCAAACCAGAATGTGCTGCCGTTCCCCGGGGAACTTACCGCGCCGTATTTGGCTCCGTGAGCTTCGAGTATGCTTTTTGCGATTGACAAGCCCAAGCCGGAGGAAGTCCCGCTCTCTTTTGATGTATAGTATCTGTCCCAGACGAGCGAGAGCTCAGCGGGCGCTATTCCTTCGCCGTTGTCGCTTACTTCGAAACGTACCGCACCGCCTAAGTCTGTGAGTATTACCACGATTTTTTTATCTTTGCCGACGTGAGCGACAGCGTTTCCGATAAAATTGTACAGTACCTGCGTCAGGCGTTTTTTGTCCGCGAGAGCGTAGCTGTCCGGCTCAATGCGGGTTGCCGCGATGATGTTTTCACGTTCAAAAAAAGGCGCGAATTGTGACAGCGTTTGCTTTACAATTTCGCTGATATTCAGATTTACCGCGTTGATTATTTCGCCGTCCGCTTGAAGTGACGACAAATCGAGAATATCGTCCACAAGTGCCGCAAGCCTGTCGGACTCGCGGGTGATTACAGCTAAATGCTCCTCGCGCTTTTCGCGTTTATCGCCTGAAATATCGCGAATCATTTCGGAATACGCCTTAATCATAGTCAGCGGAGTTCGCAAATCGTGTGAAATATTCGCGAGAAGCTCACGGCGTAAAGTCTCAACCCGCGAAAGCTGCTCCGCAGTATCGTCTAAGGTTGCCGAAAGCTCGTCAAGTTCCGCGCAAAAGCCTTTTTCGAATGTAATCTCGAAATTTCCGGCGGAGAGTTTAGTCGCTTGCTTTGTGATATTAGTTATCGGACGCGAAAACTTCCGCGAAATGAAGAACGCGATTATCAGACTAATCAAAAGTGACGCCATAGTGACGTAAAACAGCTGCGTGCGCAGTATATCGGTCGTAGAATTGAGCGGTTCAAGCGGCGTTGATATTTCGACAGTTCCGCCGTTCGGGAAATCCGTCATATAACTTAGAGATTTGCCGAACAAGCGATTTCCGCCCTGAACCGGTTGAAAACTGCCGCCGCCGCGGTTCGGACCTCTGTGTTCGTCGGAAAAGAAAACGACGTTACCGCTATTGTCGCGGATTATCACGAGTACCGCGTTGCGGAAAGTCATTTCGTCTAGCGTATCTAAAAAGTCCTCGCTGCCGTATTCGTTTACTATTTCCGCCGCGAGTTTTTTTACGTCTGACGTTTTCATCTGTACGTAAAAACTTTGCAAAAATACTATTTGCATAAGCCACAGCATTATCATTATTACCGCCGCGAAAAGTATAAAATACAGCCAAAGTTTTATACCGATTGGTAGAGTTTTACGTTTCAAATTTGTACCCTACCCCTCGTAAAGTAACGATATAGTCGCGGCACTTTCCAAGCTTTGAGCGCAGGAGTTTTACCTGCGCGTCAACAGTGCGGTCGTCGCCGTAATAATCGTAGCCCCAAACAGCGTTCAGCAGAACGTCGCGTGTAAGCGCGGTTCCGCTGTTGTCAGCAAAATAGAGCAGTAAGTCGTATTCTTTTGGAGTTAAATCAAGCGGTTCGCCGTATATTGCCGCGGTTCGCCCTATTGCGTCAATTGTCAGCGCGGCAAAGACACGCTCCCCGCTGTTTCGTGCGGGCGCGTCACGCTTACCGCGTGTAACTATCGCGTTAACGCGTGCCATAAGCTCTTTCGGTGAAAATGGTTTTACTACGTAATCGTCCGCGCCTACCTCAAATCCGAAGAGCTTGTCGTATTCTTCACCGCGAGCCGACAACATCAGAATCGGCACATCGGAAAACTTCTTGATTTCCTTGCTTGCGGAAAAACCGTCGAGCTTCGGCATCATTGCGTCCATAATGACAATGTCGAACGTGCTGCCGCGGCATAGACGTACCGCGTCCATACCGTTATCCGCTTCGAGCGTAGTGTGACCGTCAAACTCCGCGTATTCGCGGATTACGGCGCGTATGTCAGCTTCGTCGTCCACGATAAGAATGTTGTACACAGCGCGCGCTCCTTTCGCTTGATACACCTATTATACTACGAACGAAGCGGATAGTCAAGCCGGAATGTCAGCTAACTGTTACGGGCGCTTTCGCGTCAGCCGCTTTATGCAGCTTGTACAACACGGCGCGCGCGATTGGCTGCGCGAATAACGCTTCTACGGCAAATGAAAGCGCGAAATTACGCGGCCATTTGTAAAAGAAAAGCTGTATCGGCTCAAGGCTTATCCGCCGTCCGCCAATCCACGTCCCGATTACTGTCAGAAATATCGACATAAATAGTACTGTACACATAATATTGATAGTGATGTGCGCCCTGAAACTATCGTCTTTCGCGATGATTTTGTCAGTCAGCCACTCAGCCGGTTTGTACGTAAGAAGTACGAGCGCGATAACGCTTAGCCACACGAAAGGGATGATTCGCAGTACATCTCCCCAAACGGCGAAGCTGAATCCAAGCTCGAAGCAGGTTATCAGCGGAGCAATAATATTGACCGAAAGAATCGAAACAATTGCCATAAAAAGAGCAAACTCACGTTTACCGCGCGGTAGCCGCATATGAAAGTCCATAGTATGAAAGTCCTCCAAAATGATTTTTTACAATAAGTCTAACAAAAAAACTACGCAAATTCGAGTTGAATTTTACGCAGTCCGTCTGCTGACAACTTAACCAGTATAACATAAATCTCCGGAGTTGTCAAGCGGTTTTTGCAAAAAACTTGTAA
>JAISLB010000146.1 GCA_031260685.1 Oscillospiraceae bacterium | reverse complement strand
TGCTGTCCGCGGGAATCCAGTTGTAACCGCCGAAGGTGTAGGAACCGATAACCTTTTCGCTTCCGGCAAATTTATAGGTCCAAGCGGAGGGCGTAACGGTCGCGTCGTCTTCGCCGACTTTCGGCTCGAGGTCGAGCTGCGGGTCAGCAGCGCCGAGGGTAAACTCTACGACTTGACCTTCAGCCTCTACGCCGATTCCGATTCCGAGCGGAAGCGCCTGGTTGTAGACCGCGATAACGTCACGGATTTTGACGAATACTACGCCGTTTTTGTCCGAGAAGGACTCAACGCGGGAGTCAAGCAGTTTGTACGTTGAGAAACTGGCAATGGTCTGTTCCTCAATGACAACGGAGGACGCCGCGGGAGGAGCCGCCGGCTGAGTGTCAGGAACTGCGGTGTCGTCGTCCGGGTCAGTCTCGGGAGCCGCGGGCTGAGTGTCAGGCTCGGTAGCTTCCGGCTCGGAAGCTGCTTCCGGTGCGCCGCCAACAAAGAAATAAGTAAATGTTCCATATGCCGACGTGCTTTCATAGAAAGCATATTGTCCTGCGCCAACATCACCGGGTTTGTCTACTTTGGTATATCCGGCAATCGAATCAGGTAAAGGCAAAGTCGCGCCGGCTGCTGTCCAGTTGCCGCAGATATAAGTTCCGGCTGCTAAACCTAAATCATCATACGCGGGGTCATAAGTATTAGCTGCAAGCGGCCATTCACCAAAAGCATAGAACTCCTTAAGTTCATCCGGTACAGGTGTTGCAGCGACAGCGAGGGGGAACACGGCAAGTACCATTACCGCGACGAGGAGCAGGGCTAAGAGTTTCTTCATAGTGTCTTCCTCCAAAAAATAAATTTGTGTGGTTTGTACAAGAAACCACGTCTTATGGGGGTATTATAACACGAAAAATATCACTTGTCAAGAGGTAAGAACAAAAATGTTATGGAAATATTAACAAACCCGCAGGAACCGTCAGGACGGGGGAATATATCACACAAAAGCCGTCCGTGTCAACCCCGCTACGCAACTAAGCAACCGCGGTGCGCTTCTGCTGTTTATACTTTTCGAATTCTTCCTGCTGTTGCTTCCGTTCTTTTTCGCTGTGCTGTTTTAGCCATTTTCTGTCTTCTTCCCACTTTTCTGTGATAACCGTCGGCATAGGAACTACCAACCCTACAGGTACTTCAACCTCAACAAGCAAGCACTCAATGTCAGAATGTAGAATTGTTTCCAAACGATATTCCTGGTCCGGGTCTTCCGGTTCCCAAATTTCAAGCATATAGGCAACGCCCGGTTCTAAAATATCACAAATCCACCCGATGTCGCCGTTTTTTAGTTTTACTTTTTGGAATTCGAGACATCTGTCAAGGTACTTCATTTCTTTTTCCTCCCGTCGATGTATACTGCGGTAAGCCGCATTTCGTTGTTTACTTTGTCGTCTATCCAAGCGGTTATAACCCGCGCTGTTTTGCCATTTGCTCCGGTGAGGTTCATTACGACCTCGTAAGTCAGCCCCCAACCATTGTCGCCTTTCGGAATTGCCTCACAAACCCGGAGATTTTCCAGTACCTGAAATATCAGCAGCTCCGAGTGTTCCGAAGTATAACCCAAGGCTAACTTGAACGCTTCGGCTTTATCTTTTTCTTTATCCGGATTGAGATAATGGTCTTTGAGCTTAGCCATTGGTACAACCGCGCGCTCGTAATTAGGCAATAGATTCATCTTTTCACCCCGCGCCCTCCATTATACCACGCTGCGAAGCCGCTGTCAACCCCACTGACTACCTCGGCGAAAACATTTACTTCTTTTGCGTCGTATTCCCGTCTAAATTCACTCTATCTGTTATCTGAACAGAATGGCGTTGACTTATCTTTGCGGATAGTGTATAATGACATAAAGGATTCTTGAGATTTCAAGAATAGAAAGGACTTGCTGCTATGCTTATGAACCTCGCCAAGGTCTCCGCAAACGGTCAAATCACTGTACCGTCTGAAATCCGCCGCTTGCTCGGTATCCGCGCGGGCGACAAAATCCTATTCGCGCAAAACGCAAACGGAGAGGTTGTACTCAACAACGCCTCCGCAGCGGCTATCCGCAAAGCTCAAACAACATTCGCGGGAGTTGCGGAAGCTCTCGGCACCCCCTCCGAGGACGACATACAAGCTTGGGTAAACGAAGTCCGCTACGGAGGCGGCACGGAATGAAAATACTTGTAGATACGAATATCCTAATTTCCGCGCTGCTATATCCGAACTCCGTACCGTCACAAGCGTTGCTGCGCATTGCCGGCAGCCACGAGCTGATATTGAGCGACTACAACATTGCGGAACTACGCCGCGTGGCACGTGATAAATTCGAGAAAAAGCAGCCTGATATTGACGTGTTACTCGCGTCTTTGCCGTATACGCTGATAAGTGCGCCGCTCTCCCCGCAAAAGCTGATTTCCGACCCGAAAGACGCTCCTATCCTGAACGCCGCGATAATAGAGGACGTGGATATAATAATCAGCGGCGACAAACACTTCCGCGCACTCGAACTCGAACGCCCGAAAGTGCTCACCGCCGCCCAATTTATGGAACTGACAAACTAACCGCTGACCGCTGACCACTGACCACTGACCGCTGACCACTGCGTCGCGCGGCTACGCAAGCGACAGCTGCACTAGGTAGGCGTTGATGAAGCCGTCGAGTTCGCCGTCCATTACGGCTTGAACGTTGCCGTTTTCGAAGTTTGTGCGATGGTCCTTAACTAACGTATAGGGCATAAAGGTATAGGTACGGATTTGGCTGCCCCACTCGTTTTTCATTTGCGTGCCTTTGATGTCCTCAATCCGCTCGTAGTGTTCGCGCGCCATAATCTCCGCAAGTTTGGAGCGCAGCATACTCATCGCGGTCTCGCGGTTCTGCACTTGCGAACGTTCCTGCTGACAGGCTACTACGAGACCTGTCGGGATATGCGTAATGCGGATAGCGGACTCGGTTTTGTTAACGTGCTGACCTCCCGCGCCCGACGAGCGGTAGGTATCAACGCGCAAATCCTCCGGGCGAATCTCGATATCGGAGCTTTCGGCAATCTCGGGGGTAACTTCGAGAGCGGCGAAGCTCGTATGCCGCCGTCCGGAAGCGTC
>JAISLB010000116.1 GCA_031260685.1 Oscillospiraceae bacterium | reverse complement strand
GCGGTAGTAGCGGCGCAGGAGCAGCTTCACGATGCCGCTGACCGCTACAAAGCCGGAGCATATCCACACTGCGGTGAAATTTTGCAGCGCGGAGAACACTATCATAGCGGCAACGCAGAAGCCGTGCGTTATTACCAGTGCGTAGTTGCCGGCTTTGTCGTCTATGCTCTGTCCGCGCTCGTCTGTTTGTTCAAGCTCCTTTTTGGCAAGCTTTTCGCTGTGCTTCCGCCGGTATTCTATGAACAAGCCTATTGCGATAGACACTGCGCCGATAAGAAGCCCCAAAAGTTCCAAGCCCTGAGTGCGTTTGCTGAAATCCCCCGACAGCACTAGCGTAACCGCCATAGCGATTCCCGCGATACCAACGAGATAGAGAATAAGCGAAATCTTGCGTGATTGCATAGCTATGTACCTCCCAATAAATTATAACAGCTCCCGTCTGACCACTGACCACTAGCCACTGACCACTACATCTTACGTTTGTAGTAGAGTTTGCAGAGTTCCTTGAAGCCGATTATCGCGTAGTACGCTGTTGCCGCGATAAATGCCGCCGTGACTTTACCAAGCAGGGCGCAGGCGATTATAGAAATCTGCAAAACCAGCATAAGCGCGAATACTACGGTTGTATTTGCTTTCTGCTCTATTGCGCGTCCGCGCTCGTCGCTTTCCGCCTTTGCGTCGTCCTCCGCGATCTTCTTCTTGAAAATGTTGCGGTATATATTACGTAACGCACCGAGGAAAAACGGCACGAAAACTATGATATATACTATGGGCAGCCATTCCGGGACGGTTTCCGTCGTCCCCGTCCTGACGCGGTTGTTAATCAGCAGAATCCCGGACAGAACGACTATGCAGACCGCGACACACACTATCCGCACTGCCCGCTTGTTAACGTCTTTTTTCATCAGTCCTTTCCCTCCTCGTAGATAAAGACTTTTTCGATTGTGGTGTCAAAATACTTTGCCAGTTTGAACGCCAACACTATCGACGGGTTGTAACGTCCGTTTTCCAGCGAACCGATAGTCTGGCGCGATACGCCCACAGCTTCCGCAAGTTGCTCCTGTAATACTCCGCGCTCTTTGCGGAGTTCCTCAACCTTGTTTTTCGTGTTACCACCCCTTTTTTCAGTGAATAGTGAATAGTGAATAGTGAATAGTGAATAATCGGGACGCGTATGATGTAAAGTTAGCTTTACATTATGATAACACAGTCTTGAGCAAATGTCAAGTAGACTTTCCATATTATTTTCCTCTTGCGAAAAGTTCGGAGATATGTTATACTATCTGAAAATGATATAAGGGGGCAATGCGGCTATGAAATTGACAACACCAACATTCGGGGATTCCTCGGTAAAGACGTATATTACACCGCCGTCAATGTTTGGCGGGGGCGGAGTGACGGTGCCAATCCCGGAGCGTCCGATTCCGATTCGCGAGAACTTCCGGCGGGCGGCTAAGCGCGATAAACCCGTCTGGCTGCCAAACAGCGCGACTGATATTGACGCGGTAATGGTTGCGAACCTTACCGGTTGGGGAGAGTGCGACTGGTCACGTACAGACCGTTACGATTGGGTTGACCAATTCGGCTGTATCTGGACCTACGTTCCCGAAGCGGGCGGACCGATGCTCAAAATCGGTACCAAAAGCCTCGAGGACATCTGCGACTGGAAGCGTGACGTTAAGTTCCCGAATCTCGCGGATTACAAAATTGCGGAGCTTTGCGCGGAATACGCCAAAACTCACGACCCGGAGCGCGTACTTCAAGTAAACGTCGGATTGGGCTGTACGGAGCGTATGGTCGCGCTGCTCGGAGGTTACGAAGAGGCTATGTGCGCAATGGCGCTCGAGCCGGACGCGGTTAGCGGCTTCCTCGAAGCCTTTGTAGACGCCGAGATAGAGGTTGTTTCGAAGCTTTGCGAATATCTCCCGATTGACCTTATCACCTACCACGACGATTGGGGGACAGAGCGCGACACGTTCTTCGGGGAAGCGATGATGGAGAACATCGTCTATAACCCGACTAAGCGCCTTTTCGACTTTTTCAGAAGCAAGGACATTATTATTGAGCATCACTGCTGCGGTAATATTAAGCGTTTTGTTCCGTATCAGGTTAAGCTCGGCGTAGATTTCCTGCAAATTCAGGACAGGGCAAACGACATACCCGCGTTCAAACGTAACTTCGGAAGCGGTATAGGCTTTGAACGTGTTCTCGCGCCGCTCAAAGCGGAGGACGTAAGCCGCGAGGTTTGCGAACTTGTAGACGTCTACGGCAAAGGCGGCGGAGCGTTCGCGAGTCTTACGGCGGTTGACCCCGAAGTCGTCTGGAACACTACGTTTGAGCTGAACAATTACAGCCAAGAGTATTACTCGCTATAACACAAGAGGAGGGATTCCGGAATGTCAAATATTTTGCTTTTTCATCAGGGCGCGGAGCTTATTCCCGAGATTTCCGCCATAGCCCGCGGGTATAACGTGATTGCCGTAACTCCGCAAAGCGATTTGCCCGCGTTGCTGCCTGATACGGAGATAATCGCGGGTTACGGCGGGGGACTGCCCAAATGGGTTGAACTCGCCGGACCGCAGCTCAAATGGGTACAGACGTGGTCGGCGGGAGTTGACGCGCTGCCTCTCGCGGAACTTCAAAAGCTCGGCGTAATCGTCACTAACGCCAGCGGAATCCACGGGAAGCCAATCGCGCAGAGTATTTTCGCGTTTATACTGTCCTTCGCGCGGGGGCTTGACATCGCCTACAAAGGGCAAATTCAGCAAGCTTGGGCGCCGCCGCCGGATAAGCTCTCGGAGGGTATCTATACGCAGGTGTTCGAACTTGCCGGCACGACTATCGGCATATTAGGCGCGGGGACTATCGGAACCGAAACCGCGCGTATAGCGAAAGTGTTCGAGATGAATACCATAGGGCTTGCGACTACCTCCGCTCCGCGCAAATACTTCGACAAAATCTACACATCGGAGGACGCGGACAAGCTTTACGCGGAGTCTGACTTCGTTGTGAACATTCTGCCGTATACCGCATTAACGCGGAAGTTTGTCAACGCGGCTTCGTTCGGACAAATGAAAAAGTCCGCGGTGTACATCTCGGTCGGACGAGGTCCCACAACTGACAATGACGCTTTGCTGAAAGCTCTCTCTCGCGGTACGATAGCACGTGCGGGACTCGACGTAACTGACCCGGAGCCGCTTACTGACGGGCACCCGATGTGGTCCGCGCCTAACCTCTACATAACCCCGCATTTTGCGGGAAGTACGCAGTTCTACGCGGAGAGGGCAGCCGAAATCTTTCTCGAAAACCTGAAAGCGTACGTTGCGGAGGGTAAGCCGACCCGCAATATCGTTGACTTGTCCGCGGGCTATTGACAATTGAATGGATTGAGGGTATAATTAAAAAAACACGGGAGGTTCGGAACTCTCGTCCCCAACTTCCCGTAAGGTTTGTATAATTGAATAAGTCCCCATTGCGGAGGGCGCAGGCGGCTGGCAATTACTTCTGAAAGGAGGTAGTGCTTATGCGTATAACGTGGCATATAGGGAACTTTACGTTCACCCTAGTCATAAAACGCAGAAACCGTCGCCCTGGCCGGTGACGGTTTCTACATAGCAAATACCGTTGTTTGGTCTTAAACTGAGCAGCCGCCCAGAAAGGAGGTGTGCGCTCTCCACAATGGGGATTTGTCTTTGCTTGCAATGCTTATGCTCCTGTAGTATAACACAACGTTCCAAATTTGTCAAGAGGGTATTTTACCATTATGAACATCGCGGACATTACTTTCAAATACGGCGCGGGGAACGCCGACCTCGCGCAGGTTACGGCGCTGCTTCAAGACTCCTACTGGGTACCGCGTATAAGCCGCGACGACGCGGAGAAGATGTGGGCGAACTCCGCCGCGGTAGTCAGCGTATACGACGGTGAAACGCAAATCGGCTGCTGCCGGGCTATCAGCGATACTGTACGCTTTGCCTATGTTATGGACGTTTTCATCGCCGAAGCCTATCGCGGACGCGGAATCGGGCAGTCGATGGTGAAATTCCTGCTTGCCGCGCCGGAGCTTGCGACAGTCTACCACTGGACGCTTCTGACCCGCGACGCTCATAAGTTTTACGAGAAAATAGGTTTCGGATTGTTCTCGCGTCCCGGCGATTTTTACGAAATCAGAACGGAGAATCCTTATGCCGCACAATAACTCGCTGACACGGAAAATAACGCGCTCCGCGGTGATAGGCGCGCTGTACTTCGCGCTGACCATTGCGCTCGCGCCGATAAGCTACGGTCCGGTACAGTTTAGAGTTGCCGAAGCGCTCTGCGTTTTGCCCTTTCTCTTTCCGGAGAGCATAATCGGCTTGACGCTGGGCTGTATGTTCGCGAATATTTTCGGAGGCTTCGGGCTGCCGGACGTTATATTCGGGAGTCTCGCGACCTTTCTTGCGTGCGTATGTACCGCGAAGTGCCGCGTGCGCTGGCTTGCCCCGGCGTTTCCCGTGATATTTAACGGAATCATAGTCGGCGCGCTGATAGCCTATATAGACGTACCTGCGGACCCGCTTGCGGCGTTTCCGCTGATAGCCGCGTCCGTAGCTTTCGGCGAACTCGCGGTAGGTTACGCGCTGGGGCTTCCGCTCTTGCTTGCCCTGCGGAGAACGCTCAAACGGGCGTAACCCGCAAATTTGCTCATTATTTTTCGCGGCGCCTCATATAGTTTAGGTAACAACCATAACTGTATGAGGTTCTTATAATGCTTAACCTGAAATCGCGTCCGTTATTACGCAGTACGGTTTTTTTGACTATTTCGGCTCTGGCGCTGCGCGGACTGGGGCTTGCGTTTCAGGTCGTGATATCTAACCGCATCGGAGCTTCGGGAACGGGACTGTTCTCGCTTGTAATCAGCGTCTATTCGCTTGCGCTTACCGTCGCAATCAGCGGAGTACGCTACGCCGTAACGCGCCTTGTAGCCGAACAGGAAACTCTTGCGCCGGGCAATATCCCGCGGGTAATGCGGAAGTGCTTCGCGTATGCGCTGGTATTTTCGTTTGCCGCGGGTTTTGCGCTGTACAACGCGGCGGAAGTAATCGGACGCTATTGGCTGGACGATTTGCGCGTAGTTCCGTCGCTGCGGATTATGTCGCTCGGATTGCCCGCGATTTCGCTTTCCTCCGTTATCGGCGGCTATTTCACGGCAATGCGCCGAGCCGTTCGAGGTTCGGTAGACCAAATCGTTGAGCAAGTCTCAATGCTTATCGCGACCGTCGCGCTAATCAATAGTGTTCCGCAAACTCTAGACTATCAGTGCGCCGCAATATCGCTCGGAGCGGTAATCGCGGACTTCTGCGGCTTTTTTACCTCCTGCGGGCTGTATTACTTTGACAAGCGCAAGGAGAAGCGTTTACATAGAGACGGTTCAGCGGGGATTCCCGCGCCGAAGCTGCTGCCTGTCGCGCTCCCCGTGGCTATGACGGCGTATGCGAGAGTCGCTCTTACCACCATACAGCATTTGATGATTCCCTCCGGACTGAAACGCTCGGGACTAAACGGCGAAGCGGCTCTCGCGGCTTACGGACAGCTTCACGCGATGGCGTTTCCGATTGTTATGTTTCCCGCGGTGATAATGAGTTCCGCGGCTGAACTGATAGTTCCGGAGCTTACTGCGGCTCAGGCTGCGGGAAGAACGCTCAAAGTCCGTAATATCGTCATCCGCGTTATGAAACTAAGCTTCGTTTTTGCGCTTATCTGCGCGGGACTGCTTTTTGTCCTCTCGAATCAGCTCGGGCAGCTTTTTTACAAATCGGACGAAGTGGGACGCTATATACGAATGTTCTCGCCGCTGGTCGTTGTAATGTACCTCGATATGATAACCGACGGAATGCTGAAAGGCTTAGGCGAACAGGTTTACACAATGGGCGTGAACATTCTCGATTCCGGCGTGAGCCTGCTGCTCGTGTGGCTGACGCTCCCAATATGGGGACTAAACGGCTATATATTTATGGTTTTCTTTACGGAGCTGTTCAACTTCGCTCTTTCGATAAAGAGATTGCGGAGATTTACAAAGCTCGCTTGACAAAAGCCGGCTAAAGAGTTATACTAAAAGAAAAAGATTAAGGTTGTGCTGTCTGATGAACTATAACGAAATATACGGTAACATATATGATATACAAAAGTTTTCGGTTCACGACGGACCGGGAATCCGCACGGATGTTTATTTGAAAGGCTGTCCGCTGTCCTGTATCTGGTGTCACAGCCCCGAATCGCAGTCGTTTAAGCCTGACCTCGCTTGGATGGAGCTGAAATGTATCGGCTGTGAAATCTGCGGCGAGTGCCTTTCGGTTTGTCCGAACGGAGCAATCAAGCGGGGCGCGGAAACCGTCAACCTCAAGAACGAGCCGATTAGTTACCCGATTGTGGACCGCTTAAAGTGTGACGTTTGTCTGAAATGCGCGGAAGCCTGTCCGTCTAAGGGACTGTTCAACACTTTGCGGCACGTTTCTGTTGAGGATTGTATGAAGTCTATACGTCAGGATAAGGCGTTTTACGAGAAATCGGGCGGAGGAGTGACAATCTCGGGCGGAGAACCAATCTCACAGTTTGAGTTTTGCCTGTCCCTCGCGAAAGCCTGTACGGAGGAAGGTTTCCACACTGCTCTTGACACAACGGGCTTTGCGCCGACGGAAAATTATCTCGCGATTCTGCCTTATATTAAGCTGTTCCTCTTTGATTTGAAACATATGGACAGCGAACGCTCAAAACGTTTGGTCGGAGTACCGAACGAGCTGATACACGAAAACGCGCGGATTCTCGCGAAAAACGGTGCGCGCTTCCAAATCCGCTTCCCCGTTATACCGAAGCTGAACGACAGCGCGGAAAACGTCGAAGCCACGGCACGCTTCTGTCTCGAAATCAAGGACGCTATCGACGTTGTACAAATCTTACCGTTCCACCGGCTCGGCGGCAGCAAGTATGAGCGGCTCGGGCTGAAATACCGTATGAATGTAAACCCGCCGGACGGCGAAACTATGAAGCGTCACTTGGAGGTTTTTACCGCGCTCGGGCTCCCGGCGCAGATTGGTTGATTGTGAATTGAGGAAACACTAAATGGCTAATACAATAGCTGCCCCGCGCGGTACTAAGGACGTACTGCCGGACGAAATCTATAAATGGCACTACATTGAGGGCATAGCGCGCTCGGCTGCGCGGGATTTCGGCTTCCGCGAACTGCGGTTTCCCGTGTTTGAACATACCGAACTGTTTGTCCGCGGAGTCGGGGACTCAACAGATGTTGTGCAGAAAGAAATGTACACCTTTGAGGATAAGGCGGGACGCTCGGTAACGCTCCGCCCGGAGGGGACTGCGAGTGTAGTGCGCTCCGGTCTCGAACATTCGCTGTTCAGCGGAACGCTTCCGGTCAAAGTCTACTACATCGCTCCGAACTTTCGTTATGAGAACCCCTCGGAGGGACGTCTGCGCGAACATCATCAGTTCGGCGTAGAGTGCTTCGGCTCCGCGCTGCCTAGTGCCGACGCGGAAGTTATTGCTCTCGCGAAAGAGTATCTGCGCCGTTTGGGAATTGAGAAGATTGCGCTCGAACTGAACTCTATCGGTTGTCCCGAATGCCGCGGAGCGTACCTCGTGAAGCTGCGCGAATATTTCGCAAGCAGGGAGGACGAGCTTTGCGCCACCTGCCGCGAGAGGCTTGTCCGCAACCCGCTCCGCGTCTTCGATTGTAAGAGCGAACAGTGCGGGGCTGTCGCGGAAGCCGCGCCGAAGATTACGGAACATCTTTGCGGAGACTGCGCGGAACATTTCGAGTCGCTCAAAACGTACCTTGACGATTTCGGGATTGCGTATACCGTAAATCCTAAGCTCGTGCGCGGTCTTGACTACTATACGCGGACGGTGTTTGAGTTCGTATCAACCGATATAGGCTCTCAGGGAACGGTAATCGGCGGCGGACGCTACGACGGATTGACGGAAGCCCTCGGAGGCGCGGCAATCCCGGCTCTCGGCTTCGGCTCCGGTATTGAGCGTATGCTTCTTGTCAAAGAGAAGCAGGGCGGAGAAATTCCCGCCGCGGAAGCGCTCAACCTTTACATCGCGTCAGCCGATAAAGCCGCCGAAGCAACTGTTTCGAAGCTAACGTACGAGCTGCGTAAACTGGGGATAGCGGCAGAGCGCGACCTCACCGGCAGGAGCTTAAAGGCGCAGCTGAAACACGCCGACAAACTGGGCGCGTTTTACGGCATAGTAATCGGCGGCAACGAACTCTCGTCAGGTACGGCGCAGCTGAAAAATATGACGGTAAAATCTGACCCGCAAACGGTAAAACTTGACGCGGACGCTATTCACACGGCAATACGCGGCTATTCGCATAACGATATAAGAGGATAAACTATGGACAACATACAAAATTTCAGGCGTACCAAATACTGCGGAGAATTCCGCAGCGGCGATATCGGCGCGGAAGTATCGGCTGCGGGCTGGGCTGCGAGAGTCCGCGACCTCGGCGGCTTAATCTTTATCGACCTCCGCGACCGGAGCGGTATATTGCAGCTCACTTTCGGCGATGACACCGCGCGGGACATTTACGAAAAAGCCGCAGGCGTTAAGTCGGAATTCGTACTGGCAGTCACGGGAATCCTCCGCGAGAGAAGCTCTAAAAACCCCGAGCTTCCTACGGGAGACGTCGAACTCGCGGTTACGGAGCTTCGCATTGTGGGCGTTTCCGAAACCCCGCCATTTGAAATAACGGACGATTGCAAAACCGCCGAGCAGCTGCGCTTGAAGCATCGCTACCTAGATTTGCGCCGCCCCGTTTTGCAGCGCAATCTGCTGATACGGCACAAAGTCGCGCTCCTGACCAGACGTTACTTCGATAAGCAGGGTTTTATCGAGATTGAAACGCCTACGCTGATACGTTCAACCCCGGAGGGAGCGCGGGACTACCTGGTTCCGTCGAGGGTTCATAAGGGCAAATTCTACGCGCTTCCGCAATCTCCGCAGCTCTACAAGCAGCTTTCGATGGCAGCCGGCTTCGACCGTTATATGCAGATTGCCCGCTGCTACCGCGATGAGGACTTACGAGCCGACCGGCAGCCGGAATTCACGCAGATTGACCTCGAGATGAGCTTCGCGGAGCGAGAGGACGTACTCGCGATAGTCGAGGGCTACATACAGCTCGTTTTCCGCGAGATACTCGACCTCGATATCGGCGTAATCCCGCGTATAAGCTACTCGGAGGCTCTCGCGAAGTACGGAACGGACAAGCCTGACTTACGCTACGGCTTGGAGATTAGTCCGGTTAACAGTGAACAGATAACAGATAACAGTCAAAGCGCGGTTTATGAGTTTAGATGTCCGGCGCTTACGCGGAAACAGCGCGACGCTATCTCGCAGCTGTATAAGGTACGTTCGCGCAATGAGGAAGAACTTACCGTAATCTACGGCACAGACCTCACGGAGCTTGGACGCGCCCGTGCGGAGGCCGCTAAAACGCTGAATCTTATCCCCGCGAATACGTTCAAACCGGTCTGGGTACTGGATTTCCCGTTTTTCGATAAGGACGCGGAAAGCGGAGAGTGGGTAGCAATGCACCACCCGTTTACCGCGCCATTGGATGAAAGTTTACAATATTTGGAAGCCGACAAGTCTAAAGTCTTTGCAAAAGCATACGATTTAGTATTAAACGGGATTGAATTGTCAAGCGGTTCGATACGAATAACGGAGCCTGAATTGCAAAAACGAATGTTCCGCTTATTGGGCTTGACGGAAGAGGAAGCGAAAGAGAAATTCGGTTTTCTGCTTGAGGCGTTCCGCTACGGCGCTCCTCCGCACGGAGGTATGGGAATCGGGCTTGACCGCTTGGTAATGCAGCTGTTGGAGTGCGAGAGTCTGCGCGATGTGGTGGCGTTTCCGAAGCTTCAAAACGCTTCGGAGCCTATGACCGATTGTCCCGCTGATGTAGACGCGCTTCAGCTGAAAGAGCTTGGAATAGCTGCGTTGTAGCAGCTGCGCTTTGCGCGGTTAAAACTTATGAGTTCAGAGCGAAGTGAAGGCATTTGACGAGAGGAGAGTGGCGATTATGCCGACCAAAGCCGAGATTAACGCGCTTATTACGGTTGCGGTAAAGTTCAACACAACTAAGGTGTGGGAGATTTTCGAGAGTTATCCGCTGTGTGCGGTTTGTCTCGAAAACGGCGATGAGTACTTCTTTACCGCAAACCGCGCTGATGAGCGGGCGATACTCTCTTGCTTGGTCGGAGTGGACGGTCTGCGCTCCTATTTCAGGACGCTCAAGGAGGATGCTGCTCCCGACGCCCGTTATGCCCAGAGAAGCATTGACACGTACTTCGCGAATGGACGCAGAGCTTTCGACGGTTTCGGCTTCGGCATTACGCCCTACGAGTGGCAGGGAACTTGCTGCCTGTTTCTCTCGCTGGAACCGTACTATATCGCGCAATCGCCCAATGCTTGGGAAGCGGAGACGCTGACGGAGCTATATACAGAGCTTCTCGAACTGCTCGAGTGGCTTTGCGTTGAGCAGCCTGCTGTTTCCGCGCTGAAACTCGAAACCCCTGTACGTTACTACGATTCCTCCTCGGGAAAATGGCTGAACGAGGTTCACAAGCTCAAAACCCCGCCGGAGATAAAAATTATACCGCCGGTGGACGAAATTTCCGCAGTTAGGCTCAAACGCGCTAACTTCGTTAACGCAAGGCTTGAGCTCGACGTTATTCTCGACCGCAGGGAGGTTCGCTTCCCCGATGAACATAAGCCGTATTATCCGCGGACGATTTACCTCGCGGACACCGGACACCAGAAAGTCCTTATGCAGGTTCCCATTACTCCGCAGCAGGAGGCAGCAAGCGAGGTCATAGCCGCGCTGATAGCCTTTATCTCGAAATACGGCAAGCCGGAAATCATTCAGGTTCAGAGTGACGCAGTACACGCAATGCTTATCGAATTCTGCGATGAGGAACAAATACAGCTGAAACAAGTGAGTTTCCTCCCGACTATAAACGCGGAAGTGATGCTTGACAGTTACTGAACCTACGTCTTTGATGTTTAAGAAGGAGAATACTCACAATGGAGGAAAAAACTCCCGCGCAGCAGCTTTCCGACTCGGAGAACGGCGAAGCCGTAACCGCGGCTCCCGAAGCTGAGGAAAAGTCGGTCAAGCCGCAAGCCCCTATACTCGAAGAAAAATATACCGAGCTTTCTCCGG
Organism: Oscillospiraceae bacterium; assembly: GCA_031260685.1. Lineage (GTDB taxonomy): Bacteria > Bacillota > Clostridia > Oscillospirales > Oscillospiraceae > JAISJH01. Next base: position 8,512 of record JAISLB010000116.1, on the reverse strand, counting down.
CGATTCTGGACGAGCTTGCCGACGTAAAAGAGCGCATTGTCCGCCTGTTTGATCAGGTTGAGGATAACGACATCAATCGCGCGCGGAAGATTTGGCGCGAACTTAACTCCGCGCTTATTCACTCGTTTTCGCTCGGAGTGTTCGATATGAAGTGCGAGGAGTGCGGAACCGAATGGACGGTGGCGCGCAGACAGGCGCTCAATGAGGTTGATAACTACCTCCATCGCAGGAAGAAGTGTCCCAACAAGGACTGCGAATCGTCACATATCTCGCTCGACTGGGATTTGCAGATTTCAGTTCACGACCACGCAAAGAAAAAGCGCGAGGAAGAACGTCTCGCCAAGGAGCAGGAAGCACTCGCGCTGGCTGAAAAACTCGCGGAGGAAGCGGCTGCCGCGGCAGAAGAGACGGACGAGGGAGAAGCCCCGGAAGAGGAAGACGGCGGGGAGTTCAGACCGCTTTTCGGCGAATAGCTACGTTCCGGAATCGCGTAATGCTTTGCTGTAATAGCGCTGATGATAGTTGACAATAACAATTGGGAGAAAGAAATGAAAAAGCTAAGACGAATTTTGGCAATCGCGCTCACGGCGGTACTGCTGTTCGGAGGGTTTCCGGCGGCTCCCGCGGAGGCTGCGCTGACGGATATATCGGGACACTGGGCGGAGACCGGTTCGGGCGCGTTATCACGTTGGGAGGATTACGGAGTTACCACAAGCTATGACGGTAAATTCTATCCGAACGCCCAGCTGACGCGCTATGAAGCGGCGGTAATGCTTGACCGTTTGTTCAAGTTTCGTTTGGCTGTTCCGTCCTCTACCTTTTCCGATGTTGACCCGGACGACTGGTTTGCGGAAGCCATCTACCGCGTTAACAAAGCCGGTCTAATGCTCGGGGACGCGGGGAGATTTGACCCTAACGGCTTTATAACCCGCGAACAAATGGCTGTTATCCTTTGTAAAGCGCTTCACCTCACGGAGCTTTCGGGCGAGACGAGATTTGTTGATAACTCGCGCTTTCCCTCGTGGTCTAAGCCCTACATCAGACGTATGCAGGAGAACGGCATTATCGCCGGAATCTACCGCAACGGTTCGTACTATTTTGACAACACGGATAACATTGACCGCGCGTCGTTTATCAGTTTGCTTGACCGCTCGATAGACCTCGTAGCCAATACCTCGATGAATTACAGCGGAGACCGCTCGGGAATGGTCGTAATCAATTCCTCCGGCGCGGGACTCTCGGGTATGCGTGTTCAGGGAGATGTCATAGTCTCCGAGGGTGTAGCCGACGGTTCGGCTGATATTCGCGGCGCGACGATTACCGGAACGCTCTATCTTCAGGGCGGGCGCAAAACGGTTAATATCTACGACAGCTACATTGCGAACATAGTAGTTGACCGCGCCGAGGGCGAAGTACAGGTCAAAATCGGCGGCAACAGCTCCGTCGATAACATAAAAGTCAAAACCCCGCTGATAATCACGGAGCTGTCAAACCTTGTCGGCGCGGGATTCAAGCGGATTGAGATTCCCGCGGACGCGCAGCAGTATGTACGCGCTGACATTCTCGGCGACGCTACGGAGATAGTTAACTACGGCAATTCAGCTGATTTGCGTATCACAGGCTATACTGATAAGCTTACTGTCAATACAGGCTGCGCTATTTCGGGTAACGTGAAGTACGGTTCCCTCGCGGCTAATACGCAATTTACGCTTAACGGCGAAGTTGTCAACGCTTCGCACACCACGGAGCTTAGCGAGTTGTCGCTGTCGCCCTCATCGGTGAACGTTTCGAACACTATTTACGCTGTAACCAGCTCCGGCGAAAGCTCCGAATTACGCTATCAGTGGTACCGTTCGCCGACAAACCTCGACGTAAACTCCGGGGCGTGGATAGAGATATACGGAGCGTGGTCCCGTGCGTTTACTCCGGGCTACGAATATACAAACGAGTGGCTGATGTGCCAGGTAACGGGCGGCGGCTCGACACTGCGCGCCAAAACTTCCGCGGCGGTAGGTTCGGTTTCGGGAGCTTACGCGAATTGCTACGTTGAGGAATACAACGGAGCGAGTAACGTTCGCTCGGAGATAATGGTGCGCTTTGTCTATACTGCTCCGCTGTATAACGCCGACGGACGCGCAATTGCCGACGGCTACGACTTTAAGACGGGTCCCGCGATGTTCTCCGTAAAGGTCAACAGCAATACGGCAAGCGTCAATGACAGCCTTATAGCCTCCGCGGTGTACTCAACTACGGACAACAGCATACTCGTAACGCTCTCGGGGGACGCTTCAATGGCGCGGAACCGCGTAGAGATTAAGCCGAACGCTCGGTTCTATACCTCCTCCGGCGGTGTGATTGACCCCGCTGACGCTCCGGCCGCGATACGCGTTGCGGGAGTGTCTACGTGGCAAAATACGTCACGCGGGCTTGACGGCACCGCGCCGACGCTGATGGTGGCAAGCGGCGGGCAATCGGGACTGACGCTCCGCTTACAGGTGAGCGAACCGCTCGGTTATACGGTGAACAGCATTGTGCGCCCTATGCCCAATATGTACAGTTTGCGTGACCTCGGCGGCTCCACGGGAATGTTCAGTCTGACCATCGACCGCGAACCGGTCAACGACGCGAACTTCATTCAAACCGCGTACTACAGCTCGACTGAACAGGCGCTAATCATCGGGCTTACGGACATTGAGAACGATTCCGCGGTAACTCTCGCGCTCTTGCAGCCGCTCCGCGATATTTACGGCAATACGCTGCTGCCGAACAATATGGGCGTATACTTCAGACGCGCTAACGACGCGTTTTGGTACCGCGCGGAAACTCAGGACGAAGCTAACGCTTCGGCCAGCGGTCAAAAAATCGACGGTATTGCGACTCTGACGGGAGTGCCGCTGGTGGGAAACACGGTCACGGTGGACACGAGCCAACTCACAATCCAAACTAATCTGCGCTTCGACTGGTACCGCTTAGAACCTATGGCAACCGCGTCTTCTACCGCGACCGGAACGGCGCCCCCGCCGTCTTCACCGATGCCTAGTTATGCTCAGCGCACGCTTGTCGCTTCTAATACTCGTTCGTACACAATAACGCAGAACGAGGCTAATAAATTTATCATATGCTACGTCTATACCTCGATAACCCCGGGGGTGTACGTTCCGACAGCCGCGGAATACGTAGGTAAGTCAAAACCGACGGTAGTTGCGAGAGACGTTGCTAAGACGTTTGCGAATATTTCGCAGTACAATCCGCTGATTGTCAATATGAGCGAGTTGTTCACGATTTCGCCGACGCCAGCCGGAAAAATTACGTACAAACCTACATATGAAACGCAAAGCGGGTTTACGGATAAAGAAGACGGAACCGCGAGTATAGCGAATTACGGTACATATTATATAGAAGTCATCATTGCTGACGGGGACAACAATTTCGCGTATCCGGAAACAGGCAGATCGGTTGTTGCTACGCTGATTGTGAATAATGCTTTGACGGCTCCTCGCAATCTTACGGTTTGGGCGAGTTTGCCTACTGACGACAAAGACGCTTGGCAGAAAACGACTTTGAGATACCTTACTACTAACACGAATACAAACGTCTATTATAATCCTATTCCTGTGAACGGAAGTCCGCGAGAAGGTGAAGCACTTGCGCTGTATTCCACTAAGCCTACTGCATATAGTCAACAGATAACAGATAAACTCGGAACTGATGTTGCACTGAACGGCAGCGGTTACTATTATGTGGTTGAGACTGAAAAAATCACCGACCGCGTTATCACCACCGGCGTTGTCTACGTAGAACCGCGCAGTATTTACGCGGCGGTACTCGTGGAGAACAGAAGCAGTCCGGCGATTACAATCGCAAGTTACAGTATTACAAGCTCTGTGCTTGGTACAGGCGATGTAAGTTATAGCGGCGCGATAATATTCGTCCCCGCGTCTACCGGCACGATATACTTTACGGCAAATAACAGCAAAAATGTTCTTACAAAGCGGGCGTTTGCGCTGACCTATACAAATATGCAGGCGCGCGTAACTATTGATACAGGAGCGTTCGGCTAATGACACTGGGATTCACCGGGGGGAGCGGTGCGGGTAAATCGACCGCTCTCCGCATACTCGAAGAAGAATTTAACGGCGCGGTAATTGACTGCGACGCGATTTATCGCGGGCTTCTGGAAGAAAATGAAGACCTCAAACACGAAATCGCGTTTACTTTCCCCGATTGTATTGTCAAGGGGAAAGTTGACCGCAGGGTTTTGGCGAGTCAAGTTTTCACCGATGAAAACAAGCTTGTCCGCTTGAATAAGATTACCCACAAGTACGTCGCGTTTGAAGCCGAGAGTTTACTCGCCATACAGGACGGTTTGGCGGCTATTGACGCGATAGCGCTGCTCGAAAGCGGCTTGAAAGACCTCTGCGACAAGGTTATTGTCGTCACGGCTCCCTACGAAATGAGAATCGCGAGGATTATGGTTCGCGACGAGCTCACGGAGGAGGAAGCCAAACAGCGCATTAACGCGCAGTTTGACGAAACCTACTATACGCAGCGCGCTGATTACGTACTGCGCAATGAGGGTACGCAGGAAGAATTCGAGATGAAGTGCCGCAACCTATTCAGCGGGATTGTTCAGTGACGAGTGGTCAGTGGTCAGTGGTCAGCACGTTTTGCTGAAAACGTCCTCCGTTACTAACCCCCGTCACTGACCACTGACCACTCGTCACTGACCACTGACCACTCGTCACTGACCACTGACCACTGCAAACTGCTAACTGTCTAGGGTGACTTGGGTTACTTCTCCCGTTAGGTCACGTCCTAAGAATAGTGAGCCTACTTTCTCGAAGTTGTCGGGACGGTCGGTAACGAAACATTTAAGCGTTCCGGAGGCTGTAGCGGCAGTGGGCTTGATTCTTGACAAGGCGTATTGTGCGGTTTCGGCTCCCGCGTCCACTATGTTAACCGCTGTTCCCATAAATTGGGCTATGGCGTCTTTAAGCAGCGGATAATGCGTGCAGCCGAGGAGAAGCGTATCGACGTTGCCGCGCAAATCCGCCAGATGGTCGGCTATTACAGCCTGTACGATGGCGTTGCCGGGAGCTATGTAACCGCTTTCCACAAGAGGGACAAACAGCGGACAGGCGCGAGACAGTACGGAGCTTCCGCGAGAGTTTTTCGCGAGTGTGGCTTCGTAAGCTCTGGAACGTATAGTCGCGTTAGTAGCGATAATGCCGATAGAACCCTCCGGAGTAAGCAGCGCGGCTTTCGCCGAAGCGGGTTCCACAACCCCGAAAAGCGGTAATGCCGAAATAAGGCGCGGGAGCGCGACCGAACTCACGGTTCCGCAGGCGATTATCACGGCTTTGACATTTTTCAGCGTGAACCACGACAGCGCTTGCGTAGCGTAACGTATAATAGTATCGCGGGAGCGTGAACCATAAGGTACGCGCCCGGTATCGCCGAGATAGATGATGTCCTCGTTAGGTGCGATAGCGCCGAGTGCGCTGACGGTTGTGAGACCTCCCAGTCCCGAGTCGAATACGCCGATAGGTCGGTTGTCCATAAGTTAGATACCTCAAAAATTTTTTCAGGGAGAACAAGCTCAAAATGAAACTGGAACTTAACAAGAATGAATACCGCCGTTTGCTTGATTTAGTGTATGCGGGGAATTGGGTGCTTAACAGCACTTATGACGATGATACGCGCATTGCGGACTTTGATAATGTTGAGAGCAAGGTGTTTTCGTATGCCGCGGATTTCGGATTCCCGCGCCATTCGGAGCTTGACGGCGACGGAGTGACAATTTTGCCGTCCGAAGCGTACGTCACGGGCGGGATTCAGGACGCTATACGCGATTATGAAGATACAGTGTTCTACGAAATCCTTGCGGAGGAGCTTGCGCGGAGAGATATGGATTTCGCGCCGATAAGTAACGACAACGTGGACGAATTAGCCGAGAGAATCGACCGCTACATAGATGAGTTCGAAGCTAACGGAGTTCGCAACATCGGCGTTGTATAGCTTCCGCGGTATTGCTCCGCGAAGTAAGAAAAATTAGTTTTTCAGCCCCACGGCTGCAAAACTGACGAGGCGAAATGATAACTGTTGAAACGATAGAGACGAAAATACCGAAGCGCTATTTATTCGGTATGACCGCGTTGTGCTGCTTTTTGTTAGCGCTGAGGTTTGCCGTGTTCAGCTATGAAACTCTTGATTATCAAGACTTTATCAGACCGTGGCTGCGGCGCTTCCGGGAAGGCGGCGGTTTAGCCGCGCTCAGCGGACACATTGGTAATTATAACACACCTTACCTCACTTTGCTAGCCCTCATTTCATATCTTCCGGGTGAGGGACTTTTCGCGGTGAAGCTCTTGTCGGTAGTTTTTGACGTAGTGCTTGCGTTTGCGGCTGCGCGGATAGTTTCCGCTGTAAACGACGACTGGCGCTATTCAGTTTGGGTATTCGCGGGAACGCTTGCGCTGCCTACCGTATATCTCAACGGAGCGGTTTGGGGACAGTGCGACAGTATCTACGGAGCTTTTGCGCTGTTAGCCGTCGGGAGCGCGCTGCGAAGCAAGTCAATCTCGGCGTATGTATTTGCCGCCTTGTCACTTAGTTTCAAGTTGCAGGCGGTGTTCATAGCTCCGGCGTTTGCGGTGTTTCTCATTGCGAAGCGTGTACGGCTCCGCGACGTTTGGGTGTTTCCGGTAACGTATCTTTTGGCGGTATCGCCGGCTGTTATCGCGGGGCGCGACTTCGCTGAGGTAATGAGCATATATTTCAGCGAACTCGGGACGGTCGGCGAATCGCTCAATTACAATTCATCGTCGCTGTGGGCGATTTTCTGGCGGGCGGAGGCTTCGCCGGAGCTTGAAACCGTTGGGATAGCGAGTGCCGCGCTGCTCTGTATGCTGACTATCGGAGCTGCGTATTTTAACCGTAAGCGGCTTGACAACAGAACGCTGCTGCTTGCAACGGCGATAATCGCGCTCGGTATGCCGTTTTTCCTGCCGCATATGCACGACCGATATTTTTATATTTTTGACGTTTTGTCACTCACGCTGATTGCAATATCGCCGTATTGGGGATTTGCCGCGCTGGGAGGGAGTTTCGCGTCGTTTCTTGCGTATTGGGCGTATCTGAAAATGTCGTGGCTGCTGCACGTAAGCTACGGTGCGCGGGCGTTAATAGGGGTTCTCGCGGCGTTGGCGCTTGGCTATGCGTATTACTTCGCGAAGTCGTTTTTGCTTGAACGCGAAAAGTTACCGGCTTTGCAGACATTATATATAGGAGATGAGATTATGCAAATCAAAACCTTGGTCGTGGGACCCGTCCAGACGAATTGCTACGTTGTGACTGACGAGGACACTCTCGACTGCGCGGTAATAGACCCGGGAGCGGAATCGCCGTCGATATTGGACTACATCGACGAACACAAGCTGCGGCTTGCCGCGGTGTTTATCACCCACGGTCATTTTGACCATACCACGGGAATCGACGAGCTTATTACGGAGCGTCCCGGCGTACCCGTGTTTATCAATTCGCGCGATTTGGCAACCGCGGATAACGGTGACCATAAATACGCACCCTCCGAAGCTGTCCGGGCGGTTCTGCGGAACTACGACGAGGGCGATACGATAGACGTCGGGCGCTTGCGCTTTGGAGTTCTCGCGACTCCGGGACACAGCGAGGGTTCCGTAAGTCTGATAGTTGCGGCAAATCGTAACGGTGAGCCGGAGCGCGCGTTGTTCTCGGGTGATACGCTGTTCAAAGACAGCTGCGGGCGTACGGACTTTCCGGGCGGAAGTATGGAGGTTTTGCAAGCGTCGCTGCTGCGTTTGGCGCGTCTCGAGGGCGACTGCGAAGTCTACCCGGGACACGCGGAGGCAACGACGCTGGACGCTGAACGGCGGTTTAACTACTATGTAAAGTCGGCTACAAGCGAAGTGCGGCTGCGGTAGTCAAAAGCCGCCGGGGAGTGAAAGTACACACACGGCTGCATTAGAAAAACTTTGCAAAAAGAGCAAAAAGGGTATTGACAAAGGGATTAGGATGTGGTAATATAGTCAAGCTGTCACAAACGAGGGAGCGGTTACACAGATAGCAGAGTGCAGATAGCAGATATCAGATAGAGGGACGGGGGAGCATTGGGACTGATATGCGGAATTTGTCAGTTTGCAATTTGTTGAGCAGCAATCGCGAGAACAGCAGTAGGTTACAGTAAGCGGAAGAATGATAACAGAAGAATATCTGCTATCTAATATCTGATATCTGCAAACTGGAACAAGGTGTATCTTGTAAATTAAACAACACGCCAAGAGATTTAAGCGTTGGACGCAAAGCTCCCGCGGTGTCAGAACTGGGGTAGAGCGCGTGCATCATAGTTGCGGAGAGACTGACAAGGCTGCTACGCGATGCTTGGATTGATTGGTTACGCACCAAAAAATAGGCAAGACAGCAAAGAACTTTTGAGCAAGCTAGAGATTATAAGGCTCTAAAAAATTGGTTAGTTTCG
>JAISLB010000097.1 GCA_031260685.1 Oscillospiraceae bacterium | reverse complement strand
CGAGGTTTTCAAAATAACTATTAGTTCCACTTCCGCAGAGCCGATAAAAATGATTTGCGCAAATTACCCGGAGTTTGAAGTTTTGAGTTTCACGGGCGAAGAATGGTATCAGATAAAATCGCGCAAAGCGTCTAAAGAAGCCGCGATTAAAGCGGTTGCGGAAAGGTGGGAAAACGGAACGGGCTTGCCGGACATTTTGCAGATTGTCCCGCTGGCTAACGTGTTTGGGGTAAGCGCGGACGTGCTGCTTGGAATTGACAACATTAGCGAAGACGACGAAGCTAATCGTTAATTCGACGCGACGTTTGAACCGCTAAAAGCCGGAGATATGCACATCGGTGAAGTTTACGACGCTATAACGGATGTATTGCGGCAATTCCCGAACAATTTCCGCTTATCTAATGTCGCTGACAGGCATTTTGCTCGAAACGGACATTTTTCGCAATCTTTTTTTGTTCGCGCGATACTGCCGGAAAATCCCACCGACATTTTGGGCCATTGCGCGCAGCTCAAAAAATTTGCCGTTTGGACAGGTAAAGTTATCCCTGTTTTGGTCATATGTAAAATCTTCGCGTTTGAACTCGACGGTTATGTTATCCTGATGTTTTTTTCGATATCAATTCCTCCGGCGTCGTCGTGTGCATCTTCAGCTGTAATGCGTCCTTTCGGCGAAATGGTCGTGAAGCCCTAAGAGGTTAATTTCAACGAGAGCGAACTATGAAAATTGGCGGATAAATTGTTGTCATTTCGTCTGCGGACGGCTTCGAAATTAACGCTTCGCGCCAGTCTGACGGCCACGAAAAATGGGTTGATTTTGTGGGTAAATACCGGCACTGCGAGTGCGTATGCGTTGAATCCTGCGGTCACGTCAGCGTTTTGCCGAAATGTGATACTACAAAATCGCTCATCACTAACGCCGTCAACCAAATTAATGCCGTTTCCGCAACTTTTTTCGCCGCTAAAAAAGAAATGATTAGAATCGTTTCAATGCTTCCGGAGTGGGAATTGGTTATTTCAATTTGCGGTGTCGGGGAACTGCTCGCACAGTCACAACTCCCGTGCTTTTGAGCGTGAATTAGCTCCACTGTGCAAATTGCGTTGCAACCATTGCCATAATTGCAGCACATCACACTCGCAAAAAAACCGCAAAGCAATCAAAAAATTTAGGCGGCAAGTGCAAAATTTCACTCAACTTCCTACATTTTGAATATTGACTTTTATAGACTGGTATTTTCGTAGATTTTCAATTTCTATACCGTTGCCGTTAGGATTTTCCCCTTTATGCGCATCTATCAATTTCCGGCAGGGAAACTCGCCGCATTTGCCGCAGTTATGCAGCTTTTTTCCGTCAGCGCAGGCGTACAATTCGCACGTTCCGTCGGTACTCCAAAACGGTTTGCCTTTGATAGCGTGGCAACCGGGGCAATTTTGTCCTTGCTCAACTGAAAATTTGCAAGCGGCGCAGTCGATGCCGCAAAATGATAGTTTCATAATATTTCCTCCCCCTGAAACCGCTTCGGTGCTTTCCCGCTGAGTCGTTTGACCGCCGCGATAATTTCACCACGCCGATTGTACGCTTCCTCCGACGGTAAGTCCACAATCACGTCGCTCACTTCGGGCGAATAGCGAAACTTCCCGACAACCGCACCGCGCCATTCGCCGTCAATCAGCAAATAATCGAGCGTGTCCGGATAATCGTGCGGGTATTTTTCTTTCAGAATATGCTCGTCCGCTTTGACGAGAAAATCATTGCGGTGCATTGCGAATACTGAATGTTGCGGCTCGGCGGCGTAAGTTTTCAAAAGCTCAAAATCCTCTTTCAGTATATAGCCGTATTCCGTTTCGGCAAATTCGCCGAGAGCCGCTTTTATCTCTTTTTCGGGCAGCTTGAAGTATGACTTCGCTTGTTTTATATAGAACGCAACGAACCGATATGCGAACCGTTTCAGCAGTATTTTCAGCGCGTCAACGCGAGAATACCGCTCAAAATCGACGTTCGGGAACATTTCGCCTAATCGATACCAACCCCGGTCGTCCTGCCCCTCGTTTTGGTCCTCGTACAGCAAAAATGCCTCCTGCAAACGGTGGAGCGCGGGCGTAATTTCTTTGACGAGCAGCCCTGTGAGTTCTTTCATTTGCTGAATGTTCAGAGGTCCCTCGCGCTCAATTAGTTCAAGCAAAATTTGCTGCCGTCCGGCGAATTTTGTCAGCGGTTTGCGGTACAGACAAGCGAACAACTCCAAGTCCTCAGCGGCAATCCAACCAAGATTGCCGCCAATCAGCCGCGCTTTAACAAGCTCCCGCGAAGCCTGACGGCGGCGGTTGAACTCCATATCATCGAAATCAGCTCGGTAAGTCAGCGACGGCGGGTTGCCGAAGCCGTTCCAATAGACGTTGTAGCCGGGTGACAAATCGCGGTAAAGGTCAGCGTATTCGTCTTGTGTCGCGGGGCGAATGAGGTGTTGCCGCTCCATTCGCAGCGCGGTAATTTTGTCGTGCATAATGTGTTGCTCCTTTTATGAGAACATTTTCATTATCTCAACTAAGCCTAGCTTGAAATATTTGTAATAGTTTTCAATGTCATCGGCGGAGTAAGCTTCTAAAGCTGACAGCACCTCTTTCGCAAATTCCAAGTACGCCGTTCCGTTTGCGGTGATAAGGTTTCCGTCCCTGACGGTTTGCTCATTGATGTAGTTTGTCTGACCTGTATAATGCTCCCGCGCGCCGTCCGTCAAGCTATTCAGCGAATTGCTCGTATGCTTTTGGTCATTCAAGAATCCGTTCATTCCGAGAAAAACGGTTGCGTCACAAATGGCAGCAACGATTTTCTCAGCGGCGAACGCTTGTTGTAGCAAAGGCTCAACCTTTTTCGCTTCTTCGGTTCTCCAACTATTTCCTCCGATTAGGACAACGCCTGCATAATCGGAGGGACAGTTTTCAATTCCGTAATCGGGAAGGATTGTAAAACCGCCGATAGATTTGACCGGTTCTGTACTGACGGACAAAGTTTTTACCTCGTAGCCCGAAGTCTTGTCGTCCTGTATTTCGCCGTTCAACGCGTTTGCCAAAAACGGGTATTCGTAATCGGCAAACTGCTCCAGAATTACAAATAGGACTTGCTTTTTCATAGTATCGTTACCTTTCGTTTATTGTTCTTCCATTCTACCACACCGAACACGACAACTGTATGTCATATTCGATGATACAAAGAAAAAATATTTTCGGCAAGCACGGCGAACTCCTCCCTTGTCGCTTCGGGCGCGAGTACCCTTGCCTTGTCACCGAAGCCGAGTATCCACGAAAAAACGTAGTCCTTATTCGTATAGTCAAGCGAAAACAGCAATCACTTGATTCTTTACGAAACCGCAAAACCGATAGTTAAGCGTATTTTTCAAATGACCGCCTGCCGGATTCCCGATTTGCCGCAAGCCCGCCAAAAATATGCTCATCTTGACAACACTCGTCAAAAAATAGGCAGTACAAACACTTAAATTGGTAAACGATATTTACCGAACCGGAAAACGCGCAAAAGCCTAGTTTCTCGCGAAATATTACAAGCGGTGTATCAATCATTATGCGTTCCTTTCTAAAAGCCTGCGAGAAAAGTTTCAAAAAAGCTGACCATTTCGGCATAACTCTCAATCGCAAGACTTTTGAAATAACGCGCAACGCTCTCCGTTGTATCTCCCGTCAGCAAGCGCACGTTCACATTAACTGTAGCGCTTTGCGGCAGCACATTCGCTGTATCGCCGGCGTGTGCCATCGTAACGGCAAATGTAGTCCGCAGCAGTGCGTTCAGTTCCGGAGTTTTTGTAAGAATACGCTTTACAATTCCGCCGAAAAGCCCGATATGTTTCACCGCAAATTGAGTAAAACCGCCCGATTCTGCGCTTTCCGTCTGTAATAATTTCACCACCGTCGGCATAAATCTTGCCGGAAGCGGGTTAGCTTCTATTCGTGTTATCAATTCCGCAATCAGTCCCAACGCACTATGTTTCAGCGGCGTAGAACTGTGACCGCCCTTGCCGCGAACCATTTTGTAATATGATAAGTATATCACGACGTCAAAACTTTGTCAAGCACTCAGCTTTTTCTTAAAACTGTTCCAGTCGCTTCTGCGATACATAATAAACAGAATCACTCCGCAGGGTACCCACGCTACCGGGTACGACAGCGCAATTGTCGTCGGATTGCAGAAGAAAATTGAGATGACAAATAGATATAATTGCCTTAGTCCAACGTGTGTAGCCATATCCGCAATCATTGGCGAAATTGTGGTTCCGCCGCAGGCGAGAGCATTTTGCCAAATTCCCAGAAACGACTGCATAAAATACGTTGCGGTGAGGATTTTCATAAAGCTTAACGCCATATCCAAAACCTCGTTGTCAGTGGTGAAAATTCTTAAAACCCGAACATTCAGCAACAGCAAAATTGCAGTAACTGTCAGCGTAATAGAGACCGCAATAATAAGCGCAGTCGTTACCCCGCGCCGCGCCCGGTCAACGTTTCCGGCTCCCAGATTTTGTCCGACAAAGGTTGTTATTCCCAGTGAAACCGCGCTCGAAACCGGATATATAAATGCGTTAATTTTCCCGGTTACACCCCAACCCGCAACAGCGGAGGTGCCGAGACCGTTAATATATATTTGGAGCAGGACGTTAGAAATCCCCTGAACAACGCACTGTGAGCCAATCGGTAAACCTAATCTAAGCATTTGCTTCAGAATAGGGAAATTCGTCCGCAAATATCGAAAATCAATATTACAAGGCAATCCGGGTTTTCTCAGCGTATTCAACACGAGCAGCATCGAAATTAATTCAGAAATTACCGTCGCAATAGCGACACCTGCAACACCCCGGTCAAAAACAATAACAAATACCAAATTCAGAACGATATTTACAGCCGCGGCGATTGCAAGGTAAATAAGGGGCTTTTTAGATTCACCGAATGCGTTAAGTACTGCCGTTCCCATATTGTAGACCGTAAGTGCGGGAAGTCCATAACAAAAAATCGTGAAATACGTCGCGGCATCGGAAAATACTTCCTGCGGAGTGTTCATAAAGCGCAATAATGCCGGCATTACCAAAACTCCGGCAACCGCAAGCATAATCCCCATAACTACGGCAATAAGTAATGCTGTGTGAAGTGCCGCCTTGAGCGATTCGTCATCTTTTGCGCCGAAAAATCGGGCTGTGAGAACCGCCGCTCCGCTTGACAATCCCATAAAAAAGCCGATAATAATCATATGTATCGGGAGCGCCATTCCAACGGCGGCAAGCGCGGATTTGCTGACGAAATTGCCGACTACCATTGAGTCAAAAGCATTGTACGCACCCTGCAAAACTCCGCCCAACATCAGCGGCAGCGAAAATGAAATCAGCAGCTTCGCGATACCTCCGGAAGTCATATCTTTTCCGCTGTTTTTAGTTTTACCCGCAGCGTCTTGCATATTACTAATCTCCAATACAATATGCTACAGGTGACTGCTCACAATATAACTTACGGACAAACCTACCGCGCAACCTCTTGCTGCGCGGACAATCGGAACAGCACGGTTCAGTATTGCGAACGGCAAGCCGCTTGCTGACGGACTTCGTCTGCTTTATTTGTTGAAGCTACAGAATCAATCGTCCTGCCGCGACCGTATAAATATCCTCCAGAAATTTCAGCCCTCCGTCATAGCCCACAATTCCACTATTGATTATCATTCGCTCGACTACCGGGTATGAGATGTTGACGAATATTCCGCCCGTTTGCATTGCGACTTCTCTGTCCCAACTGCTCCCCAATACCAATGGAAATCCGCCGAAATCGGTGTTGCGGATTTTTTCTTGAACCTCAATCCCTGTTGTGAAAAGCTCAGCTTCTGCTTCAATCCCGTAGTTCAGCTTCCTGAATTCTTCGAAAATGAGAGTGTGATACTCCTCCGGCGGATTATCGGTGATATATTGCGTTGTCGGGAACATACCAAGGTCGTTGACTAAAAACTTGGTGATTCCCAGTGCGTACTGAGCTTCGGAGAGCACCACAAACCGCTTAGACATTATCCGCATTTCCAAAAAGAAATCGGAATATCGCTCAATGTAATAGTAGAATTCAGCTTCCTTCTCCGCAACGACTCGCTCGGTAATTGCAGTATCAACACCCGCGAATTTACCGACAGCGCGTAGGAACTTTGATGTTTCAAACGCGCCGATGGGCAGCACCGGATAATGCAGATACGGCGTTCCGTACTTTTCCTCGAGAATCTTTACGCTGGTAAGTCCGAGCCACGGTGAAACGAGCAAATTGAACTGCGCCGCAGGTATTTTATCGACATTGGGAACACCGCGCCCGTGACCGAATATAGTATTCGGTACTAATCCGATACTTGCCGCTAACGCTTCCAATTGGCGCAGATTACCAAGCCAAAACGGATCCTGTATCGGCGGTCCCGCAAAGATGTTGACGAGCCCTTTTTGCGTTTCCGGTTTCTCCGCAGGGAGGTACTGCTTAAAAATGGAGCTTAGTACCCATTCGTGTCCCAAATAGTTCGTACCCTTGAAACCCGGAGTATTAGCGAAAATCACAGCCTTGTCTGCCTCCGCGAACTCTTCAACTACGGAGCCTATATCGTCTCCGATAATTTCCGCGGTGCAACCGGAGAGAACCACAAACAGGTCGGCATCAATGATTTTGATTGCGTTCGCGATAGTGTCGCGCAACTTGCCCTCTCCGCCGAATACAATCTCTTTCTCGCTGACACTGGTGCAGGGAAAGATGTTAGGAGAAAACTTCCCTGAAACCCCGGAATTGTCATTGAGCTTTTGACCGCAACCGGGACCGGAATGTAGAATCGGGATAGCTCCGGGAATTGACTGCACGGTCTGCATAGCAGCAAGGGCGCACTTGTAGCGCGGTTGGTCAAGTATCTTAGCCATATTATCTCACCTCCGCCGGGTTAGGTTTCAGCATATCGCTGTGGTTTTGCTTATACCACCAATCGGTATACGGAACTTGTGTATGTGCCGCTAAGTTTTCCGCGAAGCTGCGGTTTCTAACCGTGTCCAATACGGTTTTCGCAAAGCTGAGAGTTCCTTTATAACCGAAAATCATATACTCATCTGCAACATATACCGCCGTGACACCTTGTTTAATCGCCCAAACGGTTGAGCCGGGATGACGCGAGAAATACAAATCCGGCTTGTATTCGGCAAGAATGTTCATTACCTCATAATTCTGCTGGTCAGCTACGCTGAGTTTAATGTTATTCGGAGTTGTATTGCGCAGATGCTCAAGCGCCGGTGGAACATCTCCGTTGTCATATTTATAGTCATAGTGCCACGCTGCCGCCCAAACGACATCTATTCCGAGTTCCGCCAGTACACGAGCCACTTCATATGTATAACCCGGACCCATTCCGATAACCGCGCGCAAACCTTTTAGCTCCTTGGCAACTTCCTCAATTTGAGATATGTAAATCGCACGCTCCCGAGTAATGTACACTTCGACTTCTTCAGATTTTCCGATAACACGACCGATTTCTCGAAGCCAAGTTTCATACCCTGTGACGCCGAGCGGGTTGACTGTGCGGATATACGGAACGCCGTAAAGTTCTTCTAACGCATTACCGAGATACGTCCCCAAAGTGCCGCAGATGCACACGGTAGCCAGCGATTCTGATATATGCGATAATTCTTCGACTGTGGAGTTCACATACAAGAATTGCGGCGTAACGCCGAACTCCGCGAAAAGGCGCGTGATTTCCGGACGTGCGCTCTCAAAAAAGTTCTTAAAGTTGATTACTTGACGCTTCTCTTTCGGAGGTTTCACGATGCCTTGTAATACGGCGTGGTCGGATATATCAAACCCGGAAGCCCAGACGCGTGATTTGAACCCCTCGCAGTGAACCGACATTACCGGGATGTCAATTTCTTCCTTTAATTCTTCTGCCAGACTGTCAATGTCCTCGCCGATTACTCCCGTAACGCACGAACTTGCGATAAATAACGCTGACGGATGATACGTTTCAACCACAGTTCGGGCGATGTCGTGAACGGTATCCAAAGCACCGAAAACGGTGTCACTCTCGTCAATGTCGGTGCCTACCATATTTGACCTGTACTCCTTGCCAATCACCGCTCCGATTTGACGATACATAACCTTTGCACCGGCGGCGGTAGCGCAACAACCCGACGGCGCGTGATACAATATCGCAACGTCCCTAATGCCGCCAAGTTGCCCCAATGCGCATATCGACAGGCACATACTAGACTGCGAAAAGCACCGCTCGCAATTTCGCAAAGAACCGCAGCGCGATTGCTCCACCAAATCATACAAGTCGCCCTCGTAACCGGTGATTGAACCCAAACGACTCTCGCGCGTTTGAACAGCTGCGGATTTTAAGTTAAAAGCCATATCCTATTTTTCCTTTCTCTTTGACTGAATTTTTAGACGCGCAGCCAGACGCGTATTATATGCGATAACCTTATGAATATTAGGTTCCGGCGAACCTTCAACGTCAAACGCTGTGATTCCCTCGGACGCTAGGAATTGCAGCGCGTGCATTCCGATTTGCCGCACCAAGACGAAACGACAGTCAGCTATAAGGCGAGTGTCGAACTCTTTAGTTCCCGATCCGCTTGTATTCCGGCAGGTTCCGCAATCAGCGTTATCTGCTCCGCAACCTCCGGTTCCCGAGTCGTCGTCTGTTGCGGCTTTACGGTGTTCGGCAAATGTAAAGCCCCCGTCCTCGGCAACTTCGTAAATGTAGAATTGGTCCGCACGTCCGAAGTGCAAATCAATATTTTTGCCGTCCGAGCTGGCAACTGCAATTTTGTACATCTTGCTCATACCTCCTGCTATATGTAATATCCGAGCCGCTTTGCAGAATTGAAGCGGGCGAGAAATTGCCGTGTCCGCTCCTGCCGCAACAGAAATAAGACGCACGTTAAAAATAACGAGCGTCCTTCAGTTTACCAATCAGACTTTTTGCATATATTTTTTGTATGTTTAGTATGCTTATTATAACACAGTCTTTTGCCCTTGTCAATACCCTTTTTTGAGAGCATTTGTCAATCAACGCAAAAGTACCCGTTAGAGAATCAAACCGGTACACCGGAATCAGTGCGAAAAAAGTGCTTGACATTGTATAAGCACTATGCTATAATATACTAATCATACAGGCTTATATGGAATTTGCGCTGCATTGATGTAAGCGAATGATTAAGAAAGCACTAGGAGTACATATATATGGTAAAAGCCGCAAACTCACTTACGGAGCTAATCGGGAAAACGCCGCTCCTACGCCCGTCGCGCTTTCTTTCGAAGCTGCTACCGGACGCGAAGCTCTATCTGAAACTTGAATATTTCAATCCCGCGGGGAGCGTTAAGGACCGCATTGCTTATGCAATGATACGCGACGCAGAGGAGCGCGGAGTGCTAAAGCCGGGAGCAACTATAATAGAGCCGTCCTCCGGGAATACGGGGGTTGGCGTAGCCTTTGCCGCGGCGAGCTTAGGTTATAAGGTTGTTGTGACAATGCCGGACAGTATGTCGGTCGAGCGGCGGACGATTCTTCGCGCACTTGGAGCAATAGTCGTGCTTACTCCGGGAGCGCAAGGGATGAACGGAGCGGTGCGCCGCGCCGAGGAACTCCAAAGCACTACCTACAACAGCGTCATCTTACAGCAGTTTGAGAACCCCGCTAATCCCGCTATTCATATGGCTGATACAGCAAGCGAGATTTGGGAGGATACGAACGGCGAGGTAGACATATTCATCGCGGGAGTAGGTACCGGCGGTACAGTCACAGGCGTCGGAATAAATCTCAAAGAACGTAAGCCGGAAACGCAGATTGTTGCGGTTGAGCCGTTTGAAAGTCAGGTTCTTGCGGGTTCCGCGCCCGCTCCGCACAAGATTCAAGGTATCGGCGCAAACTTTGTGCCTAAAGTTTTCAGGTACGATATAGTTGACGAAATATTCCCGGTACGCGGCAGTGACGCAATCGAAACCTCGCGCAGCTTGGGGCGCGACGAAGGTCTGTTGGTTGGCATATCCTCCGGCGCGGCGGTATTCGCGGCATTGAACCTCGCTAAACGCGCCGAGAACCGCGATAAGGTTATAGTCGCGCTGTTGCCGGATACAGGCGAGAGATATTTATCAACCGAGCTATACAATTATTAAGGTAGGGTCATGCTATGCTGACACTTGAGAGAAGTATTGAGAAAACTGTCAACTGCATTGAGCGTCCGCGTGCTTCGTGCGCTTTAGGCGGCGCACTTGCCGCTATCAGCGCGTTGCCGGGTGTGGTTCCTATTATTCACACCGCGCTCGGGTGCGGCGGCAGTCTATCGGGCGCAGCTTCGTTCGGCTCCGGCTATTTTGGTTCCGGTTATTGCAGCGGCTTTCTGGCTCCGTCAAGCGGAATCACGGAAAATAACATCGTATTCGGCGGCAATGAGCGTTTATCGGAAGAAATAAGTTCCGCGCTTGAACTTATTGACGCGGAACTGTTCATCGTTCTGACCGGTTGTATGACGGAGATAATCGGCGACGACATTCACGCGGTTGCAGCCGAATACGAAAATGAAGCGGTTCCTGTAATTGCGCTGAATACACCGAGCTTCAAGAAAAACGCTTACTCCGGTTATGAAATTTTGCTTGACGGGATTTTCAACAAATTTCTCCCTCCCGCAGCTGAACACGACGAGAAACTCGTGAACATCTTCGGGCTTGTCCCCGCGTATGACCCGTTTTTTCGCGGTGATTTAGAGGAAATTGCGAGGCTTCTCGGGAAACTCGGATTGAAAGTAAACACATTCTTTACGCCGGACCAAACTTTTGAGAATATTACCTCCGCTCCGAACGCGGGCTTGAATATTGTCTTTTCGCGAACGTACGGGGTTGACTTCGCTAAGTCCTTTGAGAAACGTCACGGAACGCCCTATTGGGTGACGGATTTACCGATTGGTGCTGAAGCATCGGATAGGTTTTTGCGCGAACTTCAAGTTAAGCTGAATCTGGACGCAAGAACAGTTGAGCGCGTTATCGCAGCTGAAAACCGTAGCTATTACGGTTATTTCTCGCGGCTTGCCGACTTATTCGGTGACGGAGATTTGAAATTCTACTCTGTTTCGGTAAGCAACTCCGACTATGCAATTCCGGTTGCGTCATATTTGCAGAAAGAGCTGGGTTGGGTAGGACTTCACAGTTTTGTTACGGACACGCTCGACGAGCTCCAAGAGCGTGAATTTGTGCGAGCCTATGAAAACTCCGGCTTAGATGCGGAACTGCTGTTTGAAACGGATACGAGCAGAATCGCTAAGACGCTTCGCGCAAAACATCCGGAAAATCGCGGACAGCGATACTTTGACGATATTACGCCCTTGTTTATTGTTGGCAGTACACTTGAAAAAGTAACAGCGCAGACGTTTGGTGCGGGAAACCTAGCCGTGAGCTATCCGGTCTATAATCGCGTGATAACCGATAGAGGCTACGCGGCTTATCGCGGCGGCTTGCACCTGTTTGAGGATATACTGTCAAGCATCGTTGCGCCGCGTTGATAGTTAACAAACATCAGATGTATAGTGGTCAGTGGTCAGTGGTCAGTTGGCTGTGGTCAGAACGTGAATTTGGACGGTTAAGGAGATTTTCTATAATGAGCTACTATGATAAGCCTGAGCAGCCGGTTCGCGATTCGCGGCTTGTAATCGGCGACAGTTATACAGGCACCGCCTGCGGCGCGCTGGACTGCGCTAAGTCCGGATGTATGCTTCAGCAAGGGCGCAGATTCTGGCAAGCGAATTCTTGTCAAATGGCGCTGTCGCTTATGATGGCGGCTACCATTGAAAACGCCGTAATTGTAATGCACTCGCCGATTGGCTGCGGGAGTTCGCTCTTCGGCTTGACCCCCGGCGTGACTAAGGGCAACGTGAAGCGCGGCAAAGCCCCAAAGCAACCGATTTGGCTCTCGACTAACCTTACGGAGATTGACGTTATCTCCGGCGGTGAGAAAAAACTCCGCGAAACGATTCTTTACGCCGATAGAGAGTTTCGACCGGAAATCATCTTAGTTATCGCTACCTGCGCTCCAAGTATTATCGGCGATGATGTAAATGATGTCGTAAAATCCGTAGGCGGGCAAACGGGAGCAATAGTAACAGCTATTCACTGCCCCGGCTTCAAATCGCGGGTTGTAGCAAGCGCGTACGACGCGTTTTATCATTCGCTGATTTCCCGCGTACCGCTTGAACCGATAGATTACCGCGATTATAACCCGCCGGAACGCGCTGACCCGGACTATGCGACGAAAATTCGCGCTTTAGCCGCGCAGAAGCAGAATACCGTGAACATTTTCAACGCTACCTCAATCGGCTTAGCTGACGAACAAGAGCTGACGCGCTTGCTTAACGCGATTGGCTTGAATGTTCGCATCTTTGCGGAGTATTGCAGTGTTGACGAACTGCGAATGATGAGCTTCGCCGGATTGAACGTAAGCCTTTGTAACGTCCACGACGATTATATATTGAAGTATCTACAGGAAAAATTCGACATTCCCTACATAATCTGCGGTATGCCGATTGGTTTCGCTTCGACCAAAGCGTGGCTGCTCGAAATAGCTGAGTTCTACGGTTTGGCGGACAGGGCGCGGAATCTAATTGCCTCCGAAGAAACGCAGGTTAGCGAAGCTATAGCTCCGTTTCTCCCGAAACTCGCGGGGAAGCGCGTGCTGATTTGCGGAGGTGTAGTCCGGACGAGCGTAGAAGCCGTATTCCTAAAAGAAATCGGACTGGACGTTATTGCCGTTCGAGCCTATCACTATGACGATGGAGCGGATCCCGTAATCAGCGACCTCGCGGATAGCTTGGATGATACGCCATTTGCCGTAAGTAACCAGCCGTTTGAAATGGTCAATCAGCTCAAAAAGCTGCAGCCGGATATAACCATTTCGCACGCCGGAACTCACGGCTTTTTAGCGAAAGCGGGTTTCGTTTCTGTACAACTTTGGGACACCGATAAGCCGTTTTTCGGTTACTCCGGAATCTTTCAGCTAGTCCGCAGATTGGTTTTCGCGCAGAGAAACGATTCCTACACAAAGCGGCTTGCTGCTAACGTAGCTCAGCCCTATCGCGATAACTGGTTTGAGCGTGACGCGTACTCATATATTACTGATTAGGCGGTGAACACTATGGCGATAAATTTTGACGAAATCATTGACCGCAACCATACGCAATCGTTCAAATATGACACTGCCCGCGAGAGCGGTATGGGTTTCAACGCAATTCCGCTGTGGATTGCCGATATGGACTTCCGCGTCCCAGACAGCGTAACCGCTGCGCTCGTTAAACGTACGCAGCACGGGATTTACGGCTATTCTACTATCGACGATAATTATTTCGACGCGGTACGCAGTTGGTTTGCGAAGCGTCACAGCTGGAACGTAGAACCGCATTGGTTAGTAACAACTCCCGGGATTCTGCCTGCTGTCGCAGCCGCCGTGAGCGCGCTTACTAAGCCTAACGAAGCGGTGCTTGTGCATACCCCGGCGTATGACCGTTTTAATATCACCGTTGAGAAGAATAACCGGAGGCTTATTAAAAGCGCACTTATTCTCAAAGACGGCAGATACGAGATAGATTTTGATGATTTTGAAAAGAAAATCACGAAGAACAGCGTGAAGCTATACATTCTTTGCTCACCTCATAACCCAATCGGTAGAGTGTGGACACTTGAGGAGCTTACACAAATAGGCGGCATATGTTTGAAGCACGGCGTAAAAATTATATCGGACGAGATATTCTGCGATTTTGTCCACGCTCCGAACAAACATACCGTTTTTGCCGGGATAAAACAGGAGTTTGCGGATATAACGGTCACTTGTACGGCTCCTACTAAGACGTTTAATATGTCGGGACTTGCGATTTCAAACATCTTTATCGCGGACGATGATATTCGTGACGATTTCAACGATAAGCTTCTCGCAAATGGCATTATGGGCGGCGGAATCCTCCCGATGTTAGCGTGCCGGGCAGCGTATGAGAATGGTGCGGAATGGCTTGACGAATTACTCGTCTACCTCGCGGGAAACATTGCCTTCGTGCGGAATTTCCTGCGTGACAATCTCTCGAACGTAAAGCTCATCGAGCCGGAGGGAACGTATCTCCTATGGCTCGATTTCCGGGAGTTCGGACTATGGGCTAACGAGCTGAAAGCGTTTACCGCATACGATGCGGGTGTAATACTATCAAGCGAAGCCGGAGCCGAGGGCTTTTTGCGTGTAAACGCCGCTTGTCCGCGTTCTGTTTTGGAAAAAGCAATGACCAAACTTGCTAAGGCGGCTAACGCGCGCTAAGGCGTTATGCTCAACATATTTGTTAGATAGAGGTTTACTAATGGCTTTATTTCAGTCCTCGTTTTTTTTCAAATTTTCTAAGGTGAGCGGTGCAGTTC
Source organism: Oscillospiraceae bacterium (assembly GCA_031260685.1). Taxonomy (GTDB): domain Bacteria; phylum Bacillota; class Clostridia; order Oscillospirales; family Oscillospiraceae; genus JAISJH01. The sequence goes on along the minus strand of JAISLB010000097.1, from coordinate 223 downwards.
CACGCGTTTATACCGCTTGACGGCACGGCGGGATTGCAGCTGCCATCAAATTCAAAGCTGAGAACCCTCTATTTCTTGCACGGTGATACACAAAATCAAGACGATTGGCTTACAGCTCTGCGAATAGGCGAACTCGCCAATATTCACGGAATTGCGATAATTCTCCCGAATGTTGATAATTCTTTTTGGCTCGACAATGTACAGCGCGGCGATTACTACGGAG
>JAISLB010000060.1 GCA_031260685.1 Oscillospiraceae bacterium | reverse complement strand
TACGCGCTTTCGTCGATATTTCCCGCATCGTCAAAAAGCTCGTTCGCCGTAAGATTGCACATACATTCGAGCAAAACAGTCGAGCCGGCTTCGAGCGGAATCGTCCCGACATCGGTATAACGCTCAAGCGAGATGAAGCCTTTGCCGCGGCGCATTTCGCGGTGACGCTCAATCTTCTCACGCGCTCCTTCGCCGTGAGGCTGCATTGCCGCGATATAAACCCGCGGCTCCGGGAAAGCCGCCGCGAGCTTCTCGGCGTAGGTACTTTTTCCGTTGGCGGAACCGCCGGTTAGCAAAATTGTCATATATAAAAACCCACAGTACAGTTAACAGTTAACAGATAACAGATAACAGAGACGAAAATTTAGGACGTAGGCTGCGCTGTTTTTGGTATCTGCTATCTGCTATCTGCTATCTGAACACTCACATTCCTATGTCCGCGAAAGTCATTAGGTCTCGGTATACCGCGGCTGCCATATCGAGCAGCGGGAAGATCGCTACCGCGCCGGTACCCTCTCCGAGCCGCATACCGGCGTGAATGACCGCGTTAAGTTCGAGAGCCGACAGTATCATTTTTGCCGCGGGTTCCGCGGAAACGTGGCTTGCGACCATAGCGTAATAACTCTTAGGGCAAAGTCTGCGCGCAGTATACGCCGCAACCGCGCTTATGAAGCCGTCAACGACTATCGGCACGCTGTACAACGCGCCTCCGAGGAACAATCCGACCATAGCGGCAATGTCGTAGCCGCCGAGTTTGCGAAGAACGTCGAAAGGGTCCAGCGGGTCAACACGGTTGACGCTTATGGCTTTCTCGACGATTTTGATTTTACGCTCGAGCGCGTCGTCTGTAAGTCCCGCGCCGCGTCCCGTAACCTCCGCGGGAGTTCGCTGGAGCAGTACGGAAGCTATCGCGCTAGAGGTTGTAGTGTTCCCGATACCCATTTCGCCGGTAGCGAGAATTTTGTAGCCGCCGGTAAATTTGAAATCGCGGACTAGGTCGATTCCGGCTTGTACGGCTTGTTCGCACTGTCCGCGGCTCATCGCCGCTGTAACTGAAATGTCCGCGGTACCGTCGGAGATGTGGCGGTCGATAATCCCGTCAAAGGGAAGCTTCTTGAAACAGCCCATATCAACGACGTAGCTATCGCAATTAGCGGCTTTCGCCATAATACAGACGGAACTGCGCTTTTTAGCCATAAAGCCGGACATAGTAACGGTAATTTCAGGCGGAGTGCTTGCAATACCGTGCGTCACGACTCCGTTGTCCGCGGCGACTATAACGACCGCGCGGCGGCTGAAATCCGGAGCCGCGCTGCCCGTTACTCCGGCTATACGTATCAGGAGCGCTTCAAGCTCCCCAAGGCTTCCAACCGGTTTAGCGCAATTGTTCCAGTGAGCGGCTGCTTCGTCAGCCGCGGCTTGGTTAAAGTCCGGTATCTGCGAATTGATTTTCTCGAAATCCATTATTATCCTAATCCTCCCATTGTGACAGCATAGTGTGCATCCATTTATAAACGTCCATTTCGTAGACAGTTTGCAGCGAAGCCGCGGAAAGCGCAGCCGCCGGATTCCCGTGAGCTACGGTCTTGCCGCGGTTCAGCAGCAGCGCGGAAGTTCCGTAGGCTTTGGCGAGGTTAAGGTCGTGAACCACGGAGATTACGGCACGTCCCGGGGCTTCCGTGAGCCAGCCGCGTATAAGCTCGAACGTTCGCTGCTGATAAACGAGGTCGAGATGATTCGTGGGTTCGTCGAGAATGAGAATCTGCGGGTTTTGAGCAAATACCTGCGCGAGAAAGGTTCGCTGCAGCTCTCCGCCCGAGAGCGTCATAATCGACTGTTTAAGGAAAGGTTCCAAGCCGACTTTCGCGATAGCCGCGCTTACCAACGTTTCGTCGTCCTCTCCGCTTTGTCCGCGCCCCGCGAAAAAGCCGCGGGAATGTGCGTAGCGTCCGAGACGTATTACTTCCTCAACGCTGAACGCGTAGCCCACAGAGTTCGACTGCTGCAAAACCCCGATGTACTTCGCGGTTTCCGAGGGTTTGACGTTTTTCAGGTTTTTCCCGCGGTAGAGCGTTTCGCCGGAGTGCGGAACTCCCTGCGTGATCGCGCCCACAAGCGTACTCTTGCCCGCGCCGTTAGGTCCGCAAACCATCAGCCATTCGCCCTCGTTAAGCGTGAAGGACACGTCGTCAAGAAGCGTCAGCGAACCGTAACGTACAGTGATGTTTTTGACGTCAAGTAAAGCTGTCATTTCGCCCTCCTTGACGCGTAAAAAATCCGCACAAATAGTACAGCGCCCACAAGCGAGGTGACAACGCCGATAGGAAGTTCACGCGGACTGAACATAGTGCGGCTGACTAAGTCGCAGAGCATTAGCAGCACCGCTCCGCCGAATAACGACGCCGGCATAAGCCGCTTATGGTTCGGTCCTGTGAGCATACGCACCATATGCGGCGTTACAAGCCCCACAAACGCGATTGTGCCGCCGATTGATACGCAAACGCCGATTAGCACCGAGGTTGCGATAAGCACGAGCAGCTTGACGCGCTTGACGTTGACCCCGATATGACGCGCGTTTTCTTCGCCTATTGCAAACGCGTTCAGCTCACGCGATAGCGCGGTCAGTACGCCGCCAAATACGAGAAGCGTTCCCGCCAACAGCAGAACGTTGTTGTAACTGCTTCCGGAGAGAGAACCCATAGTCCAAAAAATCATATGGTTGGCTTTTTCCCCGGCGAAAGTTATCAGTATCGACATCAGCGCGGATACAAACATCGAGAATATCACACCGATGAGGATAATCGTATTCGTGGCAAGCGTGCGGTCAATCGAATACGCAAGCGTAAGTATCGCGAGAAGCGACACGAAAGCAAACAGCGACGCGAAAACAGTAGTTCCGGCAAAAGGCAGTCCCGGGAGCGTTATTCCGAAGGCTATCGCAGTTACCGCGCCGAGTCCCGCACCCGCCGAAACTCCAAGAGTGGAAGCGTCCGCGAGAGGGTTTTTCAGCAATCCCTGCATTGCGCAGCCGCAGACCGAGAGTGACGCACCCGCTAACGCGCAGCAAATCACCCTCGGTAAGCGTACTCCCGTTATTATCATTGAGGTTCTTAGCTCCGAGAGCGGTACGGAAACGCTCCCCACCGCAACGCAGAATACGAAAACAACAAGCGTTACGGCGGAGAACAGCAAATACACAAGCGGATGGAAACCCTCGCGGCGTTTAGCTGGCTTGAGCATTTTTCACAAAGTCGTAGAGCGCTTTCGCTCCGTCAACCAGGCGCGGCCCGGGGCGCGACAGCTCGTTGTCCGGCAAGTTGAGTATTGCGGCGTTTTTGACTGCCGTAATGTCCGCCCAAGCCGCGCGTGAGAGGATTTCTTCGACCGGTGTCGGTCCCTCTCCGTAGTACATCGTTATGCTCATAATATAGTCCGGATTGCGCTCGATTACTTGTTCCTCGGAGACTTCCGCCCACGCTCCCACGTCCGCGAATACGTTGGTAAGACCGATAATATCGGCTATCTCGTTCATAAACGAGCCTGTACCGGCTGTCCAAAGCCCCCACTCGAGCGGAGAAATCTCGAAGTAAATGCTCCCCGAGAGTTTGTTCTGCGAAAGCTCCGCGAAAGTGGCTTTCATCGAAGCTATGAGAGCTTCGGCTTCGGCGGTTTTGCCTATAAGCGCGCCGATTTGCTCAATAGAGTCGTAGGTTTCGGCAACGCTTGCAGCGTCGGAGGAATACACGGCTATTCCCGCGGCTTCAAGCTGTGCGGCTTGTTCGGTAGTTTGAGCCATTGTCGCCATAACCACCAAATCGGGGTTGAGAGCGATAATCTGCTCTATGTTTGTGTTGTCGCCGCTCCCGACCGAGGGAATATTGAGAATAGCCGCGGGATAGTCGCAGTATTCTCCGCGCCCTACTATTATGTCGAAGCTGCCGAGCGCGTTGATAATCTCGTTCATCGCGGGCGTAAGCGCGATGACTTTAGCCGCGGGAGCGCTTAGGGTAACGAGCTTGCCGGTTTGGTCGGTAACTTCGATAGCGGCGGTTCCGGCGCCGTCTGCCGGTGCAGCTGCTTCCGGAGTTGCTGCAGGCGTTGCCTCGGGAGTTGCGGCGGCTGTACTCGTTGCGGGAGAGGGAGATGCGGTACCGCCGCCGGAGCCTGAACAGGCTGTAAGCAGCAGCGCGAGGGTCATCAGCAGCGCAAGCACTGCCGCGAGGGTTTTGCGTGTCATAGGGTTGTCCTCCAAAATAAATATTTTGGCAATAAGAATCGCCGCGACAGCATTTGCTTTCACGACGTGATATGGCTTGACCTGAATGCCGCAAGTCAATCCAAGCACAGCTTCCCGGCTTCGCACGCTGCGGCTTTTTCAAGCGGAACGTACGCTACGGTGACGGTATCACTCGGGACTTCTTTTCAGGCACCCGATTCTGCGCGTTTGCCCGCTTTGAACGGGCTATTCGATTATAAGCTGTCACAATTTGACAGCAATCACATTGTAGCACAAGCCGGCGAACTTGTCAAGCGGTTATTTTTGCCGTCTCCCAACTATTTGAGCGGACGTTTGAAAACCGCAATCACGAGACGGGTGTTTCCGCCGCTCTCGTTCGTATCGAAGCACGATACAAGCTCCCAGCCGTCTTTGCCGAGTTTGTTAAGTTCTTCGTTGAAGAAATCCGTGTGCAGATTTCCGCCCAGAAAGCCGTCGGTCTTGAAAGATTCGGTTCTATACTCCCAGTTCTGCATTGTTCTGTTCCTCCCTGTTGTTGGTTACGTCCGGATTCGGCGATTCCTGTTTGTCGCGCGTTGCCGTTCGCGTAGTACCTCCGGAGACGTAGACGCGTCCGCAATCGGGGCAGACGGAGGTATGAATAGTGACCGACTGGCTGACGACTTCGCGATCCTCGCGCTTTGCGTCAGCCTGTTCGTGAGCTACGTGTTCTCGCTCGTGTCCCGCGACTGCTCTCGCGGCATTCTCGGGCGCAATCTTAGTAGGAGTCTGGAAGCTTACGCTAGGGTCGTCCGAACCGTCCTTGTATTTGCGGTTGCGGCAGGTTTCGCAGGCCGCCTGCTTTTCGAGGCGCGAAGTCGCTTCGGCTTTTGCCTCGTCCGATACGTCGTCGATATACGGCGGACCAATCCGCTTGTCCCAGTCAAGCGCGGAGAGCGGAGTCCGCGAAGCAGCCGCCGCGGGCGGCGTAAGCGTCCTCTCCGGCGCGGTAACAGGAGCTACGGGCACAACGGGAGCGCCCGGCTGTATACGTTCTATACCCATATCAACACCCTCAACACATCACTACTCTCTACTTTCTACATTATAACATAGTGAAACGATAATTACAAGCCCCTTTTGCAGTGGTCAGTGGTTAGTGGTCAGTGGTCAGCTGCGAGGACGTGGGTTAGGACGTAACCCTCGTCCTCACTGTTCACTATTCACTATTCACTATTCACTGACCACTGACCACTACACAGCTGCATTGCCAGATATTAACATTTTGCCGCTTGCTTACATAGTTTGGTATGGAAACATTTTCCAATCGAGCTTTGAAAGAAGGGAACGACAATGACCGAAAACTTACACCACACAAATACTTCCGCCGACGGCGGCTGTCAGGAGAATACACCCATTGCGCTGATTGAGCCTACCTCGATATCTTTCGATGTTAACAACTTCGCCGCGTTGAAAGCCGCGATTAACAACGTGTCCAACGAAATCGTTATTACAATTGCGGACGAAATCATTTCAACCGAGGAACTGGTAATCGCCTCGGGAAAGAAAGTCAGCATCGAAAAGGGCGCGGCAAACCGTATCTACCGCTCTCCGTCTTTCCACGGAACGATGATAACGGTGCAGCCTGCCGCGGAGCTGGATTTGTTCTCAATTTACCTTGACGGCTTCAAGAGTTCCGTTGCGGGCGATAACGGCGCGATTGTCAAAAACAGCGGCAAGCTGAACCTCTACGGAGCGTGCGAAGTAAAATACAACCACGGCGGCGAAATCGACCCGGCGGCGGGCGGTACGGAGCTGCACGGAGCCGGAATCTTCAACAGCGGTACTGCCGCTATGCTTTTTGTTGACGAATCCGCCGAATTTGCGTATAACGAAGCTGTCGGTTCAGGCGGCGCAATATTCAACGGTCCCGGTGCAATCACAACGCTAAACGGTAAAGTTAACCACAATACAGCTGATAAAAACGGCGGCGCTGTCGAGAACTTCGGCACTCTTACAATCGGCAGACCCGCCGAAATTACCGAGAATACCGCAACAGAATACGGCGGAGCAGTCTACTGCGAAACCCCCGGCAGCGTCTCCGTTACGGACGCTAAGATAAACTACAACGGCGCGAAATCCGGCGGCGGAATCTATCTTACGTCTGCAAGCGCGTACTCCGCACCGGTTCTGTCAGTTGCGGGAGCCTGCGAGTTTCAGCACGATACGGCTACCGACGATGGCGGAGCGATATTTATCGGCGGCAATATTACCTCCGCAATAACTATCGGCGGTACTACGCTGTTCTCGGACAACGTAGCTCAGAACGGAGACGGCGGAGCAATCTACACAGCTTACGCAAATCTCGCTCACCTCGATGTTACCTCCGGCGTTCGCTTCAGCGGTAACTACGCCTCAAAGGGCGTAACGATGAAGCCGGAGGACGCTGCGCTCCACAACGCGCATATTATGGCGACAAAGTTTACCAGTCCGTACACCTTTGGCTATAACAACTACGATATATCTTACGGCGACGGCTCAATCGGCTCTACGGATAATACGGTAACTTTCGACACGGGCGGCGGCAGCACCGTTCCCCCCGAAGACGTCAAAACCGGCGGCAAGCTCACTAAACCCGCTGACCCGACACGCGGCTGCGACATTTTCGAGGGCTGGTTCACGGACACCGCGCTGACTAAACCGTGGGACTTCGACGACCCCGTAACCGGCGATATGACGCTTCACGCCAAGTGGACGCCTAAAGCCTGCGTCTATGACGTTACGTTCAATACGGACGGCGGCGACAATGTACCGGCGCAGAACGTTACCGAGGGCAATACAATCGTTAAGCCCGCAACCCCGAAACGCGGCTGCGATGTATTCGCCGGCTGGTTCAGCGATGCCGCGCTGACTAAACCGTGGGATTTCGCAGACCCCGTTACCGCTGATATGACGCTCTACGCGAAGTGGATTCGGAACCCCTGCGACTATAACGTAAGCTTTGTGTCAAACGGCGGAAGCGCTGTACCTCCGCAAGGTGTTGAGGACGGCGATAAGCTTGTTCGTCCCGCCGACCCCAAACGTCCCTGCTACAAATTCGAAGACTGGTACACCGACGAAGCGCTGACAAAACCGTGGGACTTCAACACCCCCGTTACCGGCGATATGACGCTCTACGCCAAATGGTCCGACAACCCCAATGACCCGGACTGCAATAACGGCGGCGGCGGTAACGGCGATGACGATGACGACAACTGCTGCGATGACGATTGCTGCGACGACGGAGCGTATTACCCGGTTTATCCTCCGTATCAGGTTTGTCCTCCGTGTCCGCCTTGTCCTCCGGCGCCTCCCGCGCCGCCTTGTCCGCCCTGTCCCCCGAGTCCTCCCTGCCCGCCTTGTCCTCCGGCACCTCCCACTCCGCCCACGCCGCCAACTCCGCCGAACTGGAATCCGAGTCCTCCGTGCTATCCCGTCTATCCGGAATATCCCGAGGACCCCTGTTACCCGACGGAACCCGCGCCTGAACCTCCGAAACCTCCGGTAAAACCGAAGCCGCCCTGCAAGCCCGCTAAGCCCTGCGTTCCCTGTATACCGGTAGTTCCCTGTCCTCCCTGCAAACCCGCGAAACCTCGTCCTCCCGTGAATCCAACTCCCCCCGCAAAACCGAAGCCCCCGGCAAATGTTTGTCCTCCCTGTAATCCTGTGAACCCCTGCCCTCCCGCGAATGTGTGTCCTCCGGCGAATAGCTGCCCGCCTTGTCCTCCCGCGAACGGCTGCCCTCCGGCGAATACTTGTCCGCCTTGTCCTCCGGCGAATAGCTGTCCTCCGTCGGACGGCACTAAAAAATGCAGCTGCAAAACAGTATGTATCTGCGACTGCTGAAAAGAACACCGGCGCGGAGAGTTTGAAACTCTCCGCGCTAAGGTTTTTGTCTCCTGTACGGACAGAAACTGCAATTTTACTTTGCAAAACTTGCAAAAAACCTCTTGACAAACGCGTTTTTCTGTGTTATACTGATTCAAGGAACAGCAAAGGTGCTGGCGGGTCGTACTCTGCCGCGCCTATTATTTTTATATAACGGAGGTTCATTATGGCAAATTTAGTCTCCTTATACGGCAGCAAGGTTTTCAACGATGCCGAAATGCGCAAACGTCTCCCCAAGGACATTTACCGCGAAGTCAGACGCGTTCAGCAAAGTTACTCGCATCTCAACCTCGACGTTGCGAACGTTGTAGCGTCCGCGCTGAAAGAATGGGCGGTGGAGCAAGGAGTAACCCACTTCACGCATTGGTTCCAGCCGCTTACAGGTCTTACCGCCGAGAAACACGAGAGTTTTATCTCTCCCGTTTCCGACGATTCGGTAATCGCGGAATTCTCGGGTAAAGAGCTGGTTCGCGGAGAGCCTGACGCTTCGTCCTTCCCGAGCGGCGGTATTCGCGCTACTTTTGAGGCTCGCGGCTACACGATTTGGGATATTACGTCCCCGGCATTCATCAAGGGCGACGTACTCTGCATCCCTACCGCGTTCTGCTCGTATTCGGGCGAAGCGCTTGACCAAAAGACGCCGCTTCTGCGCTCAATGCAGGCAATCAGCAAACAGGCGCAGCGGATTCTCAAGGTTCTCGGCAATCCTAACCCTCCCGGGGTGCGGACAACCGTCGGCGCGGAACAGGAATACTTCATCGTTGACGCGTCCGTGCTTGACAAACGTCCCGACCTGCTCTATACCGGACGTACTCTCGTCGGTGCGAGACCGCCGCGCGGTCAGGAGATGGAGGACCACTACTTCGGTGCGCTCAAACCGCGTATTGCGGCGTATATGGCTGACGTAGACGCGGAACTCTGGAAGCTCGGAGTTTTGAGCAAAACGCGTCACAACGAAGTCGCGCCCGCCCAGCACGAACTTGCGCCTATCTATACTACTACTAATATAGCTTCCGACCACAATCAGCTCGTTATGGAAACGCTCCGGCGCGTAGCCTCGGAACACGGACTTGCCTGTCTGCTTCACGAGAAGCCTTTCGCGGGTGTCAACGGCTCCGGCAAGCACAATAACTGGGCAATCGGTACCGACGACGGTGAAAACTTGCTCGACCCGGGAGATACGCCCGCTAAAAACGCCCGCTTCCTGCTGTTCCTCGCGGCTATCATAAAGGCAGTTGACGAACATCAAGACCTCCTGCGCTTGTCAATCGCAACCGCCGGAAACGACCACCGTCTCGGAGCTAATGAAGCCCCTCCCGCGATTGTGTCAATCTTCCTCGGTACGGAGCTTACGGGAGTTCTCGACTCGCTCAAGAGCGGTACGGAATTTGCGGGTTCCGGCAAGCTCAATATGGACATCGGAGTTGACGCGCTTCCGCACTTCCCGAAAGATACCACCGACCGTAACCGCACCTCGCCCTTTGCCTTTACGGGAAATAAGTTTGAGTTCCGTATGCCCGGTTCGAGCCTGTCGATTTCGGGACCGAATATAATTCTCAACACCATTGTCGCTGACGCTCTCTCGCAGTTTGCGGACATTCTCGAAAAAGCCCCGGATGTCGGCGAAACGCTCAAAACCTTAGTCCGCGACACTTACGTAGCTCACGAGCGCATAGTGTTCAACGGTAACAACTATTCTGACGAATGGCTTGCGGAAGCCGGAAAACGCGGCTTACTTAACCTTACGAGCGCAGTCGCGGCGATTCCGCTGCTTGCGTCCGCGTCTAACGTTGCGCTGTTCGAGAAACACGGCGTATTCTCAAAATCCGAGGCTGACAGCCGCGTTGAGCTAAACCTCGAAAACTACATCAAGACGATACACTACGAAGCTCTGACGCTGATTGATATGGTCAACCGCGACATAGTTCCCGCGGGAATCACCTACAGCCTGGAGCTTGCGAAGCTCGTAAAAATCGTTGACGGGCTTGATATCGACACTCCGCTGCCGACCTTGAAGCGCGTTTCGTCGCTCTCGTCCGCGGTGTCCAAGAGCGTCCGCGTTCTCGAAGCCGCGGTAATCGAAGCGGAGGACATTAACGACGTTCACAAGGAAGCTGTCAACTACCGCGAGAAAGTATTCACGGCGATGCAAGACCTACGCGCGATAGTGGACGAACTGGAAACAGTCTGCGCGGCGAAATACTGGCCGTACCCGAGCTACGGCGAAATTCTCTACGGCGTAAGATAAGCGTACTCCGCTAAGCTAACGAACCTCGCTCCCGCAGGACTGAAAAAATCCTGCGGAAGCGAGGTTTGCGGTATATGCCGGTATATGCTATAGTTATTAGAGCGTTTTAGTACGTTTTTGCCGGAGCGGTAGTTTCGTCAACCTTGCGGACTTCGTGTTCCCTGAACATAAGCGAGATGCACCAGATACCCGCCAAGCCTATAATGGTGTAGAGAACTCTCGCGGCTCCGTGCTGTGCGCTCCCGGCGACGTGAGCGATGACATCGTACTTGAATATGCCTACCGCGCCTAGGTTCAGCGCACCGATTATTGTCAGGAACAACGCTATACGGTCCATTATCATTATTTCTTCCTCCAAATTAAATGTTTGCACTTTACTTTTCCCGAATATGTGCTATAATATACTTTGTATCGCAAAAATAAAAATAAGCTCGAAACGTGAGGAACCCAAATGAAACGCGTGTGTTATCTGCTTAGTACGGCACTGCTGCTGATACTTATCGCACTGACTTTCTCAACCTGCAAGCCAAAGGACGAAGTTCCGGAGGAGAACGGAGAACCTACGGAGCCTGTAATGGCGACGGTTTCGCCAAGTCCTGCGGCTACTCCGCGTCCTACGCCCACTCCCTCCCCCGAGCCCTCGTTCAGGAACGCTCTTACGGGAACCGCTTTGGACGTTGCTCCGAGTTACCGTCCTATCGCGGTAATGGTTAACAATATCCGGGAAGCGCAGCCGCTCTACGGCATTAGCAAGGCTGACATAATCTACGAAACGCAAGCCGAGGGCGGAATAACGCGTCTGCTCGCCTGTTTCGAGGATATTACAACGGTTACTGTTATCGGCAGCATACGCTCCGCGCGTGACTACTACATAGATTTGGCGCAGGGGCTGAACGCAATCTTCGTACATTGCGGGGCAAGTCCGCAGGCTACGAGCGCGATAAAGAACCGCGGGCTGAATACTATCGACGGACTCTCGGGAACCTACGCCAATACGTTCTACCGCGATTCCGGACGTAAAGCCGCGGGTTACGCTACGGAACATCAGCTTTTTACCGATGTTGAGAGGCTGACCGCCGCCGAGGATAAGCTTAACGCCGTCTATGACGCTAAGTTTGACAACTCGCTGAAATTCTCCGATGAACCGCTGAAAGGCGTTAAGACGGAAGCCGCGGCGAAGATTACAGTCAAGCACAGCGGTTATAAATCTACGCTGTTTGAGTACGACTCCGCAAGCTCCGCGTATCTCGTGAGCCAATTCGGCAAAGCTATGAACGATGCGGACACTGACGAACAGCTTACCGTGTCGAACGTTCTCGTACTCAAGACCTCGATAACGAACGTTCCGGGCGATACGTCCGGTCGGGTTGCCGTAAAGCTCACGGGAAGCGGCGACGGTACGTTCTACTGCCAAGGTAAGTCGCTCCCCGTGAAGTGGAGCAAAAAAGACTCCGCAAGCCCGTTCGTCTATACTCAAGCCGACGGTACGCCGCTCGTGTTATTGCGCGGAAAGACATATATTAACATCGTGGCGAACGACGTAACTCCGGTAGTAGAATAAGCGCGGAACGTTAACCATTATAAACGTCGGAGCGGGTTTTCCCCTCCCGCCCGGAATGAGGTGCAAAATGCAGCAGCAAAGCTTAACCTTCGAGCAGGCTATGGCTCGAATCGAGGAGATTGTACGCGTAATGGAGCGCGGGGACAGACCAATGGACGAAGCGATGTCTCTCTTTGAGGAGGGTACAAAGCTAATCCGCGCCTGTTCCGAGCAGCTCTCGGGCGCGGAACAGCAAATCGTGAAACTGATGAAAGGTTCAAACGGCGAAGTCGGCGAAAGTCCGTTCAAGGTGGAATGATGAATAAGCACGAACAGACCTATACGCGATACCGCAATATGATAGAAGCCGATTTAGAGCATTTGCTGACTGAAATCCCCGCGGGGCAGTCGGGCGCGGAGCTTCGCGAAATGCTTCGGTACGCGGTACTGGGCGGCGGGAAGCGGCTTCGCGGGACACTTAGCCTGGCTTGGGGACACTCAAGCGGAAAGCGTGCTCAAAACGCTCATTCGGCTGCCGCGGCGATAGAAATGCTCCACGCGTATACGCTAATCCACGACGATTTGCCGGAAATGGATAACTCCGCAGAACGGCGCGGACAAGCCAGTCTCCACGCAAAATACGGACACTGGCAGGCGCTCTTAGCGGGAGACCTGCTGCAAGCTACCGCGTACGACACTTTGGCGCAATGCGGCGAAGCGCGTGACCTGAAAACGCTCCTCTGGGCGGGGAAAACTGTTTGCGAGGGTCAATACCTCGATTTAACCGAAAGCGGCGAAACCGATAGAGTTCGGCGCTATCTGCTGATAAGCAAAAAGACCGGCGCGCTGTTCTCGGCTGCTTGCCAAATGGGGCATTTTTCACGTTCCGCTGCGAGATACGGCTTGTACTTCGGTATAGCGTTCCAGTTAGCCGACGACTTACAGGATAAGGACGGCGCGGCTGCCCTATTCGGCGAGGAAACAATACGGCGCTTAATCACAAGATACATCAGTAAAACCAAGGACTGCACTAACGACGCGTTCCTGCTTTGGCTTGCGGACAATATTCAACAATGAGAAAGGAAACATCACTATGGAACCGGTAACAGCACTTATCGAAGTTAAAATCGCTCCGCAGCGTGACAACGGCTTTGACCGTATAGCAGAGCGTATCTATCAATACGACGAGGTTACAAGCACCTACCTTATGAGCGGCGCGTACGACCTTTGCGTGATAATCGAGGGTAAGACGATGAGCGAGGTCGCAAGCTTCGTATTCGCGCATCTTGCAACTATCGAGGGAGTCAACGGCACCGCAACTCACTTTATACTGAAAAAGTACAAGGAAAACGGCAAGTACCTCCATCCGCGTGAAGAACAGCAGGAACGGGGGTTATTCGTGTGATTGACTACTCCAAAATCCTCTCCGGCAAAGTCCATTCGCTGAAACCCTCGGGTATCAGAAAGTTTTTCGATATTCTGGAAACTATGGAGGACGCAATCTCGCTGTCAATCGGGGAACCGGATTTCCTCACTCCGTGGCATATCCGCGACAGCGCAATCTACAGCTTAGAAAAAGGTTGGACGAAGTACAGCGCTAACGCCGGAATGTTATCGCTCCGGAAAGAGATTGCGAAATACCTTGAACGCCGCTTTGAGCTTAGTTACGACCCTGCAAACGAAATTCTCGTAACAGTCGGCGGCAGCGAGGCTATTGACCTGACAATCCGCGCGCTTGTGAACCCCGGCGATGAAGTTGTAATCGTCTGTCCGAGCTTTGTCTGTTACGAACCTCTGACGGTAATGGCGGGCGGAGTTCCCGTAATGGTCGAGACGAAAGCCGAAAACGAGTTCCGGCTGACCGCCTCCGAGCTGAAATCCGCAATAAGCGATAAGACTAAGCTGCTGATTTTGCCCTATCCCTGTAACCCCACGGGCGGAACTATGGGACGTTCTGACCTTGAAGCCTTAGCGGAGGTACTCGACGGTACCGATATAATGATTCTCTCGGATGAGATTTACGCCGAACTGACTTACGGAGCCGTTCACGTCTCCCCTGCCGCTATATCCTCGCTTAAAGCCCGTACTATTGTCGTCAACGGTTTCTCAAAGGCGTATTCGATGACGGGCTGGCGGCTCGGCTACTGCGCGGGACCCTCGGAGATAATCGCGCAAATGACGAAGCTTCATCAATACGGCATAATGTGCGCTCCGACGACCAGTCAGTACGCGGCTATTAAGGCGCTCCGCGACGGAGACCGCGACATAGAGCGGATGCGTGACGAATACGCTCTCCGGAGAGAGTTTTTGCTTTCGGGTTTGCGGAGAATCGGCTTCGACTGTGCGGAGGTTCGCGGAGCGTTCTATCTTTTCCCGTATATCGGGAGATACGGACTAAGCTCCGACGAATTTTGCGAAAAGCTGCTGCGTGCCGAAAAGGTTGCGATAATAAGCGGTTCGGCTTTCGGACCGGGCGGCGAAGGCTTTGCGCGTGTCTGCTACGCAAGCAGTATGGAGAATCTGACGGAGGCTCTGAAACGTATAGAACGTTTCGTGAACAGTCTGAAAAGCTAAGGTCGGGGCGCAAAAAACGCTTCGCGGGGCGGGGTTTTTGTCCGCTGCGGAAAAGTAATCTCGTTCTTGCTGATGTTCTCTGAAAAAACCCCTTGCAAAATCTGAACGTTTGTTGTATAATAGGGTATAACTATATAACTTAGGAGGTTGCCGCGATATGGAAATGACTAACGACGACGCTATGAGAGGTCTATACCTCTGCTTCCGCGTTTCCAACGGTGAGTATGGCATCGAAATCAGCTACGTCACCGAAATCATCGAATATCAGGATATTACCCACGTTCCAAACACGCATAACTACGTTACGGGTATTATCAATATGCGCGGGACAATCGTTCCTGTGATTGATATGTGTTCCCGATTCAATCAGGGTTCGGTTGAGATTACCGACCGCACCTGCATCGTTGTACTTACGATGGATGACGTAGACCTCGGGCTAATCGTTGACGAAGTACAAGAAGTTCTGACGATTAACGACAGCAAAATCCAGCCGCCGCCTAAAAGCTCCGCGAGTACGGGCTATAGCAACGAATTCATCAAAGCCATCGGAACTCCCGAACCGGACAAGGACGGTAACATCTCTATCAAGCAGCTGCTTGACATCAACAAGATTTTCGAAGTTGACGAAGCGCTGCAGTAAGCGATTGGTAGTGGTCAGTGCGCAGTGGCTGTGGCTAGTGGTCAGTGCGCAGTGGTCAGTGGTCAGACCTCGTATAATAGAATACAGCCGCTGACCACTGACAGCTGACAGCTGACCACTAGTCGCTGACCACTGACCACTACAAACTGACCACTGACCACTGAAAACGTGGGGGACAGACTTATGAATATGTCAATCGGGGACAAAGATTTTATCCGTCTCCGTGATTATATGCACGACCACTTCGGCATTAACCTCGAGAAGAAACGTACTCTCATTGAGGGGCGCTTAGGCAACACTATCGCGCAAGAAGGTTTCGACGGTTTTACGGACTTCCTCGACGACGCTTTCGCCGATAAGACGGGTCATAAGATTGACACGCTTATCTCAAAGCTGACGACGAACTATACATACTTCTACCGCGAGGATACCCACTATAACTTTATGGTGGACATAGCGTTGCCGGAGTGGACGAGCAAAATCAAAAACAACGATTTGCGTATATGGTCCGCCGGCTGCTCCTCGGGAGAAGAACCGTATACAACCGCAATGGTGCTGAACGAATACTTTGGGTCGAGCAAAGCCTCGTGGGACAGTAAAATTCTCGCGACGGACCTTTCGCCGCGGGTGCTTAAAATCGCTAAGGACGCCGTATACCCCGAGGAACACTTAGAGAAGCTTCCCGCCGGTTGGGATCGAAAATACTTCGATAAACGCAAGAATCAGCACGACGAAGTAGAATACGCGATAAAGCCGTTCCTCAAAAACGAGGTAATCTTCGGTCAGTTTAACCTAATGCAGCCGTTTACCCGCTTCAAGAAGAAGTTCCATATCATATTCTGCCGCAATGTTATGATATACTTCAATAACGCGACTAAGGCGGAACTGACTGACAAATACTTCGACGCTCTTGAGCCGGGAGGTTATCTGTTCATAGGAATGAGCGAAACACTCTCCGGTATAAACCCGCGGTTTCAGCAAATAAAGCCCGCAATATACCGGAAACAGTGAATAACGCACAGTGAATAGTGAAAAATTGACCGGCAATCAGATTGTCCTCCGGCATTAGCTATGATAATTAAAAACTATTCATTATCAGCTATTCATTGTAAAAAAATGGGGTGGATTGAGAATGCAGGGAACAATAAAAGTAGCATTAGCGGAACCGGGCGCCGCGCGCGCTTATTCTCTCGCGGAAACTCTTAGCGCAGACCACTCAATAGTTTTTCAGCGGTTCTCGCTGCCTCCCGAGGAAATAGTGAGAGGTGTGCAGTCATTCCGCCCTAATGTTATAGTGTTCTACTCTCCTCTTTTCGGAGATAAAGAACACAACTGCGTGACGAAAATACTTCGCGGTATGCCGGCGCGGATACTTCTCGTGTCCGAGCCTACTCAGCAGTCCCGCCTGCTCCGCGACCCTAAGCTTGAACAGCTGTCGCTCGCGGGTCACGCCGCTCCTCCCACCTCGCAAATTATCTCGCGGGTGAAACGTTTGGCGGCTACCGAAGACACTCCGCAGATTAACAACGAAAACAAATTCAAGCTGTCGCAGTTTGCTCCGAAACCTTTCATTACCGGCGCGCAGCTGTCTCCGAACGTACTCACGACTAAGCTGATAGCCATCGGCGCGTCCACGGGAGGTACGGAAGCTCTTGCTAAGCTGTTCCACCTTTTGCCGCCGCATATGCCCGGAATGGTCGTCGTGCAGCATATGCCGCCGGTCTTTACCCAGCTCTATGCCGAACGTCTTGATAAAGAGCTTCCGTATAGAGTTACCGAAGCTAAGGACAACGTTCAGATTTTGCCTAACACGATACATATCGCTCCCGGAGATAAACATCTGCTGATAAAGAAAAAAGGCAACTCGCTGTATACCGTTCTCGGTAACACCACAAAAGTCAACGGACATTGCCCCTCGGTGGACGTACTGTTCAATTCCGTAGCTGACGAATACGCCTGGCAATCGATGGGAATTATTCTCACCGGAATGGGAGCTGACGGAGCCGCGGGGATGCTCCGAATGAAAAGCAAAGGCAGCTACACTATCGGTCAGGACGAAGCCAGCTGCGTAGTTTACGGGATGCCGCGCAAAGCCTACGAATACGGCGGAGTTTCACAGCAAGCCGCGCTGACAAGTATTCCGCAATATATGCTGTCATATCTTCGCAACGAAGTTAGAAACGATTAGGGGTTTACGATTTGGATTTCAGCGGACTGTTACTTATCGCAATCGGCTTATCCGCGGACGCGTTTTCGATTGCGATATGCAAAGGGCTGGCGCTGCGGAAAATAAAACCGCGGCAGCTCATTACGGTAGGCTTATACTTCGGGGTTTCGCAGGCTGTAATGCCGATAATAGGCTATTTAGTAGCGTCGCGCTTTGCCGCTTTAATAGAAAACTGGGACCATTGGATTGCGTTTGTACTGCTGACCGTAATAGGCGGCAAAATGCTCTGGGAAGCGTTGCACGAAAGTGAGGACGGCGAACCCGACGGCTCTCTCAATGCCGCGAAGATGCTTCCGCTTGCGATAGCGACGAGTATTGACGCTTTGGCTGTCGGAGTATCGTTCGCGTTTCTGAAGGTTGAAATAATCCCCGCTGCCGCGCTTATCGGCTTGACTACGTTCATATTATCCGCGGCGGGAGTGCTTATCGGCGCGAAATTCGGGGCAAAATATAAACGGAGAGCTGAAATAGCCGGCGGCATAATGATTATCGCAATCGGGATAAAAATTCTGCTGGATCACTTGTTTAGTTAGCAGAAAATAGATTCCGCGGCTGCCGCGAACTTGCAAATCTGAAATGAGGATTACCACATTGAAAACTATTCGCAAACATATTGTCCCTATTTTGGCGGTTTCGCTGGTGCTTGTCACTATCGCGGGGATATGGGGTATTGCCGCTTCCAACTATGGTACCGAAGCCGACCCGCTCGTTACGTTGAGCTATATCAACGACATTCTCACGAAAGAAATTACGGACGCGGCTACCGCTGATACGCAAACAAAGCTTGACGCGCTGGCGGCTTCGCTCAATGGCAGGCTGGACGAGCTGAAAACTACTAACCCCGTGGGCGCAAGATACGTTGTCCTCGCGCTTGACGCCGGTTCTACTGTTACGTGCGACATCGGCACAGAAATAATCCACCGTATCGGCAGCGTAAGCTGCGTAGCTCCGTCGAGTCCAGGTTTTATCGATGCTACCGACGGGACGATTCTCGAGAGCGGTTCGGAGCTTGTCAAAAATCACCTATACACCGTAACTATGGAAGAACGCAGCTTGAAAGCTAACGAACGCTCCACGGTTGTAATA
>JAISLB010000056.1 GCA_031260685.1 Oscillospiraceae bacterium | reverse complement strand
AATGCGCGGAACGTATCAGTCACAGGCAGACAGACGTCTACGTCGTCAACTGATTGCAGCCACGCCACAGGCTTGCTCTCTTCGAATTCGAGCAGTACGAAGCGGCGCTCATCTTCCAGCCCCGGCAAGCCCTCGGTGAATTCCCAAATCTTTGACGGGTCAATCTCAACTTGACCGAAGCGAACGGTATCTATTGTCATTAAGTGTTCCTCATTATCTTAGATTTCCCTTATTATAGCTGTTACGTTTGACAATCGCTGCGGCTATAAACCCTCTACGGCGCGGACTTTCGCGGCAATCCGGCTGAACGGCGTTAAAGCTTCTCGTTGATATAACGCGCCTCAAACGGCTGCGATTCCTCAACGCTTATCGTTATTTTCGGCTGATTCCTCAAATATACCTCTACCGAAGCCCGCGGGTCAATTTTTATCTCCGGCAGATAGTTTGAGTTCCAGTCGATGTTGACGTTATGGTCCGACCAATTTATATTCACCGAACCCTTACTCCACGTAATCTGCGGAGGCGCCTTAGGTATCGACGCGACATTCGTTTCCGGCATTTTCGGACGATTGTGCTGCTTTGCGATTTGCGCCACCCTATCGCCGGGTTTATCCGTGGAAGCGAGATAGTCGCCGTCGTTTGCAGCGACTTGAGTCCCCTGAATCGACGTGTCCAAGCCCTTTCCGGCGTATTGGTCAGTAGCTTCGGACGGTGTAGCGACTCCGACATCGCTCATTAGCTTCGAGAAATTCAGCGTAAACGCGGGAACTTCCGAATCTATCTTAGGTTTAGAAGTCTCCGTATCAATCTCAGGAGCAACGATATTAGTCGAAACAGTCATTTGGGCAGGGGTAAACTTAACCCCGAGCTGGGCAAATTGCTGGTCTATTACTAAACGAGAGATTGTCATAGCACTGTACCTCCCTGTATAAATTTGACAATTTTCGTCTGCGGACGGTTTTGCGCTGTCTTTTCACGACCTAATGTATACTCTTACCGACAGTATCAATATAATACACCAATTCGCAAGATTTGTCAAGTGCTATTTTCCAAATACCCGCCGCGCCGCTTTTTTAACTCTACTTCACACCTCCGGCGTATTGTTCGAACGCGCCGAGTATGCTTTCGAGATAGCGGAAGTCCTCAATTTTCAGCAGGTCGTGTCCGGCTTCCTCGCCGTCTTTGCAGAATACCGCCGAAACCGTCTTTACCGGTGAGCCGCTAATCTTCGTTCTTGAAGTTACTGACAGTCCCGCGTAGGCTACCTCAAAACCTCCCGAGTAGAACCTATCGTCGCAGAATATAAGCGGTACAACGCCGCTAAGTCCCGTTACCGGGTTCAGCAAGAGATTATTAGTGTTAAGATAGAACACCGACAGCGAAAACGCCATATCTAAGTCCGTAAACTTCGTGAATCCGTCGCTTATCCCAAGCCAAATAACAAGCGCGAGAAACGCAAACTCAATAACCAAAACCGCTATAACCACGATTCTGCCTCTGTATATCCTTTTGCTTGACTTCTCCGACTGCATATACGCGCCATTCAGCAGAAACTTCCGCTGCAGTGTCAGCCGCTGCAGCGCGCGTTTCGCGCAGTATACCGTTGCGGCTACACATACAGCCAATACCGCCAAGGTAAAGACCAAACTCATAGGTTTATACAGCGTGTGCTTGACAACCAGCGAAGTTATCATCAGCAGCAGCAGGATTATCATTGCCGTAAGAATCGCTCCGTTGCCGCGCGGTTTCGGAGCAAGCAGCACTTCCGGCACGTAGTCGCGGACAGTCCTATCGGCGTTGTAAGGTTTTTTCATTGCTCCTGTCCTCCGTAGTCACGAGTTCCTGATTGAAATCACCGAAGCCGCGAACATAAGTATGAAACCCGCAAATATCTGCCCCGTAAGCGGGTCGCCCAATATCGCTATCGAAAAAATTGCTCCGAAAACGCACTCGAGCGAAAGCAGTATCGAAACAGTCATCGGCGGCAAATGCTTCGCGCCTAACGTTTGGAACACAAAAGCCGCAAGCGTGGCAAAAAACGCAAGATATAACAGCGACAGCCACAGTCCCGGGGTAAAAAGCTCCGGAGCCGGGAAAGTCTCGAATATCCCGGCGAATATCCACAACACCGCTGCCGCGAACAATAATTGCAGCACCGACAAGCGGAATACGTCAACTTTTCCGGCGGTTCTCGCGAGTACCAGTATATGCGCCGCAAAGGTCACGCTGCTCCCCAAGGTCAGTACATCGCCGAAGCGCGGTACGTAGCTCCCGCCCTCGTTATTCAGCGAAAGAAGCGCGATTCCGCAAAGCGCGATTACAGCCGTCACTATATGTATCGCGCGGATTTTGTCCTTATTAAAGACCCAACATAGAAAAGGAACGATTATAACGTAAAAAGTCGTTATAAACGCGTTGTTACTGGCGGTAGTGTATTTCAGCCCATAGTTTTGCAGGAGATAGCTCACCCCAAGCCAAAAACCCGCTAACGCTCCGGAATATATGTCAGATTTGCGCAATCCGCGCCACTTTTTGGCAAATACGAGTGCGCCAGCGAGTCCCGCCATTGTAAATCGTATGGCTATCAGGTAGCCCGGCGGAAACGTTTCCACCGAGTATTTCATCACAACAAAACTGCTCCCCCAGATAATCGTGGCGAGCAGCAGTCCGATTCCGGAGATAAGCTTTATATGTTTATGCAGCATTTAACCTTTCCGCTTCACCCGTCAGTGCGCTCCGGTGCGGCTATCCACGCAACCTACGTCCAACCTCGGCTATCTGATATCTACTATCTGCTATCTGCTATCTGTCTAAAGCACGGCTTGCAGGAACGACTTAGTTTTCTCATTCTTGGGATTCGCAAAGATTTCAGCCGGGGGAGCCTGTTCCAGTATCAGCCCGTCCGCCATAAATACTATGCTGTCAGCCACATCGCGCGCAAAACCTATCTCGTGGGTTACAATCAGCATCGTCATACCGTCCTGGGCAAGCTTGCGGATAACGTTCAGAACTTCGCCGACAAGCTCCGGGTCAAGAGCCGACGTAGGTTCGTCAAAAAGCATAATCTTCGGGTCCATAGCTAAGGCGCGGGCAATCGCTACGCGCTGAAGCTGACCGCCGGAGAGTTTCGCGGGATAAACGTCAGTCTTATCCGTCAGTCCCACTGTTTCGAGCAGGTCTCGGGCACGTTTCTCAGCGTCTGCTTTGGAAACTTTGCGGACTTTCTCCGGCGCCAAAGCCACGTTCTCAAGAACCGTTTTGTGCGGAAAAATATTGAAACGCTGGAATACCATACCCATTTCGAGGAGAATGTCGCTTTCCTGCTGTTTTGTCAATATTGATTTGTTGATACCGTTTTCGCGGTCGTCAAGAACTTCGCCGTCGATGATAATTTTTCCGCTCGTTATAGACTCGAGGTGGTTCAGCGCGCGCAAAAACGTAGACTTACCCGCGCCGGAGGGTCCGATAACGCAGATAGTCTCACCTTTTTGCACAGTAAGCGAAATCCCCTTGAGAACCTCAAGCTCCCCAAAGCGTTTCGTAATATTCTGCGTCTCAATAAGCGGCATAATTACCTCCAACTAATAGTAAATAATGAATAGTGAATAGTGGTAACTGATTGGTCCCACTACAGCAAGAAAATACGCAAAGTCTGTAGTTCGCCCATTATTCACTATTCACTATTACTTATTCACTCATATCTCGCGTGGTGTTTTTCCAGTCTGTTGAATAGCCACGTGAACACTCCCGTGAAAATCAGGTACATTACGGCGGACGGCAGATAGACTAACGCAGTCGCCGCCGAGGACTGGATTTGGTTCGTCTTTTTCATCAAATCGACAAGCGAAATCATCTGCACAAGCGAAGTATCTTTAAGCACCATAATGAATTCGTTGCCAATCGGCGGTACGAGCCGCTTGATAGATTGCGGGAAAATTATCAGCCGCATAGCTTGGCTGTAAGTCAGCCCCAGCGACTTAGCGGCTTCCATTTGCCCGGGGTCGATAGACTGAATAGCCGCGCGGATAATCTCCGCCTGATAAGCCGCGGAATTCAGCGAGAACGCTATCACAGCCGCGAGAAAGCGATTCTGCATAGTAAGCGCGGGTATAGCAAGCGGCAATGCAGTCCACAGGAAAAACAGCTGCATCAAAAGCGGCGTCCCGCGGAAGACAAAGATGTACGCGCCGCAAATCCGCTTGAGAATTTTGCCGCGCGAAATGCGCCCGAGCGCTATGAATACGCCGCCGATTATGCCGATAACGACGGAGATAACCGAGAGCGCGAGTGTGACTTCCGCGGCTTGCGCAAGCGGGATAATCCACCCGGCTATTTGTCTTAGCCCGTGCAGTATTGATTCGAACAAAATATCTTATCCCCGCTGTCCGGTTTACAGTTAACAGCGGACAGTTGCAAAAGACTCCGCGAAAAGCCGGTCAGTGCAACCGTCCGCTGTATGCCGTTAACCTATTTACGTACTCCCGCTGTTATGTCGCTGCCGAAGTATTTGTTAGCAATCGCCGCGATAGTTCCCTCGGCGTAAAGCTCGTCAACTGCATTTTCGATTGCGGCAGTCAGAACGTCGTTACCCTTTTTCAGTCCCATTCCGAGTGGTTCGGGAGTGTCGCTTTCCCAAACGACTTCAAGCTCCGAGTAGTTTGCGAGGTAATACAGCGCAACGACTTTATCCACCATAACCGCGTCAATACGGTTAAGTTTCAGCTCGTCGAAGCAGTTGATAACCTTTTCGTATACGTTGTAACCCGCGAGATTTAGTCCGCCGTCGATGAGTTCGTTCATATAGTCGTCGGCGGTAGTTTCGGTTTGCGTAGCAACCCTTTTCCCCGCTAAACTCTCCGTAGAATCAATACCGGAACCTGATACCGTGACGAGAACGAGATTATTCGCGATATAAGGCTTAGTGATGTTGTAATTAGCCTGCCGCTCCGCGGTAATACTAAGCGAGGACATAACCACGTCATAGCGGTTACTGTCAAGCGAAGTCAGGATAGCTTCCCAAGCGGTATCCACGAATTCTACGTCAAGCCCGAGCTTCTTGCCGACTTCAAGACCAAGCTCATAGTCAAAGCCTGTTATAGTCGAGCCGTCCTCCGCGAGATACTCCATAGGCGGGTAGCCCACTTCCATACCGATTTTAAGAACGCCCGGCGTGACATTACCGTAGTCAACGGTTTCTCCGCCGTCGGCAGCGGTACCGGCAGCCGTAGAAGCCGCTCCGCCCTCTGTTTTAGCGCAAGCCGCAAAAGTCAGCGCACAGGCGAGCGCAAGAACAAGCGCTGAAACTCTTTTCAGCAGTGTACAATGTGATGTGTTCATAATATGTTCTCCCAGTGTTAATAGTTTGTTAATTCGACTGATTTCGAATAACTAGCTAAGCATAACACATACATAGGTCAATTGTCAATACCCCAACTGAATAAATCTCAAATATCAGCTGTCAGACTCTCAAAATCTTCCTCGCTCAATACGTCTATCCCGAGTTTTACGGCTTTATCAGCTTTGGAGCCGGGAGCTTCTCCGGCTATTACCGCGGTAGTCTTAGACGATACGGAGCCGCTGACTTTCGCCCCGAGCGCTTCAAGTTTTGACGCTGCTTCCTCCCGGGTATACCGCGAAAGTGTTCCCGTCAGCACGTATATTTTACCGAGAAGCGGCTTCCGGCCTACCGCCGACAATTCCTTAGACGCAAAATCCACGCCGCTTTGCCGGAATTTCTCGATTAACTCAATCGATTTCGGATTCGCAAACCACTCAACTATATAGCCCGCGGTTACGGGACCTATATCGTCGATAGCCGAAAGCCGCTCCGCGGCAGCCTTCGACAAGGCTTCGAGGGTTTCGAAGTTTCGCGCAAGTTCTTTTGCCGCGGAGGTTCCAACCTGTCTGATTCCCAAACCCGTCAGCAATCGCGCCAAACCCTGCCGCTTAGAGCTTTCGATGGCTTTCAACAGCTTTTCGGCGGATTTTTTCCCGAATCTGGGAAGTTCGGACAACTGTTCAAGCGTCAGACTGTATATATCGGCGCAGCTTTTTATCAGCTCCGCGTTTGTCAGAGCTTCCGCGGCAGCAGGTCCGAAACCGTCAATGTCCATAGCTCCCTTGGACGCGAAATGCACAATGCCGTTGATTAACTGCGCGGGACAAAGGCTGTTGACGCAGCGAAGCGCGGACTCTTCAGCGTCCCGCTCCGCAGCTCCGCCGCATATCGGGCAATACGCGGGGATTACGTAGGGCGCGGAACCGTCAGCGTGCGATACTGCGGCTATAACCTCCGGTATTATTTCGCCTGCTTTGCGAACCAAAAGAGTGTCGCCGAGCCGAATATCTTTCTCGGCTATATTATCAAAGTTATGGAGCGTAAGATTAGTAACGGTAGTTCCGGCAAGCGTAACCGGCTCAATAACGGCTTTCGGGGTGAGAACTCCCGTCCTACCGACTTGTATGACAATGTCCAGCAGCTTCGACTGTTTTTCCTCCGGCGGATATTTATACGCGACAGCCCAGCGCGGAACGCGGGAGGTCGAACCGAGAGCCGCCCGCCGCGCTATATCGTCGATTTTGACCACCGCGCCGTCAATACCGAAGGGAAAGTCTCCGCGCGATTCGCCGATTCGCTCAATCTCCGAGGCTGCCGACTCCGGAGAAGCGCAAAGCTTATACGGGATCACGTTAAACCCAAGCGATTTGAGAAAATCGAGAGTTTCGCTGTGACGTGCAAAAGTTCTTTCCGCGGCTTGAAGATTGAATATTACGCAGCTAAGCTCACGGCTCCGCGTAACCTCCGGGTCTTTCTGGCGCAAGGCTCCGGCGGCTGCGTTACGCGGATTGGCGAATAGTTTTTCGCCGTTTGCTTCACGTTCCGAGTTAAGACGTTCAAAAACCTCGCGGCTTAGGTAAACCTCTCCCCTGACGGTAAGTTTTCCCTTGTACGCGAGTTTTTTAGGAATATCAGCAATTGTCAGCAGATTCGCTGTAACGTCCTCTCCCGTCGTTCCGTCTCCGCGTGTCGCGCCCTGAACAAAAAGTCCGTTCTCATAGCTTAGCGCAACCGAGAGTCCGTCAACCTTAGGTTCCGTACAGTAGGAAGCGGCTCCGACCTTAGCGGCAAAAGCGTCCACCTCCGCGATTGAGAATACATCGGTCAAACTCTCGAGCGCTATCTCGTGACGTACAGGCGCAAAAAGGTTGCTGAGCGCTCCGCCGATTTTGCGTTCGCTGTCAAAATCAGGGTCGAGTTCACGGACACGCCGAACCAGAGCGTCATACTCGCTGTCCGGTATGACGCTCGCGTCCTGCTCGTAATATAGTTTATTGTGCCGTTCGATTTCGGCTTTCAGCCGTTCTAATTCATTTTTCACGTGAATACATCCAATATCAAGCCCCGAATATCATCAGTGGCGTGAAGTACCGAGAGATTATCCGCCTGTCCGGAGAGTACCTCTTTACCAAGCTGGTCGAGCTTTTCATTTACAGTTTTAACAGTTACAAGGTAGCGCGCTCTCCCGCGCCCGCTGAATACCGACTGTTTATCAAATTCGTAGCCATTGCTCACGAGGTCGTCAAGAAAGTCTTTAATATACTGCCTATAACGCGCAAACTCCGCAACGTCCGTATGTTCCGAGAGCCGCGCCGCTTGGTCGTCGATTTTGGCAATCAGCGCGCGCAAATGCTCCTCGCGGGCTTCTCCGGAGGCTTGAGTAAGCGTTCTGCGAAAAAGCACGGAGCGGTCGGCTGGAACTTCCGCGGAAGCGGCTGTCCGAACAGTACTACTAGCGGGCGTAGGAGAAGCCGCGCTTTGAACTTTAAGAGCCATAATAACCTCTTTTGCCGTTTGCAGTGATCAGTGCTCAGTGGTCAGTAGGACGAAAGATGCGGAACGGGAATTGCGCGAATTCCCCAACTACTCACTGACCACTAACCACTGCTCACTGACCACTGACCACTGACCACTGACCACTGACCACTGACCACTGCTAACCAACCACTGCCAACGCTCCGATTGCCGTGGCGTAGGGAGCATTTTCCGTTATGCGGAAGCGCACACCGGTCATAGCCGTCAACGCCGTCATTACCGCGGCACATTGCGGAAGCTCCGCTACGCTGCCTGTCAGAACTATATCGCGTATACCGTCGGGGTCATTCAGCGTTGCGAATACGGCAAGCATACCAACGCTGTGAGTAACGAGATTCGTTATCCCGAGCGCCAAATCCTCGCGGCTTGTCGTCGGATTGACAGCGCCGAAGTTACTCGCGGTCGCGCTGTCGGGAAGCCCGGGGATTGCTTCGCGGCTTATCGCGCTCATTAGTAAATCGACGTTACCGCCGTTTCCGCGCGAAGCCAAATCCGAAACGCGGTGTATATCGTCCTCGCGGAGGAGCAGATGCGACAAGCCCATAAGCGTTCCGCCGCCGATTCCGATTCCGCCGATTCGCGCCGTCTTATCTCCGGAGGCGCGTACAAAAGCTGTTCCCGTACCGCAGGAAACTACAATCGCGGCGTCAAGACCGGAGAGCAGCAGTCCCCCGCGCCCAATCGCCTTGAATTCGTCAATGTGCCGGAGCGGTATTCCGTAGACCGAATCCTCAAACAGCTGCGCTCCGACGCCGGTTATCGCAATCTCCGCAATATCCGACAGCTGTACGTTCTCACTCCGGCAAAACGTTCCGATTGCCCCGTAGAGCGAAGTCACCTGATCCGCCGCGCGAACCTGCGTCATACCAAAAATTGAACCGTCAGGACGTTGCCCGACAAGTTTTGTCGTGGAACCTCCGACGTCTATGCCGATTTGTAACATATTTCTCCTACGCCGATAGCTGACGTATCAGCGCTTCGGCTTTTGAGAGACGTTCGCGCTCCGCTTCTATTACATTAGCGGGGGCTTTTTCAGTGAAGCCCGGATTAGCGAGCTTTGCGGACAATTGCTCACGCAGAGCGACGGCTTTCGCAAGCTCCTTTTCGCGTTTGGCGGCTTCGGCTTTGAGGTCCACTAAGTCCGCAAGCGGCAGACAAAGCTTCGCTTCGGGCGTTACAGCCGTTATACAGTCAATATCAGGCTCCCTATAATATATATCGGTTACATACGCGAGTTTCTTAAGGTGTTTCTCCACGCTCTCAAACAGTTCGCGCTTATCGGTAACGATATACAGCGCGGATTTGGTACCCGCGGGAACGTTCTTCTCCGCGCGGACACTGCGCAAAGCACGTACAGCGGCTATCAGCGCCTCGATATTGACAAACGCCGCCTGATTCTCCGCAATCTTGTCGAATTCAGCGTCAAACAGCGGATAACTCTCAACGATTAGCGCGGATTCGCCGTTTTTGAGAGTTTGCCAGATTTCCTCCGTGATAAACGGCATAAACGGATGCAGAAGCTTCAGCACCCCGCTCAAAACCTCCGTCAGAACCTTCGGGTTAACGCCGGATTTCGAAAGCTCAATGTACCAGTCGCAGAAATCGTCATAGATAAAGTCGTAGATTTTCCCGGCGGCGATACCGAGGTCGTAAGCTTCGAGATTTTCCGCCATAGAACCGGCTAAACGGTTGAGCTTGCCGAGAATCCATCTGTCCTCATCGGTAGTACGCTCCGGCTGTTCCTTGTCGAGGTTCATCATAACATAGCGCGAAGCGTTCCAGAGCTTATTCGCGAAGTTGCGGTAGTTCTCGCATTTTGCCGTTACGAAGCGCATATCGTTTCCGGGCGAACTGCCTGAAATCATATTCATTCGCAGCGCGTCAGCGCCGTATTTGTCGATTATCTCCTGCGGGTCAACTCCGTTGCCGAGGGATTTTTGCATTTTGCGTCCCTGCTCGTCGCGGACAAGACCGTGAATGTACGCGGTATGGAACGGCACATCGCCCATATGCTCAACGCCCGAAAATATCATTCTGGCTACCCAGAAGAATATTATGTCATAGCCGGGCGTGACAACGGTCGTAGGATACCAAAAATCAAGCTCCGGTGTTTTCTCCGGCCAGCCGAAAACTTCAAAGGGCCACAGCGCGGAACTAAACCAAGTATCCAGAACGTCCGGGTCGCGCTCGATATTTGTACTCCCGCACTTGCCGCATTTGTCGGGGTCGGTGCGCGAAACTGTTATCTCGCCGCAATCCGCGCAGTACCAAGCGGGAATTTGATGTCCCCACCACAATTGCCGCGAAACGCACCAATCGCGTACGTTCTCCATCCAATTGAGATAAATCTTCGAGAAACGCTCCGGCACGAACTTCATTTTCCCCTCGCGAACCACGTCGATAGCGGGTTTAGCAAGCGGCTCCATTTTAACGAACCACTGCGGCGAGGTAATAGGCTCAACGGTAGTTCCGCATCGGTAGCATTTACCGACATTGTGAACGTGTTCCTCGATTTTCTCTAAAAGTCCGAGTTCCGTTAAATCCGCTACAATCAGTTTACGCGCTTCGTAGCGGTCAAGTCCGTTGTATTTGTCACCGCCGTTGATAATTTTCGCGTTGTCGTCCATTATCAACACCTGCGGAAGATTGTGCCGCTGTCCCACCTCGAAGTCGTTAGGGTCGTGACAAGGCGTAATCTTAACGCAGCCCGAACCGAAGTCAGTTTCTACGTAATCGTCGGCAATTACCGGAATCTCTCTTCCGACAAGCGGAAGCGTAAGCGTTCTGCCGATAAGCGCGGTATAACGTTCGTCCGCGGGATTTACAGCGACAGCCGTGTCACCGAGCATTGTCTCCGGGCGCGTAGTCGCGATAGTAAGGTAGCCGCTGCCGTCACTAAACGGATAGCGGATATGCCAAAGTTTGCCGGGTTCCTCCTCATGTTCGACTTCCGCGTCGGAGAGCGCTGTGGTACAGTCCGGACACCAGTTGATAATGCGCTTACCCTTGTATATCAGACCTTTTTCGTATAAGCGTACAAAGACTTCGCGGACAGCAGCCGAACAACCCTCGTCCATCGTAAAGCGTTCGCGGCTCCAGTCACAGGAGGAACCAAGCAGTTTGAGCTGTTCGATAATGCGGCTCCCGTACTTATTTTTCCAGTCCCAGACACGCGCCGTAAAAGCCTC
Source organism: Oscillospiraceae bacterium (assembly GCA_031260685.1). GTDB lineage: Bacteria > Bacillota > Clostridia > Oscillospirales > Oscillospiraceae > JAISJH01. The sequence goes on along the minus strand of JAISLB010000056.1, from coordinate 26,635 downwards.
GCGCCCTAAGTCGTAACGCGTAAGTCCCTCTTTGCGGAGCTCCTCCTCGACTTTAATCTGCGTGGCGATACCCGCGTGGTCAGTTCCGGGAATCCACACCGCGGCATAACCCGACATACGCTTCCAGCGCGTGAGTATGTCCTGAACGGTATTGTCAAAGGCGTGTCCGAGGTGAAGCTGCCCCGTAACATTAGGCGGCGGAATAACGATAGAAAACGGCTCTTTGTCAGTATCAACGACACCCCTGAAGTAACCTCCGTCAGCCCAAAGCTGATAGATACGGCTCTCGGTGTCCTTAGGGTCATATTGTTTAGGTAGTTCACGCATTGTTATTCTCCCGGTAAATAAGATTAGCAGCTTTTCAGCAATATTTATCAACAAAGCTCTTTGACGTAAGTATTTCAGGGCGTTCGACATTCACAGCGATAAAGTCTTTATCCCCGCTGATAAGAATATCGACATTTTCAATAATCGCGGAAACCAGAATCGGTAAATCCTTTTTGTCCCGGATTTCCGGAAACTTCGATTTATCAATTACCTCAGGAGTATAAACAAGCTCAAAATCAAGCCTTTGCAAAAAGTTCTCAACCAGACTGTACTTATCGGGAAACTTTTCTCTCACAACCCGCTTTAACTCGGCTATAACATACGTTGAGAGGACTATAGTATGGTTTTCGGATATTACATCTATCATCTTAGTCAGCGGCTGCGACGACAGCACAAAAGCAGAAATAATCACGTTTGTATCAAGCATTATACGCATAACATTCGTTCCACATTTCCTCACGCACTTCGTCTACCAAAGCGGCAACGTCCTGTTCGTCTTTCAGTCCGAGGCGTTCGGCTTCTCCCGCAAAGGCTGTCCGCATATCGTCAAACACGCTTTTTGCGGCATTTGCGACTACGATTCTGCCCGCGTCCTCCCAAAAGACTATCTTGCCGCCGCCGCTCAACCCCAGTTTATCGCGGATTCCAATTGGTACAGTGACCTGACCTCCGCTTGTGATTCTCGCTACTTCCATAGTTTGACCTCTCTCCCGCGCTCAACCTGTTGTCTCAAATTTATAGCCTACGCCCCAGACCGTTTTCACCGCCCAGCTGTTGCTCACGCCCTCGAGCTTTTCGCGGAGCCGCTTAATGTGTACGTCAACTGTGCGGCTGTCTCCGAAATAGTCGAAGCCCCAAACCTCGTCCAGCAGCTGATTGCGCGTAAAAACTCTATTCGGGGAAGCCGCCAAATGGAACAGCAGCTCCATTTCTTTCGGCGGAGCGTCCACTTTTTGTCCGTTGATAATAAGCTCGTAGGTGTCCATATTGATTGTGAGCTTGTCGAAATCGAGCTTACGTTCTTTCGCGGGAACGCTTCCCTCGGCTCTGCGGAGTACTGCGTGAATACGGGCTACGAGCTCTTTCGGCTGAAAAGGTTTCGTCACGTAGTCGTCGGCTCCGAGGTCCAAGCCACTGACTTTGTCGTATTGTTCGCCCTTTGCGGTAAGAAAGATTACGGGCGTCATAATCCGTTCCTCGCGAAGCCGCTTCAGCAGTGATACGCCGTCCATTTTGGGCAGCATTATATCAAGAAGTATAATCGTCGGATTAAAGTCGTCAACGGCTTTGAGACCTTCCAAACCGTCCGAAGCGGTACGAACGTCAAAGCCGTCTTTCTCAAGGTATAACGTTATCAGCTCCGCGATATTCGCTTCGTCCTCTACCACGAGAGCACGTTTCGTATTTGCAGCCATAAACACCTCTTTACTGCAATGAATAGGTAATAATGAATAGTGAATAATAGGTTTCGTGCGTTCTCGTTATTCATTATTCACTATTCACTATTCATTGCTTGTTACTCTTCGCTTGACGAATAGTTCGGAGCTTCCTTAGTTATATGTATGTCGTGCGGATGACTTTCACGCAGTCCCGCGTTTGTTATACGCACAAATTTTGTCTCTTTGCGGAGCTTGTCTATATCGCCGCAACCTACGTAACCCATACCGCTTCTCAAACCGCCCATCATTTGGTAGACAGTTTCGCTCACGGCTCCTTTATAGGCTACGCGTCCCTCAACACCTTCGGGAACGAGCTTTTTGCTGTCCTGCTGGAAATAGCGGTCAGTCGAACCCACCGCCATTGCCGAAAGGCTGCCCATTCCGCGGTAAACCTTGAATTGCCGCCCTTGGTAAACTTCGGTAGCTCCCGGACTTTCTTCGCAGCCCGCAAGCAGCGAACCAATCATTACGGAGTTTGCACCCGCCGCAAGAGCTTTCACGATATCGCCCGAATACTTTATACCGCCGTCGGCAATAACCGGGATTCCGAACTCCGCGGCTGCTTCCGAAGCGTCCGCGATAGCCGTAATCTGCGGAACTCCAATACCTGCGATAACACGCGTCGTACAGATAGAGCCGGGACCTATACCGACCTTTACACAGTCCGCTCCGGCTTTGATTAAATCGCGGGTTCCCTCGTAGGTAGCAACGTTACCGGCGATTATCTGCACATCGGGGTATTTCTCCTTAACTTGCGAGATACAGCTGATGACATTACGTGAATGTCCGTGCGCCGAGTCAAGCACCAGCGCGTCCACTCCGGCGTCAAGTAAGGCTCCCGCGCGGTCGAGAACGTCCTTAGTAAAGCCGATTGCCGCCGCCGCCAGCAAGCGTCCTTTTTTGTCTCTCGCGCTGTTAGGATAAGTCAGCGCCTTTTCGATATCCTTGATAGTTATTAAGCCTTTGAGTACGTTGTTTTTATTCACAAGCGGCAGCTTCTCGATTTTATTCTTGCGGAGTATCTCTTTCGCTTCCTGAAGCGTCGTACCTATCGGAGCCGTAACGAGCGGCGCCTTAGTCATATACTCGGAGATTGGAGCGTCCATTTCCTCGACAAAGAGCAAATCGCGGTTAGTTATTATACCCACGAGCTTCCCCTTTGAAACTATCGGAACGCCGGAGATTTTGAACTTGCCCATTAGGTCGTCGGCTTCCCCGAGAGTATTCTCGGGCGCGAGATAGAACGGGTCGGTGATAACTCCGTTTTCGGAGCGTTTTACCATATCTACCTGTTCCGCCTGTCTGTCTATCGGCATATTCTTATGGATTACGCCGATTCCGCCCTCTCTGGCGATTGCGATTGCCATCCGCGATTCGGTAACGGTGTCCATAGCGCTCGAGAGCAGCGGGATATTGAGCGCGATAGATTTCGTAAGTTTTGTACCGAGCGAAACCTCATTCGGAAGTACGAGGCTCTCGGCGGGAACCAGGAGGACATCATCGAAGGTGAGTCCCTCACCGACAATCCGCGACGCAAAGTCATTACGCATAGCGTTATCTCCTTTTCTTTCGACATAATTATTTGTATCTGTCTATTATAACACATTTACCCGCCCTTGTCAAGGTCATATAGCAATCATCAAGCGCGTTATTGCCACTTGACAAAACTACCGGTAATAGGATATAATACCATATATCACACATTCGGGATAACAGCCGGCTAACTCCGAACTGTTATCTACACTTTGGAGGTCCTTATGTTAACATCTGCGGAAATCCTCAGCAAATGGGTCGATACCGGCACCGCAAAAACCAAGAACAAACCCGGCAAACTCTTTGTCCTCGCGCTCTTCGCGGGAATATTCATCGCACTCGCCGGTGTAGCCGCCACCACCGCGGGAGTTTCACTCGGCAGCACTTCCTACGCTAAGCTCATTAACGCGGTAGTGTTCCCCGGAGGTCTCGCGATGGTAATCCTCGCGGGGAGCGAACTTTTTACCGGTAACACGCTGATTCTCATCTCACTCGTTCACAAAAAAGCCACCGTCGCGGGGATGCTCAAAAACTGGATTATCGTCTACATAGGCAACTTCATCGGTTCGGTGCTTATCGCCGCGCTTGCGGTTTACGGACACACCTTTTCGCTGTTCGGAGGCGAACTCGCCGCAAACGCGGTTTCAGTCGCCGCGGGTAAAGCGAATCTGGCGTTCGGAGACGCGTTCATACGTGGAATCCTCTGCAACTTCCTCGTTTGTATCGCGGTCTGGATAGCTTCGGGCGCAAGCACCGCTCCCGGGAAGCTTATGGGCTTGTTCTTCCCGATTATGATGTTCGTCGTATCGGGTTACGAACATAGCGTAGCGAATATGTACTACCTACCTGCGGGACTTTTCGCGCTCAAAGAGTACGGACTTACGGCTGAGGGACTCACTTGGGGCAACTTCCTCCTGAATAATCTGCTCCCGGTAACTCTCGGCAACATACTCGGCGGCGGAGTTTGCGTAGGTCTCGGTTACACTCTGGCTGTAGGCGGCAAAGAAGGCAAAGCCAAGGAGAAAAACAAAAAGTGAATTTCCAAAACAAGCAGTATATCCTATTCGATATGGACGGCACAGTCAGCGACTCCCTTATGGGGCTTGCGAAATCCTTTCAGTTCGCGCTGAAATCTTTCGGAATTATGGTTAACGACGCGGAAGAATTGCGGCAGCTTATGGGCGCGCCCGTAGCCGTATCATTCCGCGACGTCTACGGCTTTGACGAGGGCGCGGTAAAGCTCGCGGTAACTTCTATGCGCAGCTACTACGAGAGTAACGGCATCTTCGACGCGGAACCTTTCCCGGGGATTCCGGAGCTTCTGCGCGACCTGAAAGCCGCCGGTAAAACGCTTGTCATCGCAAGCTCGAAGCCGCTGATTTACTCTAAACAGATTCTCGAGCATTTCGGCTTTCTTGACGTATTCTCCTTTGTCTCCGGCGATGAACTCGCGGGCGGACGCGGAGAAAAATCGCAGGTTATTAAGTACGCCCTCGACAACGTTTACGGCATTACCCCGGAAAACGCGCTTATGATAGGCGACAGATTCTACGATGTCGAGGGCGCACACTCTAACGGAGTAGCCTGTATCGCGGTACTCTACGGCTACGGCTCGGAAGAAGAACTAAGAAGCGCCGGTGCGGACGCTTTCGCCGCTAACTCCGCTGAATTGCGGGCAATGTTACTGTAACGTTGATACGCTTATCTGACAAAATGCGCTTGCAATATCCGCGCATATAGTGTAGAATGTATATATCAATGATAACAAACTATGGAGGTTACTCAATTATGCAAGAGAAGAAAACAAGCGCGCTGGACGGAATTCTGGCTGTGCTGAACATTATTTCCACTATCCTCGCTATCCTTACGGTCGTTTCGCTGATTATCGTTTTCTGGGATAAAATCAGCAAAGCTGTGCCGGACATCAAGAGAACTTTCTGCAAATGCTCGGATAAGTGCAGTACGAAAGACTTCGCCGATTTTGACGATTTAGGCGATTTCGACGACCTTTAAGCTACGGTAACTATGAATATTCTTTCAATCGAATCAAGCTGTGACGAAACGGCTGCCGCGATAACTCGCTGCGGCCGAGAGGTGCTTTGCGACGAAATTTTTTCGCAGGTCGGCTTCCACGCGAAATACGGCGGAGTAGTTCCGGAGATTGCCTCACGCAAACACATCGAGGTTATACGTGAACTCACGGTCAGTGCGCTCAAAAAATCGGGGCTTACAAAGCACGATTTGGACGCGATAGCCGTTACCAACGCTCCGGGGCTTATAGGCGCGCTGCTCGTCGGGGTAAACTTCGCGAAAGCGCTGGCTTTCGGCTTGAAGCTTCCGCTTATTCCCGTTCACCACATTCGCGGTCATATTGCCGCAAACTATATCGCGGAACCGGAGCTTGAGCCGCCGTTCCTCTGTCTTGTTGTGTCCGGAGGTCACTCGCTCATTACCGCGGTCAAGAGCTATACGGAGTTTGAGATTATCGGCACAACACGCGACGACGCAGCCGGAGAATGTTTCGACAAAGCCGCGAGGATTATGGGGCTCGGATATCCGGGAGGTCCCGCGATTGACAAACTCGCAAGCTCCGGAGGGACAATTTCGCCGGAGCGTCTTGCCGAGTTCAAACTTCCCATTGCCAACGTTGACGGCAAAGAGTTCGATTTTTCGTTCTCCGGGGTCAAAACCACCGTAGTCAACCTCGTTCACAACTTTGAGCAAAAGGGCGAGGACTACGACAAAGCCGCGCTTGCTCAGGCTCTTACGAACGCTATCAGCGACGCGCTGCTCCCGCGGCTTTTTACCGCCGCCGAACGCTTCGGTTACGGGACAATCGCGGTAGCGGGCGGAGTAGCCGCAAACTCGACAATCCGCTCACGCTTACAGGAGGGCTGCGAAACCCGCGGACTGCGCCTTGTTATGCCGCCGCTATCTCTCTGCGCCGATAACGCCGCGATGATAGGCTGCCAAGCATACTACGAGTTCCAAGCGGGCAACACGGCAACGTGGGATCTAAACGCATACGCGGCTTTACCAGTTAACAGTGAACAGTGAACAGTCTCGCGCACGGCGCGGGACGAGAAACGGGGGTTTAGACGTCGAAAAGCGTCTAAACCCCCGTCACTGTTCACTATTCACTATTCACTATTCACTGTATTAGACATCATCAGGCGTATTCGGTTTTCTTGGTTAATTTTTGTCGCTCCCGGGTCGTAGTCTACGCTTACTATGTTTGATTGCGGATAGTCAGTTTTAAGGGCGCGAATCATACCTTTTCCGACGACGTGATTTGGGAGACAGCCGAAAGGCTGGGCGCAGACGATATTGTTAACACCGCTGTGGATAAGTTCGAGCATTTCTCCGGTCAGAAGCCAGCCCTCGCCCATTTTGTTTCCCTCGCCGAGATATTTCATCGCGAGTTCTTTAATCTCCGCAAACTCCGCGGGAGCTTCGAACCCCGCTTCTCTAACCGCCGAGAGCATAGCGCGCTGACACTTTACGAAGTAGTTTTTGAGAAAACCCGCGACCAACGGTTTGAACGGATTCCCGCCGTACAGCCCGGTGTCCACCACGCGGTTGTCGATTTTGAATATCAAAAAGTCCGCAAGCCCCGGTACTACGACCTCCGCGCCCGTGCTGCGGAGAAAATCTTCGAGGTTATTGTTACCGAGCGGCGAAAATTTGACGTAAATTTCGCCTACTACGCCGACCTTGACTTTTTTCGCGTTAGAGCGCGGAAGCGCGGCAAAGTCCTTAGCGGCAGCGCGGAAATTTTGCGCCATAGTCTTGAAATTGAGCTTGCCGGAGGTTTTGAATTCTTCGACCAAACGCTCCTCCCATTTCGCGAGTAAAGCGTCCGCAGCTCCGGGAGTAAGCTCGTAGGGGCGGCACTTGTTACCGAGCATCATAAGTACATCGCCGTACATTATAGCGCAGATAAGCTGGCGGATAAGCGGCAAAGTCAGTCCGAAACCGGGGTTACTTTCAAGTCCCGATAGATTCAGCGAAACTACGGGAATCTGCGGGAAACCCGCACGCTTCAGCGCTCTCCGCAGGAGATGTATGTAGTTACTCGCACGGCAGCCGCCGCCCGTCTGCGTAATCATCAGCGCGGTTTTATTAACATCGTACAAGCCGCTGTTTAGCGCGTCAATAAACTGCCCGATAACCAGCAGCGCCGGGTAACAGGTATCGTTATGGACGTATTTCAACCCAAGCTCGGCAATCCCCCGGTGATTAGTTTCAAGCGTTATACACTTATAACCGTGAAGCTCAAAGCAGCGCTGCATCAAACGTCCGTGGAACGGAAGCATATTAGGAAGCAGCAAAGTATACTCCCGCTTCATTTCCTTAGTAAAGAGGAGCCGCCCGGTCTTGTGGTATAGAAGTTTCGCCATTTTATCCCCACGCAATACTTAATGAATAATGAATAGTGAATAGTGAATAATAAGCCCGAAGTTTCGCGGCGTTCTCACTATTCACTGTTCACTGTTCACTGTTCACTGTTCACTGTTCACTATTCACTATTCACTATTCACTATTCACTGCCCATTATCCCTCAATGTCCAGATTACGGCTGAATTCTGTTTCCACCGCGCTGTACGTTGCCTCATATCTGCCAACTTTTTCCAAACCGCGTTTAGCCTTAGCGTATTCGACGCGAAGTGATTTCAGCTGGTTCTGAGTTTTTGACATCAGCGGAACGTTCAACGCCTCCGCTTTTCGCAGCAGCGTTTTAGCGGCTTCGTTCAGTTCTCCCGCTTCCAGCAACTCGTCCAAGAGCTGTTTGCGTTTATCGAGCGAATCGTTCAAACCTTCGGAGTCGCCGGCTTCGGCGTATTTTCCCTGTTCTACCGTAAGGCTGAGGATTCTCTGCGCCAGTTGTTCGGTCATTTATCGTTCCTCAAGCCGCGCGAAAAGCTGAAAGAGAGCTTTCCCCCGCCTTCCGCAATTCGGACAGCGGTATCGGCTTTCTCGTACTTTCGGCTACATCAACCCAAGTCGCGCGCAAATCGTCAACGATTTCAAGCAAATCGGTCAAGACTTTCGCGTCCTTGCTTGAATTGGCTTCAATCAGCGAACGATGCAAAAACTCGTACAGCGGCAGCAATTCCTGCGCGATTTCGTAATCAAGATTCAGCGAGTTAATCAGCTCATTGACGATAGCCTGCGCGTTAATCAGCTTCTTATGAGCCATCTCGTTCTGTTTTTTCTCAATTGACAACTGCGCGATTGCTATGTCCTTATGTAAGCCGTCGTAAAGCAGCACGATAAGCTCAATGGGACTCGCCGTAAGAATCTTCTGACGGCGGTAGGCTTCGTTAGCTGCCGATAAATTTTGCTGCTGCATATTCGTTCCCTCTCTGTTACATATTATAGCTGTTAAGTATGACAATTGTTACGGCTGCAACCGCACAGACGGTCTCCGCAGTCTGTCAGCTGTTAAGACGCCGACATTCCCGTCATCGACGCAAAAGATTCGCCCTGAGCTTGAATTTTCGAGATTGCCGATTCCAATGCCGCGAACTTCTTGTAGTACTTCTCTTCCATATCGGCGAATTTATTCTGCATATCAATCAGTTTTGTCGTCATAGTCGTGAGCTGCATTTGTATTGAGCCTTTCAGCGTGGTGTTCGGACCAACGTTATAACTCGAAAACGAGTCCATCATTCGCGTCAGTAAGCCGGTTTCCTGATACTTCGCGGTTCCGCTCTCGGAGGTAGGAGTATCAGTAAATATTTTCGCGACATCGTTAGGACGATTCTCGAGAGCTTCGCGCAGTTTAGTCTCGTTCAGCTCGATTTGCCCGCCTTTTGTATAGTCAAGAGCGTACGTACTAAGCCCGATATCAGCGGGAGAAAGTCCCACCGCGGATACTTTGTCAAACAACGCCGAACGAAGCGAACCCAGCAGATTCTGAATCCCGCTGTCATTGTGAAGAATCCCTTTCTTCGCTGTATCTTCCCACATTTTGATTTGCTCTTCGGTCATTCCGGTTTTTTCTTCGTCAGTAAGAGGCGTGTACTTGCGTTCGTCCTGAGTTTTCGTTTCAGTTATCAACGTCGTAAGTTTCGACACAAGCTCGTTGTAGCCGTCTACAAAATCCCGAATCTTATCAACCGCGGGCTGAACATTGCGGTTTAGCGTGAATTTTATCGCGGTGTCCTTAGACGGGTCACTCGGATCAACCGTTACGGCGTTCAGCCCATAGCGTATGCCGTCGATTGTGAAGTTATTGCTGTCACGCGTAACTTCTTTGCCGTTCAGCGTAAATATAGCGTTCTGACCTGCTTCGGATTTGTTGATGTCAAGCCCGCTGGCTCCGTTTACCCCGAAAAAGTTCCCCGAGATGTTCGCGATTTTCAGCGTGGAGGAAGTACCGGAAAGCTTAGACTCAATCGAAAACCCGTCGGTAGCGGAAGAATAGGACATCTTGACATTTGCCGTAATATCCGCGTTAACGGTGTTGATAACCGTAGCCAAAGTATCGTTCTTACTAAACGTAAAGCTCTTATTATTGATAGAAAACGAGAAGTTTCCGCTCTTATCAAACTGCAGACTTTTCGCGAACTGCAAATCCTGCATTTTAGTGGAAAGCGCGGAACCGTCTTTACCCGCTAAGCCGTTGCCCGTGGAAACGCCCTGCTCTTTGCTTTCGAGATGAGTCGCCTTAGTGAGCGGTCCCGCGGTTTGCGGAATCAGCTCCGTCAATGTTGAGGTGCGCTTACCGTTAGATTCGGTGTATGAAAGTTTGCCGAGCGAACCGTCACTGGCTTGACGGTACATAACCTTACTGTCGGAATCGAGCCAAGCTCCCGCGCCGGTTCCGTCAAGCGCGTCCTCAACCCACGAAAGAGTTTTACCCTCCGGCGTGCTGAGACGATTCAACGCGCTGTCAAGCTTATAGCCGGTAGCGGAGTTATTATAGTTCCACGAGTTCTTAACGTTGAAATTACCGTCACCGTTTTTGGTAAACACGCCTTTTGTCAGGTCAACCGTTGTGCCGTTATCCGCAAGAGCGTACCAGTCATTGCCCTCGGGAGTGACTTTCGTATATGCTTTTTTATATTCATACTGTGAGGTTCCATCAGCCGGAGTGCCGGATTTCTTGCTTCGCGAGAAAATTTCGCCGTTCTTATCTTCGTAGAGTACGGTTCCGTCAGAGCTTCCCCAAACCTTGTAGGTGTCGGAAACCGCGTTGCCCTCCGCGTCTTTATAGGTATCGGTAACGGTAGACTGTACCGCGGTATCGCGTTTACTCGAAACCGAAGCGCCCTTAGCCAGCTGCGTAATCTTATCAATCGTAAAGTTACCGGATTGAGCCTCCGAGGAACCTATGACGGTCACCGCGGCGGCGTTTGTCTCGCCCATTTTTACATCAAAAACATTAAACGTAGCCGAGCTGAAAATATTCTTTTCGCTCAATGTAGACATAAACGTCTCGCGGAAAGTTTTCAGCTGCGCCGAAACATCGTTATTAGCGGTCTGCTTCCACTCTAAGCTAGTCTTAGCGCGAATTTGACGGTCCAGCTTCAATTGCTGAACCTGCATCATACTCTTGATAACAGCATCGGTATCAAGCCCGGAGGCCATACCGGTAAATCGTAAAGGTGTTACAGCCATAATAATTACCTCTCATATCCAAATAACAGTCAGCAAATAACAGATAACAAATAGCGGCAAACCGTGCTTCCGACTAATAATATTTGACATTTGCAAACCGGTCAGCTGTACATTGTGTGAGCTGCGAAGGCGTACCCGGTTCAGCAAGCTCCCAAATAATTCCCCGGACTTCCCGCCTACTATGTTTATCGTAAGAAATCCGAAAAACTTTATACCTGATTTTGTAGTGGTCAGTGGTTCAGTGGTCAGTGGTCAGTGGTCAGTGAACAGTGAACAGTAACGGAGGCTACGTCCTAACCCCCGTCTCTGTTATCTGACCACTGTTCACTGTTCACTGTTCACTGTTCACTATTCACTATTCACTATTCACTATTCACTATTCACTATTCACTATTCACTATTCACTATTCACTGACCTTAATCGCTCCCATATTGGATTTTACTTTTATCAGGTTTGCGGCGCTGCTGCGCGAGGTGTAGTCGCCGCCCATTTCGCGTCCGCCGAAGTATACGCTGCCCATATCGCAGTCTAAGTCAAAGTCGTAGTTGTCGAGTCCGTCCTCGAGCCGCAGTTCGACGGCTCCCATATTAGCCTCTACGTTAAGCTCACCGCTGACAGTCCCGCGGTAATTCAGCGCGCCCATACTAAGCTCAATGCTTGAATTACCCGAGAGACTGACATCGCGGCACTCCACAGCGCCCATATTCGCTGTAATATCGGCAGCGCCCGCGGTAACTCCGTATAGTTCAACCTTACCCATATGCGCGATAACAACAGTTTTGCCGGAGTTTACGTTCTTGACGGTGATTTGCCCCATATCGGCTTCCGCGGTCAAACGTTCGAAGTCCGCTCCGTCGATAGAGATTTGTCCCAAAGCGCACTGTATATCGCCAAAGTAAAACTCCGCGCCCTCCGGATAGTAGACGGTAAGGTTATTTTCGTATTCCCCGCTGAAAGGTCCGATGTTAAAGCCGAAAGAGCCCCAGCCGTTATAATTAGGCGCTTTCGTAACTATCCTCAGTTTTCCGTCAGAGTAGTCAACAATTGGCTCAATATCATCGTTGTATTGCAGACTATATCCGAAGCTCCCGTCATACGAGGGTTCGAGCGTAACGTTTCCCACGTCGTGGTCTATTGTAATGCTCGAAACAGTATCATAAGTATCGGACATTTCGAGCAAATCGTTCCTGCCGCCTATCGCGCGGATTCCGCCTCTATCCCAGCGAACTCCCGTTGAAGCTCCGCTGGCGTAACCTACGACGCCGAGTATTCCGCCGACGAGGATTAGTCCTAAGGCAATAAGCCAAATTCTGTTGTTTTTCATTTCTTGTACCTCCTAATGGCGTTTGTCAGCATACTGATGAGTCCTCCGACCCCGTGCTTAGCGATGAGCGTAACGCACTTTACGAGTATCAGCCCCAATCCGACCGCCGCTAAGCTCATACCGATAAGATATATCGTTGTGGCAAAACTGGTGCCGATAAGCGCGAATCCCGCGATTAAGGTCACTATTCCGCCGATTATAGCCGCTACGCCCCCCGCCGCTACCGAGATTACAACCGCTATAAGCGAGACAAAAAGCGCAATCGCAACGGCAATAAGCGCGATACCAATCGGAAGCGCAATCGGAGAAGCAAAGACCGCGAGAACAACAATCCAAAAAGTCCTAAACCCGGAGCGTTTGCCGGAATCTTTGCGCTGTTCGCCGCTTGCTTCGTAGTAAGCTGTTGTACTTTGCGTCCGCTCGGTGTTATCGCGGGTATATCTGTTTTCGGCTGTCCGAGTTTGCGGCTCGGCTTGCTCCGCCCATACCGCGATAATCTGTGCCGCAAGCTCCGCGGGGGTACCGAGTTCAGCGGGAGCAATGTCTGCGCGGTCCGCGGACTCGTCGATTTTATCCGAGATATACTCATCGTAATAGCGCACAGCCTCCCCGCGCTCATTCTCCGGTAAGTGACGCAGCCGATGTGCCAATTCCTCAAGAAACTGCGATTTGGACATTTGAATCATCTCCTTTCAAAGCGATAGCTTGTGAGCCGGAAGCCGGCAATTGATAGAACGGGTCCAGAAGTTCGTTAACCTTATCGCGGAAAATTATCCATTGCTGCGAGAATTCTTTGAGTTGCTGCCTGCCGCTCTCCGTAATTGAGTAGTAGCGGCGGTTCCTCCCCTGATAAGGTTGGTCGTAATAGGTGAGCATAGCGTCCGACTGTAAACGTCTAAGCACGGGGTACAGCGTAGATTCCGAAACGTTAACGACGTCCTTGAGGTTTTGCGTAAGCGTATAGCCGTAAGCGTCCGACTTAGCGATATTAGCCAGCACGCAAGCATCAAGCAGCTGCGCGTGAAAAGCCATAGAGAGTCACTTCCTTTCGTCAATATTGTTGTTTATGGCTATATTATAAACTGTATAATATTGTTTGTCAAGAGGGTGAATTGTAAACATTTTATGAACAAACCCAAAAGCGAGTTAATTTGAAGTGCTTCGCTGTTAGCAGTGGTCAGTGAACAGTGGTTAGTGGTCAGCTGCGTAGACGGGGGGTTTGGACTCAACCTCCGTCCTCTCGTCTCTGCTGTTCACTGACCACTGACCACTGACCACTGCAAAATTACCCTCTTGACAAAGCAAAACGGCTGTGCTATAATGGTTGACAATATAGACCGATGATGCGGAAGTAAAAACGTGCGGCTGCACTTACAGAGAACCGGGATTGCTGAGAACCGGCGGTATCAGCTACGTTACAATGGAACCGCGGAGGTTATCAGGCGCGCGCGGAGCGTGCCAAAAAGTGCGGGGTTAGTGTAAACCCCGAATCAAGGTGGCACCGCGAACTATAGTTTGCAGTGAGCAAATATCAAATAACAGTTGGAAGATACGAAACTATCTGATATCTGATATCTGATACTTGTTATCTGGATCCGTTCGTCCTTGACAATGTATTTTGTCGGGGCGATTTTTATTTGCTCCGAAGAAAAGGAGTGCTATATGCAAACATTTGAGCAAACCGCGAAGCTTGCGGAAGGTTACGGCTTAGTGCCGGTCTCCCTAACGCTTCCTATCGGTTCCGCAACCCCGCAGGAGGTTTTTCTCAAGCTCAAAAACCTCTCGCGCCAGTGCTTTATCCTCGACAGCGCGGAGAATTCAAGCCGCCACGGGCGTTACACTTTTCTCGGTTACGACCCGGGGCTGGAATTCACCGCGAAAAACGGCGAAGTCAAAATCAAAAGCGCAGCGTCAATAACTCTCCGTTCAGACGACCCCTCGGAGCAGATACGCGCGATTCTCGCGGATAACCGTTCACCACGCGTTGACGGCTTGCCGCCCTTTACGGGGGGCTTAGTCGGTTACTTCTCCTACGACTACATAAGATACGCCGAACCTCAGCTGAACCTCGGAGGAACCGACCTCGAGGGTTTCAAAGATATTGACCTAATGCTGTTTGACAAGGTTATCGCCTTTGACTTTTTGGAAAATGTGATATACCTAATCACAAATGTCCGTACAGACGCGCTAAGCGAAAACTACAACCGCGCGGTATCAGAACTCGAAAGCTTACGGCGGGTTCTCGAAAGCGGCAAAGCGATAGAACCGAAGAAGCTCGCGCTGAAAACAGAATTCACGCCGCTTTTCGACAAAGCGCGCTACTGCGAAATGGTCGAGAAAGCCAAACACTACATCCGCGAGGGCGATATTTTTCAGGTCGTACTCTCAAATAGTCTTACGGCGGAAGCCGACGGAAGTCTCTTCGAAACCTACGGCATATTGCGCGGGAGCAATCCCTCGCCCTATATGTTTTACTTTTCGAGCGACGACATAGAAATCGCGGGCGCCGCTCCCGAAACCCTCGTCAAGCTGCAAAACGGCATAGTATCAACCTTTCCGCTTGCAGGTACAAAACCGCGCGGCAAAACCCCCGAACTTGACGCGGAACTGGAGCGTGAACTTCTCTCCGACCCGAAAGAACGTGCGGAACACAATATGCTCGTAGACCTCGGGCGCAACGACATTGGTAAAATCTCAAAATTCGGCTCGGTTCACGTAGCGGAATATATGACAATCGAAAAATTCTCGCACGTTATGCACATCGGCTCCACGGTTAACGGCGAAATACGCCCGGATTACGGAGCGGTGGACGCTGTAGCGGCGCTGCTTCCGGCGGGTACTCTCTCCGGCGCGCCGAAAATCCGCGCCTGTGAGATAATCGGGGAACTCGAGGGCAACAGGCGCGGTATCTACGGCGGCGCTATCGGCTATCTCGCGTTCAACGGTGATATGGACACCTGTATCGCTATACGAATCGCGTTCAAGAAAAATGATAAAGTTTTCGTACGTTCCGGCGCGGGAATAGTAGCCGACAGCATACCGGAAAACGAATACGAAGAGTGCATAAACAAAGCTCAGGCAGTAGTAAACGCGGTAAAATCCGCGTCGGAGGTGCGCTTATGATTCTGCTTATCGACAACTACGACAGCTTTTCGTATAATCTCTATCAAATGGCGGGAGCTATCGAGCCTGACATAGAGGTCGTACGCAACGACGTATTCACACTTGCGGATATTGCGGAGCGCAAGCCGGAGCGTATAATCATCTCGCCGGGACCGGGGAAACCGTCGGACGCGGGACTTTGCGAAGACGTAATCCGCGAGTTTGCGGGAAAGATACCGATTCTCGGGGTTTGCTTAGGTCATCAGGCAATCTGCGAAGTGTACGGAGCAACCGTCAGCTACGCCAAAAGCCTTATGCACGGCAAACAGTCCGAAGCGTCGATAGATACGGACTGCGCGATTTTCGCGGGTTTGCCGGAGGTTATCACCGTTGCGCGTTATCACTCTCTCGCGGCTATCCCGGAGACTATTCCGGCATCGCTGAAAGTTACCGCGGTCACTCCGGACGGCGAAATTATGGCAGTAGCCCACAGGGACTTCAAACTGTACGGCGTACAATTCCACCCGGAAAGCGTACTCACCCCGCTCGGGAACACTATTCTGGAAAATTTTATCAAAGCCCGCTAATATACGAAAAATTACACAATCCTAACATAAGGAGAAACACAGAAATGATTAAGGAAGCAATCATAAGAGCCGCGTCACGGCAAGATCTAACTCCGGAAATGGCTGAAACCGTTATGACGGAGATTATGACAGGTTCGGCAAGCGACATACAAATGGCAGCGTACCTCGCGGCAATGAGCGTCAAGGGCGAAACTATCGACGAGATTACGGCATCGGCGGTAGGGATGCGCAAACACTGCATACGGCTCCTGCACAATATGGACGTACTGGAAATCGTTGGCACAGGCGGCGACAAGTCGAATTCGTTCAATATCTCGACTACGAGCGCGATGATAATATCGGCAGCGGGAATCCCGGTCGCGAAACACGGGAACCGCGCGGCTTCAAGCAAATCAGGCGCGGCGGACGTTCTCGAAGCCCTCGGCGCGGATATAACGATTCCGCCGGAGAAAAGCCTCGAGCTGCTCCAAAATATCAATCTCTGTTTCCTTTTCGCGCAGAACTACCATATAGCTATGAAGTACGTAGCTCCCGTACGGCGCGAACTCGGGATTCGAACGATTTTCAATATCCTCGGACCTCTCGTAAACCCCGCCGGAGCCAATATGGAGCTTCTGGGGGTTTACTCGGAGGATTTAGTCGAGCCGCTTGCTCACGTTCTCGCAAATCTCGGGGTCAAAAGCGCGCTTGTAGTTTTCGGACAGGACGGCTTAGACGAAATCTCCGCAAGCTCCGCCACAAGCGTTTGCGAAGTCCGGGACGGCAAATTCACCTCCTACGAGCTTACCCCGGAGCAATTCGGAATGAAACGCTGCGACAAAAGCGACTTAGTCGGCGGGACGCCGCAAGAAAACGCACAAATCACACTCGGCGTTCTATCCGGCAAGGACAAGGGAGCCAAACGCGACGCGGTACTTCTAAACTCCGGGGCGGCGATTCACATCGCAAGACCCGAAGTTTCAATCGGAGACGCGATAGAAACTGCGCGCGGAATCCTCGACAGCGGAGCCGCTCTCGACCGCCTGAACGAGTTTGTGAGGTTATCCAAATGATACTGGACGAATTAGCAGCCTCCGCAAGAGAGCGCGTAGCAGCCGCAAAGACCGCTGAATTCGACTTTTACGCGGCTCTCGCGGCTCCCGGCTTATCAGTTATCGCCGAAGTCAAACGCGCTTCGCCGAGCAAAGGGCTGATAGCTCCGGACTTCCCCTATCTCGAAATCGCGAAGGACTACGAACTGGCGGGAGCTTCCGCGATATCCGTTCTTACGGAGCCGACGCGCTTTCTCGGCAGCGATGAATATCTGCGCGAAATTGCGGGAGCCGTACGTCTCCCCTGCTTACGCAAGGACTTCACCGTTGACGAGTACCAAATCTACGAGGCGCGGACACTCGGAGCTTCGGCTGTATTGCTTATCTGCGCTATTCTCAATGACGCGGAGCTGCTGCGGTTCCGCGAACTTGCGGAAACTCTCGGTATGGCGGCTATCGCCGAAGCTCACAGCGATACGGAGGTTCGACGCGCTGTCAACTCCGGCGCAAAGATTATCGGTATCAACAACCGCAATCTCGCGACTTTTGACGTTGACGTAAACACTGCGGAAACTTTGCGCGAACTCATTCCGCCGGATGTGCTTTTTATTGCCGAAAGCGGTATTACTTCTCCGGAAAACGGGAAAACTCTAAGCAGGCTTCGCGCCGATGCCGTACTTATCGGCGAAGCGTTAATGCGCTCGAACGACAAGGTCGGATTCATTTCAGAACTTCGGAGAAACTACAATGCAGACTTGCAAAATTAAGATTTGCGGACTTACGCGCATAGAAGACATAGATTACGTCAATCTCGCAAAGCCTGACTACATCGGTTTCGTATTTGCCGAGAGCAAACGCAGGATTGAGCCTGAATTCGCCGCAAGACTGCGGGAGCTGCTTAACCCCGGGATTGTTCCCGTCGGCGTATTCGTCAACGCTGAGATACAGTCTATCGTTAATCTGTACAAAAGCGGCGTTATCGGCATCGCGCAGCTCCACGGAGGAGAGCGCGGAAGCTATATCGAACGTCTGAAATCCTACGGCATCCCGATTATTCAGGCGATTCGGCACGGCAGAAACGATATTCCGAGCGAACTCGCGGACTATCATCTGTTCGACTCTCCTAACGGCGGGAGCGGCG
Source organism: Oscillospiraceae bacterium (assembly GCA_031260685.1). Lineage (GTDB taxonomy): Bacteria > Bacillota > Clostridia > Oscillospirales > Oscillospiraceae > JAISJH01. The sequence goes on along the minus strand of JAISLB010000056.1, from coordinate 8,524 downwards.
AAGTTTTCGACCGCGGCGCGATTCCCCTCACCGGCAAACCGTTCTTTTTAGCGGGAGGAATCAACGCCGCCAATATAGCGGACGCGCTGAAACTCGCTCCCTACGCAATTGACGTAAGCTCCGGAGCAGAAACCAACGGCGTTAAAGACTGCGAAAAAATACAGGCAATTGTAACCGCCTGCCGCAACTTTGTATAGATAGCAGTTATCAGATATGAACTAACCACTAACCACTAACCACTGACCACTGACAACTGACCACTGACCACTGACAACAACGGAGGACACCGATATGACAAACGGACGTTTCGGGGATTTCGGAGGACAGTACATACCGGAAACCCTTATGAACGAAATACACCGCCTTACCGCGGAATACGAACATTACCGCAATGACCCGGAATTCACCGCGGAGCTTGACGCGCTGCTTCGCGGCTACGCTAACCGCCCGAGTTTGCTGTACTTCGCGGAGAAGATGACGCGCGACCTCGGAGGCGCGAAAGTCTATCTCAAACGCGAGGACCTTAACCACACCGGGAGCCACAAGATTAACAACGTCCTCGGTCAGGCGCTATTGGCGAAACGTATGGGCAAAACCCGCGTCATAGCCGAAACGGGAGCCGGACAGCACGGAGTTGCTGCGGCTACCGCGGCGGCGCTCCTAGGCTTAGAGTGCGAAATCTTTATGGGCAGAGAGGACACGGAGCGTCAAGCGCTCAACGTCTACCGAATGGAGCTTCTCGGCGCGAAAGTCAACGCGGTAACTTCCGGCACGCAAACTCTCAAGGACGCCGTAAACGAAGCAATGCGCGAGTGGGTAGCGCGAACTCACGACACCCACTATATGCTTGGCAGCGTTATGGGTCCGCACCCCTTTCCCACGATTGTACGCGACTTTCAGGCGGTTATCTCGAAAGAAGCCCGCGAACAGATTCTCGAACGTGAGGGGAAACTTCCCGCGGCTGTAATCGCTTGCGTCGGAGGAGGTTCAAACGCCATCGGAATGTTCTATAACTTTATCGGCGACAGCTCCGTGCGGCTGATAGGCTGCGAAGCCGCCGGTCACGGAATAGAAACTGACAAGCACGCCGCGACAATCGCAAAAGGTCAGACGGGAGTTTTCCACGGTATGAAATCTATCTTCTGTCAGGACGATAACGGACAAATCGCACCGGTATACTCAATCTCGGCGGGACTCGATTACCCCGGAATCGGTCCCGAACACGCGCAGCTTCACAGCACGGGACGAGCGGAGTACGTACCGGTCACAGACGACGAATCAGTAGACGCGTTTGAGTATCTCGCGCGAACCGAGGGGATAATCAGCGCGATTGAATCCGCCCACGCCGTTGCCTACGCGCGAAAACTCGTCCCAACGCTGCCGGAGAGCGAAAGCGTTATTATCTGTCTGTCAGGACGAGGCGACAAAGACGTTGCGGCAATAGCGAAATATAAGGGGGTAACTATCAATGAGTAGAATAGCAAAAGCATTTGACCACGGCAAGGCGTTCATAGGTTTCGTAACAGGCGGCGACCCTACGCTTGATAAATCGGAGGAGTTCATACTGGAAATGCTACGCGCCGGAGCGGATTTGGTCGAGATTGGTATACCGTTCTCGGACCCTATCGCCGAGGGACCTACTATACAGGCTGCTAATATCCGCGCCTTAGCCAACGGAGCTACGGTAGACGGCTGCTTCGAACTTGCGCGGAGAGTTCGCGCCAAGACTGACGTTCCGCTCGTGTTTCTTACATATCTGAACCCTGTGTTCCGGCGCGGTTACGATAAATTTTTCGCGGACTGTAAAAACTCGGGAGTGGACGGCGTAATCATTCCCGATATGCCTTTCGAGGAACAGGGCGAAGCAAAGCCTATCGCGGCTAAGTACGATGTAGACGTAATCTCGCTTATCGCACCTACGAGCGAAGCGCGGATTGCGGAGATTGCTTCGCAGGCTGCGGGTTTTATTTACGTAGTGTCCTCAATGGGCGTAACAGGCGTCCGGAGCGAGATTACAACTGACCTGAACGCGATAATCACGCAAATCCGCAAAGTTTCGGAGGTTCCGGCGGCGATAGGCTTCGGGATAAGTACCGCGCAGCAGGCGCGCGAAATGTCAAAATACGCCGACGGAGTAATCGTAGGCTCCGCGATTGTAAAGCTTTGCGAAAAGTACGGAGCGGACGCGGGATCGAAAATCTACGAATACGTAAAAACGATGAAAGAAGCGGCAGCAGGCTCTTAACTCTTTGATTGACAAACGCGGCTCAATGTGTTATACTTTCGGTGAATGATAAGTCTGCAAATCAGCCCGAAACGGCAAAACCATAGCCGAACGGCTATACTGTTCACTTTCGAGAGGTATACATATATGAATATAGAAACTATCCCGATGTTACTCCTGCGCGGGGTGACAATTTTCCCCGCGACTACGCTGAACATAGAAATAGACGACGAAGGTTCGGCGGCAGCGCTGCGCTCGGCGATGAGAGGTTCGCGGCGGCAAATTTTTCTCGCGTTTCACAAATTTGACGAAAACGAGCCTTTTGTGGTTACTCCGCCCAATAACCAAATTTACCCCGTCGGACTCCTCGGACGCGTGACGCAGTTTCTCAATTCCAGCGACGGCGTACGCGCAGTCATAGAGTGCGAACAGCGAGCGCGCTGGACGAAGATTATGCGCCGCAAACCCTGTTTCACGGTTCAGTACGAAATGATGTTCGACAACCCCGTGAGCGACGCCGCGGCAGCCGCGGAACTCGTCACGCACACTAAGGCTCTCGCGGGACGCTACGCAATGCTCGGGCAAGGCACCGCGCCGGACTTCCGTCCGCATATCGAAGAATTACTCGCAGGTCACACTCCGCTGGAACTCGCCGGAAGTCTCGCGGATTTACTCGCGCATAACGTATTTATTCCGAACGAGCGCAAATACGAGCTATTGTCGCAGCTTGACCCGCTTGAACGCTTGAAAAAGCTCAACGACTATATGTTTGAGGCTATTGCTTTCCTCGAAGTTGACTTCGAGGTGCGTCAAGCCACCAACATACGCTTAGCGGAGGGACAGCGCGAGGGAATTCTCCGCGAACAGCTCCGCGTTATTAAACAATCGCTTGGAGAGGGCGGAGAAACAGACCCCGAGAGCGAAGCCGAAACCTACCGTGAGCAAATTTTAGCTCTCGCTTTCCCCGATGACGTGGAAAAGAAGCTGCTGAAAGACGCAGCTAACCTCCGCAAACAGCACAACGGTTCTCCGGACGCGGCTTCGCTCACTCAGTATCTCGACACCTGCCTGAATCTGCCGTGGACGATAATAACGAAAGAGCGCCTTGACCCCGGAGTTACGCGCAAAATCCTCGATGAAGACCACTACGGCTTAGACAAGGTAAAACGCCGTATAGTCGAATTCGTAGCGGTACGCAAACTCGCGCCCGGCAATAAGGGCAGTATTCTCTGCCTAATCGGACCGCCGGGAACGGGCAAAACCTCTATCGCAACGGGAATCGCAAAAGCGCTGAACCGCAATATGGCGCGAATCTCACTCGGCGGCGTACACGACGAAGCCGACATTCGCGGTCATCGCAAAACCTACATCGGAGCTATGCCCGGGCGCATTATCGAGGCGGTACAACGCGCCGGAACCCGCAATCCGCTCCTGCTCCTCGACGAAGTTGACAAAATCGGTCACGACTACCGAGGAGACCCGGCGGCGGCATTGCTCGAAGCTCTTGACCCCGAGCAAAACGCGACTTTCCGCGACCATTATCTCGAGATTCCCTTTGACTTGTCCGATACGCTTTTTGTCACTACCGCAAACGATAAGAGCGCGATTCCCCCGGCGCTTCTCGACCGTATGGAAGTTATCGACATTCCGAGCTATACTGACGAGGAGAAGCTGCAAATCGCGAAATCTCACCTATTAGCGAAACAACGCAAAAAACACGGGCTGAAAGCCGCCCAGATAAAGGTTACGGACGACGCAATCCGCCTGCTGATAACTGACTACACGCGTGAGAGCGGAGTGCGAGTACTCGAGCGCGAACTTGCGGGAGTATGCCGCCGCGCCGCCGTAGCAATCGCGGAGGGAACGTCGAAGCGCGTCACCGTCAAAGCCGACAATCTCGCCGATTTCGCGGGAACTCCGAAGTATAAGCGCGACCCCGAGGACAAGCAGGCTTCGGTCGGCGTAGCTCACGGTCTCGCGTGGACCTCAATCGGCGGAGAAGTCCTCGACGTGGAAGTCAACGTACTCGAAGGCAACGGCAAGCTCGAGCTCACAGGCAACCTCGGTCAGGTTATGCAGGAAAGCGCAAAGGCAGCCGTAAGCTATATCCGCAGCAGGGCTAAGGAAATCGGCGTTGACCCTAAGTTTTACAAAACGAAAGACATACACATTCACTTCCCGGAGGGCGCAACTCCCAAGGACGGTCCGAGCGCGGGTATTACGGTAACTCTCGCGACTATCTCCGCGCTGAAAAACACTCCGCTCCGCGGCGATATAGCGATGACGGGCGAAGTAACGCTCCGCGGCCGCGTGCTTCCGATTGGGGGCTTACGCGAAAAGACTATGGCGGCTCTCCGCGCTGATATTCACACGCTCATTATCCCCGAAGCTAACAAGCCCGATTTAGACGAAATTGACCCGCTCGTCCGCGCCCAGCTCGAATTCTACCCGACAAACAGCGTTGACGGAGTGCTGGATTTCGCGATGGCGTAAGGAGCGCAAAATCTTACAACTTTCTTACGATTGGGGCAAATCGCTTGACAAGCGGCGGATTCAGCGGTATAGTTCTCCTTGATTACATCATTTATCGCAAAGGAGACACTTAATGAAGCTTTCGTCATACCAGCTAAAGCTTATCGCTATCGTCACGATGTTCATTGACCACATCGCCAAGACTGTTTTAGCCCAGCCCGTACTGCTCTTAATCTTTCCGGAGCAGTTGCGGCTTACGTACTGGATTTACCGCGTTATGACGTGGATAGGGCGCATAGCGTTTCTGCTGTTCGCGTTTATGATAGCCGAGGGCTGCGTCAAGACGCGCAGTATGCCGAAGTACATACTGCGGCTTGCCGTGTTCGCGATTGTGACGCAGCCGATCTACCATCTTCTGTTCAGCTATAATCCGTTTCTCAGTTGGGAAAGCATAAGGTCCGCACTGCTGTCAGTGCTGAAACCTGACAACATCTTCGTCATTCTCACTCTCGGCGCGCTCACTATATACGCGCAGCAGCGGATAGAGGCAAGCGGGAGGACGCGGCTCCGCCGGCTGATTATCCCGGTTTTTATAGCTGCCTGCTTCCTCGCAAGTTTTTTGCGGACAGGTTACGACGCTTGGGGAGTTGCGCTGATTTTCGGCTTCTACCTCGCAAAAACGCAACGGAGCAAAGCGCTGTGGGCGTTCCTCTGGTCGTTAGTATTCTACGGATTCTACGCCGTATGGAACGGAAATACTTTCGCGTGGATTCCGCAAGCCGGGATTCCCGCTGATGAGCAAGTGATGCTGGTACTTTCGGGGCTCGGACAATTCGTCTTTGCGTCGCTGAGCGTTCCGCTGATACTCGCGTACAGCGGAAAACGCGGGAGACGCGCAAAGTGGGTATTCTACATTTTTTACCCGGCACATCAGCTGATATTGTATACCGCGGCGGTAATTTTAGCAAAAGTTACCTAAAAATGAAAAAAACCTCTTGCAAAGTGAACAAGTTTTTGCTATAATAGGAAAGAAAGGGGTGAGCATCTACAATGAACATTCAAGAAGAGCTGAAAATCAACGGCAACTTTCCGTCATTCCCAATGGGCGGAATAAACTTCCCGGGTTCCCCCAGATACAATACACCCATAACACCGCTTGCGAATGTTGAGCTTGCGCTCAAACGCGACGCTTCGGGCGCGCTGAAAGGCGAACAGCTTTGGGCTCCGCAAGGCGGCGATGTGCTGACGTTCTGTCCGCTGATAATGCCGGACAACATCGCGCGCGCTTTCGTAATCGAAGCCGGTAACGACCCGAAGTACAATACTTCCGGCGGAAAAGACTTTTTCGGAGTGGAATGGGAATACGTCCCGAGCGCCGGAGGTTCTATGGTTCGTCCGGGCAGTGAGCCGCTTATACCTAAGGTATATGACGAGGACTGGGATATGGATCTGTCCGACTTTGCCCACTGGGAAAATTATGTCAAGTTCCCCGACCTAAGTCAATACGACTGGGCAGGAAACGCCGAGAAAAACAAGGACTTTCTCGCGGCAGACGAGCGCGGAGTTATGCCGTGGGTACTAACCGGCTTGTTCGAGCGTTTAATCAGCTTCGTCGAATTCGAAAACGCCGCCGTAGCTCTCAAAAATGAGGACCAGCAGCCGCATATCCACCGCTTATTCAGCGCGATTGCCGATTTCCACGATGAGCTGTTCGCGTATTACCAAAAATACTACAACGCTAAGCTCTTCTACTTCCACGACGACTGGGGCAGCCAGCGCGCTCCGTTCTTCGGTGCGGACACAGTCCGCGAAATGATTGCGCCATACCTCAAACGTATCTGCGACAGCGCACACAAGCGCGGTCAGTATATCGTTCTGCACTCCTGCGGTAAAATCGAACCGCTGGTGCCGGTAATGGTAGAGTGCGGAGTAGACGTGTGGTCAGGTCAGCCGATGAACGACCGTCTCCAAGTTTTGAAAGATAACCGCGGAAAAATCTACGTCGAGTTCGGACCTGACGTAGGCGGCTTCGGCGGACCTCCGCAAAGCCCCGAGGAGCAAAAAGCCATAATCGACAAATGGCTTGATACTTTCGGCGAATATATCGACAGCATCTTCGTAAATACCAGCTTCGGCGGAAGTGAATTGCTGTACAAAACAATCTATGAATATTCGCGCAAAAAATTCGCAAAATAATAAACCAATTAACATTTTATATACCTAAAGGGAGGACAACAATCGGGCAGCGGACAAACCGCACTCGGTTGAAAAGTACAAAATGATTATTATCGGCGAAAAAATCAACGGCTCCATTCCATCGGTCGGGAAAGCCATCGCTGCCCGTGACGCGGACTTTCTGCGTGATTTGGCAGTACGCCAGTCGGAGGCGGGAGCGCACTTCATCGACGTCTGCGCCTCTGTCGAACCCTCTATCGAGTACGATACGCTCAAGTGGATGCTTGAAATCGTTCAGAGCGCGACGGAAACCCCTATCTGCATCGACAGTCCGAACCCCGATGTCTTAGCGCAGGTTCTTCGCGACGGGCTCGTCAAGAAACCCGGGCTTGTGAACTCCGTATCAATGGAGGGCAGCAAGATAGACACAATTTTCCCGCTTATCGCGGACAGCAAATGGGAGGTCGTAGCGCTGCTGTGTGACGATACGGGAATCCCCAAAACGGCTCAAAAACGCAAAGAAGTTTTCGATGCGCTTCTGGCAAAAGCCGCCGAATACAAAATCGCTCCGGCGCGTTTGCACATCGACCCGCTTGTCGAAATGCTCGCCACAAGCTACGACTCGGACGATGAGGACGTAGTAGGAATCGCGGTAGTAGTGGACGTAATGAAATATATCCGCGCCAAAGCTCCGTCAATCCACATCACCGGCGCAATCAGCAATATTTCGTTCAATCTTCCCGCGCGTAAGCTCGTCAATATGGCTTTCGCGGCACTCGCGATTAACGCCGGGCTTGACAGCGCGGTATTCGACCCGCTTGACAAGGTTCTGCTCGGTGTAATCTACGCCGCCGAAGCCTGCTGCGGTAGAGACGACTTCTGTATGGAGTATATTTCGGCGCACCGCGAGGGCGTTATAGCGGCTCCCGCTGCGGCACCGAAAAAAATCGCCTAATCTCATCAACAAACAATAATTTATTATAATTCGGAGGAACATTCACTATGTCCAAAATTGCTGAAGTAAAAGCAGCCGTCGAAAACGGCAAAGTCAAAATCGTTGCAGGTCTCGTACAAGAAGCTCTCGACAGCGGAGCAGATGCCAAACAAATCCTCAACGAGGGTATGATTGACGCGATGGCAGTAGTCGGCGCGCGTTTCCAAAAGAATGAAATCTTTGTTCCGGAAATGCTCATCGCTGCCCGCGCAATGAAAAAGGGCATCGAAATCCTGCAGCCCGCTCTCAAAGCAGCCGGTTCCGAACCTGTCGCGAAACTCATCATCGGCACCGTCGCGGGAGACTTGCACGACATCGGCAAGAACCTTGTCGCGATGATGATTGAAGGCGCGGGCTTCGAAGTTACCGACCTCGGAGTTGACGTACCGAAAGAGAAATTCATCGAAGAGCTGAAAGCTCAGCCCGATGTCAAGGTCGTTGCTCTCTCCGCGCTGCTGACAACCACTATGCCGGCGCTCAAAGAAGCCGCCGAAGCTATTCTCGCGTACAAGAAAGAGTCCGGACGCGACCTCAAACTCATCGTCGGCGGAGCGCCTATCACTCCGGCGTTTGCAGACGAAGTCGGAGCGGACGGCTACAGCGAAGACGCGGCTTCCGCTGCGGAACTTGCCAAAAAGGTAATCGGTCTGTAAGAACAA
>JAISLB010000039.1 GCA_031260685.1 Oscillospiraceae bacterium | reverse complement strand
GAGGACATTATCGGAATCCCCGCTATGGACGCTCCGGAGATTTCAGCCAAGAACGGCGTCAACATCGAGGAAGTTTTGCGGAGGATAGTGAGCGACGTTCCCGCGCCTAAGGGCAGTCCCGGGGCTCCGCTCCGCGCTCTTATCTTCGATAGTCAGTACGATAGCTTTCGCGGGGTTATCGTTTACGTACGCGTAATGGACGGCGAAATCAGCACCGGTCAGGAGATTCGCCTTGTCAACAGCGGCGCGGTCTACAAAATTGTCGACTGCGGACATATGCTCGCAATGAAGCTGAGCCCCTGCGAAAAGCTAAGCACGGGCGACGTAGGCTACTTCACGGCAAGTATCAAAAACGTCGCGGACACTCAGCCCGGCGACACCGTCACCGATAACGCAAACCCCACGGACGAGCCGCTTCCCGGCTATCGTCCCGCGCGTCCTATGGTTTTCAGCGGGATTTATCCCTCTGACGGCGATAAATACACCGATTTGCGCGATGCTCTCGAAAAGCTCAAGCTGAACGACGCGGCTTTGAGCTTTACCCCCGAAACGTCCGCGGCTTTGGGCTTTGGCTTTCGCTGCGGCTTCTTAGGGCTGCTCCATATGGAGGTTATCTCGGAACGTTTAGAGCGCGAATATAACCTCGACCTCATTACTACGGCTCCGAGCGTAGTTCACAAGATTGTCAAGACCAACGGCGATATCGTTATGATTGACAACCCGCTGAATTATCCCGACCCGGGACAGATTGAACACTCCGAAGAGCCGTTCGTCAAGGCTTCGATATTTTGTCCTCCCGATTACATCGGGAACATTATGGAGCTTTGCGTAGACCGGCGCGGGGAGTTCGTCAACCAAGTCTACCACGACGGCGGACGCGTCGAACTCAAATACGAGCTTCCGCTGAATGAGATAATCTACGACTTTTTCGACGCTCTCAAAGCGCGGAGCAAGGGCTACGCTTCGCTCGATTACGAATTTGACGAGTACCGTACAAGCGACCTCGTGAAGCTCGATTTACTTCTCAACGGCGACCAAGTGGACGCTCTGTCGTTTATAGTTCACCGCGATAAAGCCTACGCGAGAGGGCGCAGGATAGCCGAAAAGCTCAAAGAGAACATACCGCGCCAAATGTTCGAAATCCCCGTCCAGGCGGCAATAGGCGGCAAAGTCATCGCCCGCGAAACGATTAAGGCGCTTCGCAAAGATGTACTCGCAAAGTGCTACGGCGGCGACATAACGCGTAAGAAAAAGCTCCTCGAAAAGCAAAAGGAAGGCAAAAAGAAAATGCGTCAGCTCGGTACGGTAACAGTCCCGACGGAAGCATTTATGGCAGTGCTGAAGCTCGACGAGTGAGGGCAGTGAAATATTATGTATATGATTGAATATTATAAAACAGAAGCCGGCATTGTCCCAATTCGCGATTGGCTTGATGAGCTAGACAGAAAGGCTTTACGCAACAAAAGTATCCGTATTCAGAGAAATAAGATAATCGCGTATATTGATGCGCTTAAAGAAAACGGGACTTGGATTGGTCAACCTGTAACAAAACACTTAAACGCAGAGATTTGGGAACTTCGACCGGAGAGTGACCGTATTTTGTACTTCTTCGCAAAGAACAATACCTTCGTTTTATTACACCATTTTGTAAAGAAAACTAACGCAACTCCGACTCGTGAAATAGAACAGGCAAAGAGAAATATGTATCGCTATCTTGAAAGGAATAAATAAGATGGATAATACTGTAACTTGGACAGAACACCGTAAGACCCTGCATTTGACGGCTGACGATGAGTACGAAATAGAACAAACAAAGAAACAGATAGTTGCCGCGGCTGTTGAACGTTCGGAAAAAGCCTTACAAACTAATCTCATTAAACGCGCTGACCCGGCAGTGATACAATTCACCAGCTCACGACTTCCGGCTCTAGCTCAACGCCGAACTGTCCGCGCACCTGTTCCGCAACGAGCTTCATCAAAGCCTCAACGTCACTTGAAGCCGCGCCGCCGAGGTTCACGATGAAGCCCGCGTGCTTCTCGCTTACTTGCGCTCCGCCCACTTGCATACCTTTGCAGCCCGCTTTGTCAATAAGTTCCGCAGCGTAATATCCCTGCGGCCGCTTGAAGCTACTCCCGGCAGAGGGGTATTCCAGCGGCTGCTTTTCGCGTCTGCGCAGGTTGTATTCTTTCTGTTTTTGACGGATTTCGCCGGGATTGCCGGGTTTAAGCGTCAGCACCGCCGAGAGTATTACCTCGTCCGAAGCAGCGTAGCGGCTATGCCGATAGCCGAAATCGCTATCGGCATAGCGTACTACCGCGCCGGTGCTTCTGCCATATACTTCGACGCTGGTTACTACCTGCGACATCTCACCTCCGTAGGCTCCCGCGTTCATACGGATTGCGCCTCCGAGAGAGCCGGGGATTCCCGCGGCAAATTCCAAACCCGATAGTCCCGACTCCGCGGCAAAATTCGCAAGAGCCGCGAGAGCCGCTCCGCAATCTGCCGTAAGAGTTTCGCAATCCCGCGCAATCCCGCAGCAAAGAAGCGTGCAGACAACCTCGCCGGGGATTCCGACGTCGGGAGCTAAAACGTTGCTCCCCTTGCCGAGAACGGGAGCCTGCGGATACGCCCGAAGCACGTCTATCAGCTCCGCGCGGTTCTCCGGAAAGAGCAGCGTCCGCGCGGCTCCGCCGATTCTAAACGTAGTATAAGCCGAAAGCGGCTCATTGTATTTGATTAGCAAAACAAAACCCCCGGGTTCAGATACTAGATAGCAGATATCAGATAGCAGATAGCAGATAACTAATATTTAACATCTGCTATCTATATTATCTATATATCTGCTATCTGATATCTGTTATCTGATATCTGCTATCTGTTATCTGATATCTGATATCTGCTATCTGTTATCTGTTATCTGCTATCTGATATCTGTTATTTGATATCTGTTAATCGCATATAGTAGCTTGTAGAGCTACTATATGGAGGTATGAAAACAATGTTGTCCGCGTTTCTGCTGCTGCTGGTCAAAGCCGCGTTCTGGAGTCTTAAAGTAGGCTCCGGAGGTTCTTTCCCCCGAAAACTAAGCTCCGAGGAGGAGCAGAAATGTCTCACAGCGATAGCCGCCGGAAGTCTCGCCGCCCGCGAAAAGCTTATTGAACATAATATGCGGCTTGTAGCGCATATTTGCAAGAAATACTACTCGCGGGAAGATTCCGAGGACCTCATCTCTATCGGAACTATCGGGCTTATCAAGGCTATCGACAGCTACAAGCTTTCGGCAGGTACTAAGCTCGCTACTTACGCCGCGCGCTGTATCGAGAACGAGATACTTATGCAGCTTCGCAAAGACCGCAAGCGTCAGGGCGACGTATCGCTCAACGACGAATTCGACTCCGACGGAGACGGAAGCGTTCAGATGCTTGACACCCTCGCGGCTCCGGACGATTTGATAGACGCGATAGCTCTCACGGCAGATTGCGAACGTTTACGGCTGCTGCTCTCGGACGTTCTCACCGAGCGGGAGCGCGAAGTAATCTCAATGCGCTACGGAGTTGACGGCAAACGTCCGCGAACCCAAAGCGAAATAGGCGCGGCGCTCGGAATCTCGCGCTCCTACGTAAGCCGTATTGAGAAACGCGCAATAGAAAAGCTCCGGGAGTGCTTTTGACAGTGAACAGTGAATAGTGAATAGTGAACAGTGACGTTGGTTTGGACGTTGGTGCGGCGGGTTCTGCGCTTGACATTTTGGCGGCTGCGTGGTATAATGATCGGCACAGCGTCATTGCGCCGGGACAAGGACCGTCAAACGGTGCGTACACTCCCGCAACTCACATCCAAACCCCCGTCTCTGATATTTAATATTTGATAACTGACCACTGACCACTGACCACTGACCACTGACCACTGACCACTGACCACTGACCACTGACCACTGTCCACTGACCACTGACCACTGACCACTGTCCACTAACCACTGACCACTACGTTATCTCCAATTCCGCGAAATTTGCGAAGCCCGCCAGGGTTGCGGCGCGTTGTTCGAAAGCGGCTTGAAGCTCCGGGAGCGGGCGCGTTCCCTCGCTTACCGCGTTGAGCATTTTTGCGCCCAAGCGAAACAGCGCAGGTTCGGGGACGTCACTATCGGCTATACGCTCTAGCGTTTTCGCGGTATGAGCCGCTAGGTTTAGAGCGTCAATAGAGCTTCGCACTCCCCGGAATTCCGCGATTGTCCGCGCCTCCGCGATGTTCAGCCGCCCCCGCGACGTCCTAAGCGTAAGCTCCGCGCAGGAATAAAGCTGAACCGCGTTGAATTTCCCGTGGGCAGTTACGGTGAGCTTCTCGCCGCTCTCGTCAAGAACCGTCAGCACCCTCGCCGTATCACCGTAGGGAGCGTAGCGGAGGATTAGCGCCTTAGTCGTCCTGTACATAACCGAAAGACCGTACGAGCGACGCTCTGTCGCGCCAGTTTTCTTTTACCTTAACCCAGGTCTGCAGGAAGACTTTGCAGCCCATATATCGCTCGATGTCGGTACGCGCCTGCGCACCGACTTTTTTCAGCATTGAGCCGCCTTTGCCGATTATTATGCGCTTGTGGCTCTCTTTTTCGCAATAGATAGTAGCCTCGAGGTCGATTATCCCCGCGGCTTCTCCGGCGGCGGTTTCGCGCTCCTGAAACTTCGTGACTTCTATCGCGGTTCCGTGCGGAATCTCTTTGTCGAGACAGTAGAGAAGCTTCTCGCGGAGCAATTCGGCGACGATAACGCTGTCCGGCTGGTCGGTCGTCATACCCTCGGGAAAGAGCGGCGCTCCCTCTTGGGCAAATCCCGACAGCGCGGTCAAAAGCTCGGGAACCCCGTCGCCTTTCTTCGCCGAGATAGGAACGATATGCGTAAAATTCGCAAGCTGCGAGTAATCGGCAATAAGCGGGAGCGTTTCGGCTTTCCCCGCTAAGAGGTCGAGCTTATTGATTGCGAGAACGGCGGGAACGTTACTGTTGCGGACAAGCGTCAGAACCGCCTGATTCATCTCGCTCGTTTGCTCCGCGCTGACTACGAGCAGTACTACGTCCGCTCCGTCGAAACTGCGGCGGACTGTTTCGGTCATATACTCCCCGAGTAGGTTTCGCGGCTGATGATAGCCGGGGGTATCGACAAATACATACTGTGTATCGTCCTTAGAGCAAACCGCGAAGATACGGTTGCGAGTGGTTTGAGGTTTGTTAGATACGATAGCGACTTTTTCCCCCGCGATATAGTTCGCGAGAGTGGATTTGCCGACGTTTGGGCGTCCGACAATAGCCGCGACGCAGGTGTGCGTAATTTTGGTGTTTGGCATTGATTCTCCTATGTGTGACAGCTTTTAAGAATACCGCCCGGCTGTGATTACGGCGCACTCTCTTGACCTCATTATAGCACAGTTCCGCGTTATAGTCAACAGCGTGTTACTGTTACAGTTCAGTTCAAGATGTCGAATCGTTCGAGGTTTTCGTCCCATTTGTCGTCTCCCTCGAAATAGGTGTAGCTGTCGGGGACTTTGCCGACTATGAGAACGTCCGAAACGACGATAGCTGTCGTAACCTTCGTTTCGGCTGCGTTACCCGGGATAAGCACCTTGATAGCTACGCTGATTGTCACCAAAACCTCGTGGTGGGTCTGATTGATACCCGCCGAAGTAAAGCGATTGGCGAAATCGGTCTCGACGGTATTGACGAGAATGAACCTCGCGCGAATCCCGGGTCCCTTATCGGCTAACAGGTGCGAGTTGAAAAGGTCTCCGGCGGGGATTGAGATACCGGTATTGCCGTCGGCTGTAACCGCGTCTATAACGTCCGCCGCGATAGCGGCTTTTAGAGAGTTGACAGTTTGCATATTAGTCAGCAGGGCGGTGACTTGACCGTCCGCGTTTTTTTCGAGCGTGATAATATCGCCGTAGTCGAGTTCCCCCTCCGCCATTCTCTTAGCCACGGCGCGGCTTACGGCAGACGTGACTTTGTTAGAAGCCGCCGATACAGCCATTTCGCGCGCTAATGTTGCCAAACGTCCGTAGATAAGCAGCCAGACCAACAGCGCAGCCGCGGGGATAATCACAAACCGCCGCAGCCGCGCCGCGCGGAACCTAAACCGTCTTCGCATAATTACGTCACCTCGCTGCGGTAAATGTATGCGCGGTGAACTTGTACTTATGACGGAAATTGCTACTTGACAAAGTTGCGGGATTGTGTTATACTGCCTTTTGTTGGACTTGTTCCGATAAGCAAATTGTTTTTGTTAGCATTACGAAATTCCGGGAGAGGCTTAAATGAAAAAATCCACTGGTTATCCTACGCGAGCCGAGGTCCTCGCTAAATTCTTCGATAATTGGAGCGCTCCTAAACGTTCGGAGCTTGCCGCCACCGCTGAATGCTCCGGACGGGTTCTTGCGGAGGACGTTTTTTCCTCCGTTGATAAGCCCGTTGTACGCGCGTCCTCAATGGACGGTATAGCCGTACACTCAGCGGATTTCGCGGAGGGAATCCCGGACGGCTCAGCGTGGAAACTCGGAGCGGACTACGTACGTGCCGACACCGGCGACGACTTCCCGGACGAATACGACGCGATAATCCAAATTGAGGACGTTACGCTGCTCCCGGACGGGGGCGTACAGTTCGCAAGCGATATGGAGGGTCCCGTAGCTCCCGGCTGGAACGTAACGCCGCGGGGCGCGAATATCCGCAAGGGCGCGTTAATCGGCAGACGCGGCACTAAGCTCGGAGCCTGCGAACTTGCCGCGCTCTCTATCGGAGCGGTTACGTCCGTCAGCGTTTTCCGAAAGCCGAAAGCCGTATTCATTCCCACGGGGAATGAGCTTGTAGCCCTCGGAACCGTTCCCGGGCGCGGACAAGCCGTCGATTCTAACTCGCTTATGGCGGTTCAGCTCTTGCGCGAAATGGGCGCGGAGGCTTCCGCCTATCCGATAGTACGCGACGATAAAGCCGCCCTCGAGGCTGCGCTCGAACGTGCGCTCTCCGAAGCTGACGTCGTAATCCTCAATGCCGGAACGTCGAAAGGCGAAGAGGACTACTGCCACGCGCTTATAGCCGCCAAAGGCACGCAGATTGCTCACGGAGTAGCCGCGGCTCCCGGGAAGCCTATGGCGCTCGGAATAATCGGCGGCAAGCCCGTCATCAACGTCGCGGGACCTCCCGTAGCTTGCTTCAACGGTCTTGACTGGTGCGTACGCCCTATAATCTCGGCGTTTCTCGAGCAGCCGCCGCTTATACGCCGCAAAGTCCGCGCCAAACTCGCGGAGAAAATAAGCGCGGGCGGCGGAGACCGCTTCGAGGCGATAGTCCGCATAGAACTCGAAACCGCTTCTGACGGAAGCTACCTCGCGCACCCCGTAAGCCACCGTAACCGTCATACTACCGACGCTCTGCTTGCCGGAGGACTCTACGTAACGAAGCTGATTCCCGAGCCTAACAACGCCGGAGACACCATCGAGGTCGAGATTTTACGCTAGTTCGCAGTTATTCAGTGGTCAGTGGTCAGTGGTCAGTGGTCAGATTCGCTTAGTTTTCAGCTCTGCTTCATTAACAACAACTCTACATCTACAACAACATAATAAGGAGACCAACCAAATGAAACGCACACTTGCTCTTATCCTCGCGCTCGCGCTCACCTTTGCGCTGTTTGCGGGCTGTACCGCTAAGACGGAAACCCCCGCTGCTACCCCGTCTCCCGCTGCCGCTACTGCCGCGGCTACCCCTGCCGATTCCGGCGGCTCCGACACTCCCGCCGCCGAACAAAGCTTTACGGACAGCGCGGGACGCTCCGTAACCCTCCCCGGGCAGATTACTAAAATCTCGCCGTCCGGCGCACTCGCTCAAATGTTCCTCATCGCAATCGCTCCCGACCTTTTGGTTTCGGTAGCAAGCGAATACAAAGGCGACAACGCTAAGTACGTTCCGGCGAATCTCGCGGGGCTTCCCGTTGTCGGGCAATTCTACGGTTCCGACGACCTCAACTACGAGACTATCGCGAATATCGCGCCCGATGTCGTAATTGACGTCGGCGAACCCAAGAAAACTATCGTCGAAGATATGGACAGCATTACCGAGAAGCTCGCTATCCCCGCGGTTCACGTAACTGCTGATCTGCGCGGAACCGCCGAAGCTTTCCGCACCCTCGGCAAGCTCCTCGGACGCGAATCCAAGGGCGAGGAACTCGCAGCCTACTGCGATAACGCGCTCTCGCTTGTTGACGCTGTTATGGCGCAAGTCGGCGATAACAAAGCCCGCGCAATCTGGGCGCTCGGAGACGGCGGAACCAACGTTATGGCGAAAACAAGCTTCCACGCGGAAGCCTTTGACCTCGTTGCCGACAACGTTGCAATAGCCGACGAAGTCTCCTCAAAGGGAAGCGGCAACGAAACCGACCTCGAGCAAATCGCGCTTTGGAACCCCGACGTTATAATCTTCGCTCCCGACAGCGCGTACTCAGCTGCCGGAACCGACCCCGTTTGGGCGGAGCTTACAGCCGTTAAGAACGGCGCTTACTACGAAGTTCCGCAGGGACCCTACAACTGGATGGGTTCGCCGCCCTCGATAAACCGCTATATCGGTATGCTCTGGCTCACGAAATTGCTCTACCCGCAGTATGCAAGCTACGACTTGCAAGCGCTTACTATCGAATACTACAATCTATTCTACGGCTATACGCTTTCAGCTGACGAGTACAAAGCTCTTACGGCTAACAGCGTTAACTCCGGACTTAGCGCGGACCTTACGGTAGCGGCGGCGGCTTCTCTCACGGACGTTATGCCGAAGCTTGCCGAAGCGTACAATTCGCTCCGCCCCGATGTTAAGTTCACGTGGAACTTCGGTTCGAGCGGAACGCTTCAAACGCAGATTGAAGAGGGCGCGCCCGCTGATTTATTCCTCTCGGCAGGTAAAAAGCAAGTTACCGCGCTCAAAGACGGCGGACTTCTCACCGACGCCACTATCCGCAATCTTCTTGTTAACAAAGTCGTGCTGATAGTCCCGGCGAAGTCAACCGCGGATATAACTTCGTTTGAAGATGTAGCCACAGACAAGGTAAAAATCGTCGCAATCGGGGACGAGGGAGTTCCCGTAGGTCAATACACGCGCGATGTGTACACAACCCTCGGCACTTTGGACGCCGTACTCGCTAAGGCTTCGCTCGGAAAAGACGTTCGCGAAGTACTAACGTGGGTAGAGAGCGGAGAAGCTGACGCGGGAATAGTCTACGCCACGGACGCGGCAATCGAACCGGGCGTGCGGGTAATCGCCGAAGCCCCGGAGGGCAGCCACACTCCGATAGTTTACCCCGGAGCGGTCATTAAGGCTAGCACAAACCAAGACGCGGCAGCGGATTTCCTCAACTTCTTAGCTCAGCCCGCAGCCCGCGCAATCTTCGCGGAATTCGGCTTCGCGGCAGCGGAGTAGTTTGCAAATTTACAAATAACAAAAACGGGGGAAGGACGGAGTTACGGACTTAGTCCAACCCCCCGCGTCCCATTCCCCTCTTGGGAGGGGTGGCGCGAAGCGCCGGGGTGGTTTCCCCCGCAGGACGTTCCCCCGCAGGGCGCGTCCCACGTCCCACGTAACCTACGTCCAAACCAACGTCTCTAATATTTAATATTTAATATTTGACCACTGACCACTGACCACTGACCACTGACCACTGACCACTGACCACTGACCACTGACCACTGACCACTGACCACTGGAAAAGCTATGGCTCCTATCATCATATCCGCCAAGGTTACACTCTCGGCTACAGTTCTGGCGGCGTTGCTGGGGCTGTTCGCTGCGCGTAAGACCGCCAAGCTTCGGCGCGGACACGTTAAGTCGCTTCTGGACGGATTGCTTACATTGCCGATGGTGCTTCCGCCCACTGTTACGGGCTTTCTGCTGCTTGTTATATTCGGAAAGAACGGACTGCTGGGGAACACTCTCACGGCTATCGGCTTCCCGATAGTGTTCACAATCCGCGGGGCTGTAATCGCGGCGGCGGTAGTAAGCTTCCCGCTGATGTACCGCGCAGCACGGGGAGCGTTCGAAGCTCTCGACCCCTCGCTCGAGGAAGCCGCGAGGACTATGGGTTACGGAGAAATCCGGCTATTCTGGCAGGTTACGGTTCCCTGCACCAGCCACGGGGTTATAAGCGGATTGGTTCTGACGTTCGCCCGGGCTCTCGGAGAGTTCGGAGCGACTTCGCTTCTCGCGGGGAATATGCCGGGCAAAACGCAGACGATACCGCTCGCTATTTACTCCGCGCTTTCCGCAAACCACCGCGATACGGTATACGTATGGGTAGCGATAACCGCCGGAATCTCGCTGGTAAGCATCTTCCTGCTGAATCAGCTAACGAAAAAAACCAAGTAGCCGCAACCCGCGTCCCTCCCAAACGTCTCTAATATCTTGTATCTGATATCTGATATCTGATATCTGTTAACTGTTAACTGGAAAAATGACTGATACATTTAATCGTTCCATAAGCTATCTGCGGGTATCCGTTACTGACCGCTGTAATTTGCGCTGCCGCTATTGTATGCCGGAGGGCGGAATTGAGCGGCGCGGACACTCCGACATTCTCCGCAGCGAGGAGATTATCGAGATTTGCTCCGCGGCCGTCGAACTGGGGATTACGAAAATCCGCGTAACGGGCGGCGAACCGCTGGTACGCAAAGGCATAACGGAGCTTTGCGCGGAGCTCGGCAAACTCGGCGTTGAGCTTACGCTTACAACCAACGGGATTCTGCTTGCTCAATACGCCGCCGCGCTCTATTCGGCGGGAGTTTCCCGCGTTAACGTCTCGCTTGACACTCTCAATCCCGATAGATTCCGCGAACTGACGCGGGGCGGCGAACTTTCAGCCGTTCTGCGCGGTATTGAAGCCGCACGCAGCGCCGGTATGTCGCCGCTTAAAATCAACGCTGTCGCGCTCCGAGGAGTTAACGACGACGAATTCGAAGCGTTCCGGCAGCTGACACTCGACGGGACGACGGAAGTGCGCTTCATTGAGCTGATGCCAATCGGAGAGGGCAAAGCGCTCTGGGACTCGAGTTTTTACACCTATGACAACGAAAAGCTTCCCCCGAGAATGAGCGTTATCGCACCCGTGAGCCACGCTTTTTGCCCCGACTGCAATCGTTTGCGCCTTACCGCCGACGGGAAAATCAAGCCCTGTCTGCACTCCGCGCTTGAGCTTAACGTCCGCGGACTTCACGGCGATAATCTGCGCAGCGCGCTTCTGGACGCGGCTAACGCAAAGCCCGAACGTCACGCGGGCTTGACAAGCGCGGCTCCCAGCGAATCAAAGAGAGGAATGAATAGAATTGGCGGATAAAGATTTTACGCATTTCAACGCTTCCGGCGAGGCGCATATGGTTGACGTCTCCGCGAAAGCCTCTACGCTCCGCGAAGCCGAAGCTTCAGGGCGCGTACGCGTCAATCCCGCCACCTACGAGCTTATCAAAAGCGGCGGACTCAAAAAGGGCGACGTACTGTCAATAGCGCGAATCGCAGGGATTATGGGAGCCAAACGTGTTCCGGACTTAATCCCGCTTTGTCACCCCGTGCTGATTTCGGGGGTTGAAGTTTCGCTAGTTCTGGGTTATAATAGTGTTGAGATAAGCGCAGCTGTAACCTGCGGCGGTCAAACGGGCGTAGAAATGGAAGCCCTGACAGCTGTCGCGGCGGCGGCTCTCACAGTTTACGATATGTGCAAAGCAGTTCAGCGCGATATAGTAATCGAGGACATTCACTTAGTACGGAAATCAGGCGGCAAATCCGGCGATTTTTACGCCGATTTTTACGCCGAGTAAGGCCTATCAAAGGAGTAGACATTTATGCCAAATCTTAACGCCGCGATAATCACCGTCAGCGACAAAGGCTCACGCGGAGAGCGCAGCGATACCAGCGGTCCCGCGCTTTGCGCTATTCTTGAAGCCGACGGCTGGACTATCGTACACACGGAAATCGTTTCGGACGATTTACCCAACATCGAGGCAGCTCTTGTACATTGCTCCGATACGCTTAAAGTCCCGCTCACGCTTACTACCGGCGGAACAGGCTTCACTCAGCGCGATAATACCCCCGAAGCTACAAAAGCTGTAATCGAGCGCGAGACTCCCGGCTTCCCGGAGCTTATGCGCGCCGAAAGCTTCAAGCTTACCCCGAATGGGATTCTATCACGCGCAGTTGCGGGAATCCGCGGCGGGACTATCATCATCAACCTCCCGGGGAGCGAACGCGCAGCCCGAGAGTGCCTGGGCTTTATACTGAAACCGCTCAAACACGCCATAGTGATGACCGCCCACGACTCGGTCGAACACAATTAACAGTTATTAAATATTAAATATTAAATATCAGAGACGTTGACTTGGACGTTGGTTACGGAGGACGCGGGGGAACGCCCTGCGGGGGGAAACCACCCCGGCGCTTCGCGCCACCCCTCCCAAGAGGGGAATTTCGCCCGCTCCGGGCGTGAGGGACGCGTCCCCCGCAACTACGTCCAAACTCTCGTCCAATTCCCCTCTTG
>JAISLB010000103.1 GCA_031260685.1 Oscillospiraceae bacterium | reverse complement strand
AGCTGTTACTTGCCGATTTTTCCGAATTTTGCCGCGCTGCCTAATTCTTCCTCTATCCGGAGCAAGCGGTTGTATTTGGCTACACGGTCTGAGCGGGACGGAGCGCCGGTCTTGATTTGTCCGCTGTTGACCGCTACCGCGAGGTCCGCGATTGTCGTGTCCTCCGTTTCACCGGAACGGTGGCTGATGACCGTCGTATAGCCAGCGCGCTGAGCAAGCTCAATAGCTTCGAGAGTTTCTGTCAGCGTCCCGATTTGGTTTACTTTGATAAGTATAGAGTTCGCAACTCCGAGAGAAATGCCTTTCTGTAAACGTTCGGAGTTTGTAACGAACAGGTCGTCGCCCACGAGCTGGATTTTCCCGCCGAGCTTATCGGTTATAAGCTTCCAGCCGTCCCAGTCTTCTTCGCCTAAGCCGTCCTCGAGGCTGATTATCGGGTACTTAGCGGCGTAATCTTCGTAGATGGCTACCATTTCCGCGGCGTCGGCTTTTTTGCCGAGTTTCGGGAAAGTGTACACGCCGTCGGAGTACCAATCGGCAACAGCCGCGTCGATAGCAATTTTGAAGTCGTCGCCCGGTTTGTAACCGGCTTTGGCGATTGCGTCAACGAGAGCTTTGAGAGCGTCCTCATCGCTTGATAGATTCGGCGCGTAGCCGCCTTCGTCGCCGACTCCCGTGGCGGGAACGATTTTTTTCAGCGCGTGGAAAACTTCGGCGCACATACGAAGCCCCTCGCGAAAGTTAGGCGCGGAGACAGGCATTACCATAAATTCCTGTATGTCGACGTTGTTGGTTGCGTGAGCGCCGCCGTTAAGTACATTCATCATAGGCAGCGGGAGCGTAACGCTGTTAACGCCGCCGAGATAGAAATACAGCGGTAAATCAAGCGATTCCGCGGCTGCTCTCGCGGCTGCGAGCGATACCGAGAGTATTGCGTTAGCGCCGAGCCGCGATTTGTTAGGAGTGCCGTCAAGCTCAATCAGCGTTTTGTCAAGCACCGCTTGGTCGTAAGCGTTGAACCCGAGGAGCCTGTCGGCAATTTCGGTATTAACGTGGCTGACGGCTTTGAGAACGCCTTTACCGCCGTAGCGTTTTGGGTCCTCGTCGCGAAGTTCGCAGGCTTCGAATTGTCCGGTGGAAGCTCCGGAGGGAACGGCGGCGCGTCCGATTGTTCCGTCCTCGAGGGTTACTTCCGCCTCGAGCGTTGGGTTCCCGCGTGAGTCCAGTATTTCACGCGCGTAGACGTCGATAATTTCGGCAAATTTTGTCATTGTGCTTGTCTCCTTTTTTTATAGTGGTCAGTGGACGTAGTGGTCAGTGGACGTAGTGGTCAGTGGTCAGTGGTCAGTTTTGCGGCGGCGGTTCGATTATGCCGTTGTCCGGCGTAGGTTCGGGCGTAGGTTGCGGCGTAGGTTCGGGAGTAGGCTCGGGAGTAGGCTGCGGAGTAGGCTGCGGCGTAGGTTCGGGCGTAGGCTGCGGCGTAGGTTCCGGCGTGGGCTGCGGAGTAGGTTGCGGAGTAGGCTCGGGAGTAGGCTGCGGCGTAGGCTGCGGAGTGGGCTGCGGAGTAGGCTGCGGAGTAGGTTGCGGAGTAGGCTGCGGCGTAGGTTCGGGAGTAGCCGTTGCAGGCGGATTAGCCGAGGGAGACGGAGCCGCGGAGTCCGGAATCTCGCCCGGGTGCACAAGTATTATACGCGTATGAGCGCGGTAGGTGCTTGTGGACTCCGTCTTTTTGTTCAGCAGTGTGCCGTCCGCGGCGTATGTCGAACGGTACGTACGAATCTTGGAGCCGTTCGAGCCGCTTGCTTTCACGCTTGTCTGTCCCGAAGCGATTGAAGCGTCCTCTACGTATTCTGTCGTATAGGGGATAGTGTTCAGCAGTTCGTAGGTCATTTTCGTGATGTTGTCGTTTTTCTTGGTGCCAATGAGCTTGACGTTTAGCTGTTGTTCCACGCGTTCGGACTCAATACGGAGCGGGAAGTCGGTATCGTTCTTAAAGCGGAAGTCGGGACCGCCCCAGCTCACGGTCGCGTCCATTCCGGGCGGCAGATAACCCACGGAGAATACGTGCGAGGAGCGCGTGACAATCTCCAAATCGGCGTTAAGAGCGCAGTAGTATATAGTAGAGGAAACTTGGCAAATCCCGCCGCCGACTTCTTGTACGACCTCGCCGTTGAGATACGCTGAGGCTTCGCCGTAACCTTTCTCAACGGTACGCTGACCTACCGTAACGTTATAGTCGAATACTTCGCCCGGCATAAGAACCGTACCGTTGATAGCGGCAGCGGAGAGTTCGACGTTTTTGCTCCGCGCCGCGTGATTGGTCAGTTCCGTAGTCATCTCCGCGAGAGTATCACGGAACAGCGCTTCTTCAAGCTCACGGCGTATGTGGTCCGGCTCGGTGACGATGAGCGGAATAATCGCCTGTTCGCCGAAACCCGCGTTGTCAATAGCGGTTTGAGCGGCGGCTTCGTCAAAGGTTATGCCCTGTTCTTCGTCCGATACGGTGAAATCGTCGTTATAAGCCGCGCTGACGGGGGATTTGTACACCATCCGCATTATGTCCGCGACTTTTATCTCTTTCGCGACGCCGGTAAGAGGTTCGTAGACTATATCGCTGTAATTTTTAGTTGCGAAAGCGTTCTCGATAAGCGCGAGGACTTTTGCTTCGTCAACGATAAGACCGCTTGCGCCCTTAGTGACGAGTATGCGGTTATTGGCTTCGTCAACGCGTATGCTGTTGTCGAGCATTTCGCGGTTAACCGTTTGGGCGGTTTTCGCGACTTCCGACGCTACGAAATCGCTGTCGATAAAAAGTTCCTCGGTGAGGTCGCGTTCGGCATTGTGAGGATAAATTACGCAATCAATGTAGGTTCCCGCACCCGCGAGGAAGCTGGCGTTACGTCCGAAGCTTAGTATGCGCTCGGCTGTATCTTCCGGAGAGACGTAGAGTCCCGCGTCCTTAGCGGCAACGGATAGCCGGACGTCGCCGGGGAAAACTACGCTGACGGACGCGCTCTCATACTCCGTATATCCCGGGGCTTCGCGGAGCGCGGAGACTGCTTCGTCCCGCGTCATTCCTCCGAGCGTAACTCCGTAAGCCGTGATATTGGGGAAAATCGTATCTCCTGACTTCGCGGCAATTCCGGCAAAGACTACAAGCCCCGCGAGTACCGCGGCAAAAGCCGCCAAAGCGGTGAAAAAGAATACAACGGGCTTGACGGAGGCTTTCTTAGGACGCGCCGAAGCTGCGGCAATCGTGCCGGGAACGTTGGTGCTTACCGCCGCGCTTCGCTCCGAAGTAAGACGCTCCGTAACGTAGCGCTGCGTATTGCGCCGCGCGGCTTCGCTGCCGGGTTTTGAACTGAATATCTTAATGGTAATCACCTCTAACAGATTGCAGATAACAAATATTAAATATCAGAGACGCGGGCGTGGACGCAAGAGCGTCGTACAGCGTCCGGGGCAGCCGTTGTCTTGCGTTTTACAGTTGCCGCTTACTCAACTGCTATTATACCCTATTTTTGCGGAAAAGTCAACAACTCACTTGACATTTTATTCCTAAGACTGTATAATAGGAATATAAATATTATGATGGAGAGGTGTTACAATGAAACGCTTGAAAATTCTTGTCCTCGCGCTGCTGTGCCTTGCGCTTACGCCGGCTTTTACCGCGTTTGCTTCGGCTCCCACGTCGGAAGCTGCTATTACAGTGCTTTTTACTAACAGCACCGAGGGCTACTTCTCGGACCTGCAAGAGGGCGGAGCCAACGTTATCGGCTCGGACGTTATCTCAAACTATCGCGCTGACTTAGAAAAAACCCGCACCGTACTGCTCTTTGACCTTAGCGGGGAAATTACCGACGACCAAGCGGTCGTTATGGTCGTAGCGGGCTACGACGCGTTTTTCCAAAGCGTCGGCGAAAATTCATTCACGATTGACGGCTACACGGTAGACGTAAACGTAATCTCGCTGGGCGAAAACCCCGACGCTACGCTCACATTCCAAGGTCAGGAGCTTCCGATAGCGGTCGGAGCCAAAGGCGAACAGCTCGGACGCGCGGATTTCCGCCGCGACGGTACGCCCCCGGAACTTACGCTCCTCGATAAGTCCGATTTTGACGGCGCTGAACGCGACTCGGCGGTTGTAGCCGCGATTGACAATCTGCTCGACCCGATTGTCGCTCCCAACCCCGAAACTTTGCCCGATTTAACCGAGAGCAGCGGTTCCGAAGGGTTCAACCCGATAGTGATTATTCCAATCTGCGCGATTGTCATAATCATCGTGGTTTGCGCGGTGATAATCACTAAGAAGAAAAAGAAATAGGCAAAACATTGCCCGACGGCGAAAAAGGAAAAACATTTATGCGCGGAATCATTAGCATTATAATCGCGTTTGCGTTGACGCTGCCTTTCGGCTCCGCGTATGCCGCGGAAAGCGCGGAAGCGACTGCGACGGCAACTGCGACTGCGACGGCAACAGCGGACGCGGACGCAACGGCAACCGCGGAGACAGTACTCGTCGAACCTCCCGCAACCCCGGAGCTTACGGTCCTTTTCACTAACGGAGTTGGCGGGAACTTTTCAGATACGCTGCAGGGCGGCGCGGAGGTCATAGGCGCGGACGTTATAGCGCACTACCGCGATATTTGGGCGGAAACCCGTCCCGTGCTGCTTATTGACCTCGGTAACGCTATACCGGCTATCGCGGAGGAGAGAGATTTCGAAGCCGCGATAGACATTATGAGCGCGGCAAAATACGACGCTATGGACGTTGGAATCAACGAATACAAACTGGGCGGCGAAACCATCGGCAAGGTTACGAGCGAACTCGCGCTGTTCCCGCTGCTTACGGCTTACGTCCGTGCGGATGACGAAGTTTCCGGTCTGAACACGTGGTCGCTTCGGATTTTCCCCGCGAAAGCCGAAAAGCCAGAGCTTCGCGTCGGGATATTCAGCTTGTCCTATCTTGAAGCAGATATAAATACCGCTGAATTCCTCGACGAATTCGTTGAGGAACAGCTCCCCGTTTTGCTCGATAAGAGCTTCGACTTTTTGATTTGTTTGACTAACCTCGACCCGGTGTTTCTGACGTATCTGCTTGAAAAAGACGGTACGGAAGCTATCAGCGTAATTCTCGCGAGTAACCCGGAGCTTGCGCGGGACGAGTTCGCGCAAATCCCCGGGAAGCCGCTTGTAGCCTACGCAAAGGACCGCGGAACGGAGCTTGGGCGCGTTGATATGTACTACCCCGAGGCAAGCGGCGATACCGATTTCTGCGTATTGCCGAAAGGACACTTTTCGGACGCTAAGCGCGACAGCGAAGTTTTGAGTACGATTGAAAAATGGTTCGCTCCCGCCGTTTCCGCTGCGGAATCTGCTGCTCCGGCCGCTTCGTCCGACGCAAAAGCTTCGGAAGCTACGGAAGCTGCGGACGTTGCCGCTCCGGACAATCCGGACTCTGCGGACACTGTACCGGACGTTGAAACCTCCGGCAGCGTACAATCCGCGGATAAAGGCGGTATCAGCGGCGGTGCGGCGGCTGCGATTGTTGCGGTAGCCGTCGTACTGCTGTGCTGCGGCGTTGCGGCGTTTGTACGCAGCCGCAAACGCAAAAAGTAGCTGCGGAAGCCGTGAGAAACTACAAAATATGCTTGACAAATAGTTTTTAATGTGGTAAACTGGAGAAAATTACATCAACAGAAGGAGAACCTCAATGAAAAACTTTTCGGGAAAAATCGCGTTCATCACAGGCGCCGCTTCCGGAGCGGGTTTAGGACAGGCGAAAGTATTCTCCAAGGCGGGAATGAAAGTCGCCATAGCAGACGTTCGTCAGGACGCTCTTGACAAAGCGGTCGGCGAAATCATCGCGTACTCCGGGGTTCCCGCGAGCGACGTTCTCGCGCTCAAGGTTGACCTCACAAACCGCGCGGAATACACGGCAGCCGCGGACAAGGTCGAAGCGACATTCGGCGGACCTCCGCATTTGCTTATCCAGACCGCCGGCGTTAACTCGTTCGGACCTATCGAAGCCTCCACATTTGAGGATTTCGACTGGGTTATGGGCGTATGTCTCGACCACGTAGTCAACGGACTGCTCATCTTTGTGCCGCGTATGATTAAAGCCTACGCTCATAAGACCGAGTTCTACGTTGCGACTACGAGCTCAATGGGCGCGTTTATGTCGGGTTCGGGCTGCGGACCGTACAGCGCGGCAAAAGCCGCCGTCAACAACCTGATGTACAGCTATGCCGAGGCGCTTCAGCCGTACGGCGCGGGTGCTACGGTACTTTGCCCGGGCAATATCAACTCCAACATCGGTAACGCCGAGAAGTTCCGCCCGGAACATCTCAAAAACACCGGCTATCACGTTTCCGAGGGTACAATGGCGCATCTCCGTTCCGTTCACGCCACGGGAATCGACCCGGTAGAGCTTGGCGAAATCCTCAAAGAAGCTATCGAGAGTGAGCGCGTTATCTGTTTACCGGATCACAATCCGGAGAATTGGGCGAATCAGCTTCGCGGCAATAACGCGACCATCGAAGATTACACGCTTCCGCGTGCCGAGCGCGAAGCCAAAGCCGCGGCTCGTATGGCGGAGATGATGAAAAACTTCGCACCTCCCGCGGGCGGCGATAAAGACGCTCCGCCCGTAATGGGCTGGGCAGTTCCCGAAGGCGCGGAGAAGTTCGGTCAGGGACGTAAAGACCTCGACTGGCTCGACCCCAGCAGAAAGTAAACAGCCGTAACAATTTGCAAGCGTTACAGCTATATAGCCGTTTGGCTGCAAACAACCAGGGCTGCGAAAGCAGCCCTGGTAAATGTTTTCTGCGCGCGGATTTAGTTTAGAAGCCCGGGATGCCGAGACCTCCGGAGAATTTGCCCATAGCTTCTTCCATAGCGGCGTCCGCTTGACCTGACGCGGAGTTGACCGCGCTGATAATGAGGTCAACAAGCATTTCGCTGTCCTCGGGGTCAATAGCTTCCTTGTCAATCGTTAAGTCGAGCAGAAGCTTTTTACCGGAGACTTTGGCGGAGACGACACCTCCGCCGGAAGTTGCGGAATATTCCGCGGCTTCGACATCTTCCTGAGCCGCAAGCATATCGGCTTGCATTTTTTGAGCTTGGCGCAGCATATTGCTTTGGTTGCCGGGCATACCGCCGCCGCCGCTCCCGCCTCCGCCGATTCGGGGCGATTTTCGGAACGCGCTCTTTGCCATAATCGTAATCTCCTCAAATATCAGAGTGTAAATATCAAATATCAGATTCCGCGCGGCGGGACGCTTCCCGCTTTCGTCTTTGATAGTTGATAACTGTAAACTATTCTGTCGCGGAAGCGCCGGTTGCGGAGATAGCCCAGCGCATTACCGTGAAGCGGACTTCGTCGGCGCCGGTTTCGATAGTGATTTCGTCGTCTTTGATGTTGACGATTCTGCCGACTATACCGCCGATAGTTGTGATGGTCGTCCCGACGGCTAAGGTTTTGCGCATTTCGGCGACGGTTTTCTTTTTCTTGTTTTCAGGTCTGATAAGAAAAAAGTAGAATACTACGATAAGAACGGCAAAGGGAAGCAAGGTAGTTAGGTTAGACAGCATACTCGGGCTGGCGGCAGCATCTAAGACTATTGCAACAGGCATTATGTTTCCTCCAAAGTGAAATATTGATTATCCGGAACATTATACACCAAATAAGCGGACTTGTCAAGTGACGATTCGCGGAGCTTATGAGCGGAGCCGCTCGAAAAATCGGATTTTCGGCTGTTAAATTTTCACTTGCCTATTGCAAGTCGGCGGGAGATATGTTATAATGGTCATATTGTACAAATATTTCACTATATACGGAGGGTTTTTCCTATGAGCTACCAAAAATCCAACGATGTTCTCAAAACCGTAAACCGCGGCGACCCCTGCGAATCCGGACTTTGTACACTTTGCCGCTCCGACTGTAAAGGACGCTGCGAAACGTGGATGTCCTCGCTGAAAGGGCGCAAGATGCTCTACCCGAGAGATTTCGGAACCGTCACCGCCGGAAGTTCCAACACTAACCACATTGGCGTTGCGTACAATAACCTGCGAATCCAAGGTTACAACTACGGCGCTAACGGTTTGGGGACTAACGACGCGGACGAGTGTATCTTCCCGAACGTCTCGCTCGAAACGGAGTTCGGGACGCACGTAAAGACGAAATCCCGCGTACCGCTTATGACCGGCGCGCTCGGATCAACGTTTATCGCCGCGAAATACTGGGAATCGTTCGCAGCGGGAGCCGCACTCGCGGGTTTCCCGATTGTTATCGGCGAGAACGTCGTCGGAGTAGACCGCAAGTCAATTCTCGAGGGCGGGCGCATCAAATCCGCTCCGGAGCTAGAGCGCAGAATCGACATCTACCAAAAATACTTCGACGGTTACGGAGCGATAATCGTTCAGATGAACGTCGAGGACACTCGCAACGGGGTTGCGGAGTACATAGCAGCCAAATACGGCGATAAAGTCGTTCTCGAACTAAAATGGGGGCAGGGAGCGAAAGACATCGGCGGCGAAATCCAAGTAACGGACCTCGAATACGCCAAATTCCTCAAAAAGCGCGACTACATAGTTGACCCGGATCCGACTAATCCCGACGTTCAGGCGGCTTTCAAGTCCGGCGCTATCAAGTCCTTTGCGCGTCACTCGCGTTTGGGCTATACCGATAAGAACTCGTGGCAGGAAGTCCGCGAGGACTTTATGGCTGCGGTGAAACACCTCCGGAGCCTCGGACTTACGCGTATTACGCTCAAAACCGGCTCCTACGGTATGGAGGCTCTCGCGGCTGCTATCAAGTTCGCTTCGGAGGCTGAACTCGACCTGCTCACGATTGACGGTTCGGGCGGCGGCACCGGAATGAGTCCGTGGAATATGATGGAATCGTGGGGAGTTCCCTCGATTAACCTCCACAGTAAAGCAGCCGAATACGCGCAGATTCTTGCGGCAAGCGGCAAGCGTCCCGCCGATATGGCTTTTGCGGGAGGTTTCGCGCGTGAGGACCACATCTTCAAGGCTCTCGCGCTCGGCGCTCCCTACGTTAAGCTAGTCTGTATGGGACGCGCACTGATGATTCCGGGCTATCTCGGCTCCAACATCGAGGGTGCGCTTCACCCCGACCGCCGCGAACGTCTCAACGGTAACTGGGACGAACTTCCCGCGGCTTTCAAAGAGGAGTTCGGCTCAAAACCGGAGGAAATCTTCGCC
>JAISLB010000086.1 GCA_031260685.1 Oscillospiraceae bacterium | reverse complement strand
GACTATCAAAAGGTGTACCTTTTGATAGTCCGCTTGTATAGAGCGATTTTACCATATACTGGCAAAAAGCACTTTGTTTTCCCTGATATTTGACATTATAGCATACCTTTTGCCCTATGTCAATCCCCTTTTTCGTCTCCGAGGGCAACTATCAAAAGGTACACCTTTTGATAGTCCGCTGCCGCTTAAACACCTATCATAGCGCAGCGTAAGCCCTCAGCCGCTTTCTCACAGACGCGGACGCCGCTTTTTATACAACAATTCCTCCTGCCAGAAACAGCTGGAGGAATTGTTGTTGATTATGGCGCATTTGCGTTATGCGCGATTACTCCGATTACTAGCTTGTTTTTTCAAAATGGACGCTTAAAAAACCAACCTTGTTCAGTCCAGTATTTATACGGATATGAGTCTTTGCCGACGTAGCGGCGTAAAATAAATTTCGACATATGATACATAAATATTGTTGAAATATAAGGTTTCCCCTGTTTAGCGTTATAGAAAAATCTCGCTTTACGGCGCAAGACAGATTCAATTTTTTGCTGCTTTGCTTGTGACATTTTATCCCATTTATTTGTCAGCATACGAATGCCGTATGAATACGCTCTATTTATTCCCCAATTTTTCAGACAGGATTTTATTGAAGCAATCGCAGCTTTTGAACCTGTTGCCGTAGTAATAATAAACGCTTTTTTGCTGAACATTTCTTTGCGCGGAGTTACGGTCAGCGTCAAAAAATCTAAATGGTCGAAAAAGGTTTTTAGTCCCGCCGGCATAGCGCTTGCGCCATAGTGCGGTGCCGCAATAATCAACGCGTCGGAGTCAAGCAGCGCCGATAAAATTGGCCTGACATATTGAGCGTGGGGACAACTTTCAGGCAATCCGCCCATACAAATCGTGCAGCCGGTGCAAAATTCCGGTAAGTCTCGCGGAAAGAAAAACTCGCGGAAATCAATATCGCCGCATTTTGACAATTCTTCCTTGAATATTTGAACCGCAAAATTAGTATTACCTTTTCGCGGACTCCCGTGTAAAATAGTTATTTTCATATTATTTCCTTCCCGGTTATTTCAGTGGGCGGCTTCAGTTTCGCGGTCTATTATGCTTCTCTTGCGCATATAGTATAGCTGTTATATTGCGATATAGAGGAGGATTTTCATATGGATATTGTAAAACGCGCCGCGCGGTTTTTCCGAAAGAGGGAACACGTAATCGCGGGAGTATTGCTCGCCGCAATTGCCTCATTGCTTGTTCTTGCCAATAATCCGGAATATATCGAAACGTTTGCCGCAAACCGCAAGCTTCCGATTTACTGCGTTCAGAGAGAGCAAAAAATCGCTGCAATCTCTTTTGACGCGGCTTGGGGCAACGAGGACACGCAAACGCTGATTGACATTCTGGCACGCTACAAGGTTCACGCGACATTTTTCGTTGTGGGCGACTGGGTAGACAAATATCCCGAAAGCGTCAAGGCTCTCGCGGGTGCGGGACACGAGATTATGAGCCATTCGTCTACTCACGCGCATTTTTCAAAGCTTTCGGCAGCGCAAATCGCAAACGACCTCAACGCCTGTAACGATAAAATAGAGGCTGTTACAGGAATTCGCCCGAAATTATTCCGAGCTCCTTACGGGGAATACGACGACCACGTAATACAAGCCGTCACGGACATAGGAATGACGACAATCCAGTGGGACGTTGACAGCCTAGACTGGAAAGGAATATCCGCGGGTGAAATTACCAAAAGGGTTACGGAGAAAGTTCAGCCGGGTTCGATAGTTCTATTCCACAATGCCGCCATACATACTCCCGAGGCTCTCCCCGGGATTCTCGAAAGCTTAATACGTGACGGCTATGCGATAGTGCCGATTAGCGAGATACTGCTTGACGGCGAATACACGATAGACCACACCGGACGTCAGCTTCCAAAATCAAGCGGCTGACCGCTTACATCTGACGTCCGGTGAATATCGTTTTACGTTACAATCTATCGCAGGTACGCAAGCCGCGAAGCCTTGTACAACTCTGCGCGGTACACCGGAGAGAGCGACATTCCGGCGTACATATTGAAAAACGAGGGCGCACCAGCCTTGCAGAAAGCGTCCGCATAAGCGTTGGCGGCGGCAATGTCCTCGGCTTCGCTCTTAGGAGCGGCAAAATTCAAATCGCTCGAAGTCTGCTCCGGAGCAACGCCGATAATCAGCTTATCGCCGTATAATTCGTAAATTTTGTGCGTGTCATTAAGCTGCTGGGGACACCAAGCGTCCCAACCGGCCGCGATAAAATTCGGGACTTGCGCCAGTAAATGTCCGCAGCTGTGAAGCTCCGCGAATTTGCCGCGCGAATGTATAAAATCGGTAACTTTTTTCATTGCCGGAACTAGCAATTCAGCGGCTATCTTTGGAGAAAAGAACGGAGCGCGCTGACTCCCCCAATCGTCGTGGATAAAGAAGCCGTCAATCTCCGGGAAAATTTTCAGCTCGTAGTCAAACAGCTCAATGTAAAAATCCGCAAGCCTGTTCATCAGCGCGGCTACGGCGTCCTGCTGGTTCTCGTCAATCAGCGCGTATGCGGCATTCTCAAACTCCATAAAGGAAATCAGCCGCTCGAAAAATCCGTTCAGCTGCCACATCGAGTGGAATTTTCCGTCCGATAAATACGCTTTATTTTCATTCTTTGAAGCTTCCCAATCCCACTTTGTAAAATCCGGAAATTTTATTACTTTTTCCCAGTCGTTAACGTCCTCCAAAAAGGGCTTTCCGGGGCGCACCATACAGCCGCCGACGCTCGGTACGTATTCCCACTCAACGCCGAAAATGTCCGCGCCGTCGGTCGCAGCCATTGAGCCTACGGCTTCCATAGTTGTCGCCCGAGCCACATTATCGGGAACAACCCGCGGCGCGAAATAGCTGACTTCACTGCCTAGAATTTCCCATATCGGCTCCCCTTTGAAAGCCGCAATCACACCCTCGCGCTGACTCACAGGGTACGTATATTCGGGGGTTCCGGGAAGCCCCGGAAAAGCCGGCGGTTTCTCAAACGCTACGGTTAATTCGGTCTCAGAAAACGGTATTTTCATTTTTGAAGCCCTCCGAATGATTTTATCTGAATTTTATATTTATCTTTGAGGCTTTTCACGTCCTCCGGCGTGTGAGTTCCCGCGGTGTAATCCGCGAGAAACAGCTCCCACATTGACAAACCGCCTAGGTCGTACATCGCTGCGTCAGTCTCGGCGATGATACTATGCGGTGCAAATTTCGGAATTTTTACAAGGCAATCCTCAAAAGCAGTATATTCCTCGCCGTAAACGGTGAATTTCACCTTGCCCGAAGTCACGTAAAATAATTCCGGCAAAAGCGGAAAATCAACCCACTGCGCGCTAAAACCTTTTTCGAGCTTCGCCTGCCAAATCTCGCGAACCCCGTAGGTTTCCCAGCGTCCCACGACCTGATTGAGCGTCACTCCGTCAAATTTATATTGCGCGAGCGGACGCTCCGGGTTGCGAACAGCCGGAATCTCGGACGCTTCGGCGCGGACATAGTTTTTCGCGTCGTGAATATTAAAATCGTAACTGGCGGGAGCGCCGGAAGCAGCAATCTTCGCGCTTGCGTCCGGGTCAAAAGCCTTTGCGCGGTAGGTTTCCGGAAAATCGTCGATTACCGCCCAATCCTGAAAAATCCCGCGGTAGCGCGTGTCCTCATTGAACACCATTCCGTGAGTCACGAAGGGCTGAATATGGATTAAATCGCCCTTTTTCAGCGTTGCGACTTTGCCTTGGCTGTAAAACTCCATCGAGCCGCTGTCCACGAAGAATGTCTCGAAGCCGCTCCGGTGGTCGTGTGACATTTGGTACGCGTCCTCGGCGTAGTGCATAACCGCGTCCGTAAAAGCGAACAAGCGGTGTTCGCCCTCCGGCATAAGAATTACGCGGTTTTCCTCGACAATCGTGCCGCCCGGCGTCGGCGGAGAAGTTGACTCATAGAGCCAGTTTGCTTTGTCGTTGAGGTCGATAAGTATACGTTTTTCCATTGTTATGTCTCCTTTTTTTAGTTGTTTTGTACATTATACCATACTTCGCGGCTCTTTACAAGCACCATTAGCATAGCAAAATTTCGCCGATTTCCGCGTTTGCCCTCTTGACAAGCGCAAAAGAGTGTGATATAATGGTACGGTGTTCGGGAAAAAGGGGTATAGCTCAGCTGGTAGAGCGACGGTCTCCAAAACCGTAGGCCTCAGGTTCGAACCCTGCTGCCCCTGCCACCGTGAACCCCCGCAGATGTTATGTTTGCGGGGCTTTTGCTTTTGGCTTGAAACTGTCAGGACGGTCATTGTTCTAACAGGATACGGCGTGCGATAGGTTATTGGCTATGCCTTGTCTCACAAATTACGGTTAAGGGTGTGAATTCGCACTTGACTATGCAGCAAATGATAATCGTCTATATGACAAATCTGCTGGCGGAAACCGGAACAGGCGCTTAATAAAATTAGCCAATGTTACGGGAACAAAGCCATTGTTAAAGGTAAAATTCAGGGCAACAACTTCGGAGTTTACGGCAAAATGCGATGCATAAAGCGTATATGTGTAATATTTCCGGAAAAACGTAAAAATGCGCGACGATTATCCGCTATCAAAGTTGAACGATTGCTTAGGTGCACTGTTAATACAACTATTTTTGCAAAGTGCTAAAAAGGGCTTGACAAAGGTCATATGATGTGGTATACTAATATGCGTGGTTATCGAAAAGTGACTTTGAGCTTAGCAACTGTCGGACGAAGTGACGCAATAGTTGGCTTGATTTCATAAGTTCGGTTATTGCACAGTAGATATATTGTCGTTGGGGGTATAGCTCAGCTGGGAGAGCGCTTGAATGGCATTCAAGAGGTCAGCGGTTCGATCCCGCTTATCTCCACCAAGCAAAAGCCCTGAAACACTACGTTTCAGGGCTTTTAGCTACTCTAATCACTCCCATATATTGGCAAAATAACGCTCAAAATCCGTCTATTTTCACCTCGTGGCGAACACGTGGCTAACAAAAACCTCACTTCTGCCCATACTTCTCCCAAACCTCATAACCTATATCATTACTATAAGGATTATCATTCGGGTACGCCTTAGTTTTAGCGCGCAGCGACTGATAGAGGTAAGCTTTTTCACTATCAGACACAGCGGGAAGCCCGGCTATTACCGCTGTTTTTTCGTTCCACTTAGTTACTTTGCCGTCACCGTCCATATCATACTTAGACGGGTTCAGCGTAAGCTCCGATAAGTAATTCCAATAGGTATCGCCGGACACTTTACCTGTCGCGGCAGCACCTTTGGGGAGGTCTATTCCCGCCATTAACAGCTTGTCGCTGCCGGAAACGTCGATATCCCGCAGTGCTGATACGTATTCATCTATTGTATACGTACCTAGTTTACCGTTGGCGTTGGGCTTGTCAACCTTATCAAGACTTATGCGATAATCGAAGTATGTATCAGGCGTAACTTTCCCTATCAAGACATCGGGCATTTTCATTCCGGCAGCTTTGAGCTTAGAATCTCCCGACACTCCCGCTACATCAGCCGCTTCGCGTTTCAGCGTTGCTTTGCCGTCAAGGTTCTTGTTGCCGTTTATATCGGAGACGTTAGCTCTAATTCGCAGAACGTCTAACACTTCTTTGTCGGGAGCGTCTGTTAAGAGCGAAACCCACTCGTCAGGCTCATAGCCTACATCAAGACTTGCCTTACCGGCGGCATCGGCGAAGCTGTAAATGCCCTTTATCATTGAGGCACGTTCGCTGTCCGTCATATCCGCGTACGCCGGAGACTTTATAAGTTCTCGCGTCAGACTTTCGCGGAGCTTGCCGCCCTCTATGCTGTATTTGGTGTATTCCTCCGCGTTGAGGTAATACTTCTGCCCGTCTACTGTAATATTATTTGCCGGACGTTTGGGGTACAAACCCTTATCCCCGGTGGACGAAGCCAAGCGTAAGACCTCGTTATACAACTCGTCCGTCTTATCTTTGCCGATATTGCCGCTGCCGCCGAAGAACCAGTTTTCGATTATGCGGGTTACGGCGCTATCCTGTGTGTCAACACGTCCGTAAGCGTCTACGAACGGCACGCCGTATTCTTCCCTTAACCCCGGAATCTGATTGATAAAGAGGTCTTTTTGACGTTCAAGCGAATAATCTTTTCCGTGTTCGATATACGACCTGCGCGAAACAGGGTCAAGAGTACGCGCCAACGCACCTATCGGAGACGGCACAAGCTGCTTGATATAGTTTATACCGGAGCTTTTTAACACTTCCAAAAGCTTGTCAAACACGCCATCATCATCGTAGGTGTTACCGGCTACGAGGTCAAGCGCGTCTGTCAAACTCGAAATAACCGTCAAATCGGATAGCGAGTTCAGAACCGATGTCAACTTAGGGAGCGCGTCCGCAATAGTATAACCCTCATTTGTGATAGCCGAGTACAGTTCCGCGCCCATAAGCATAGGCAAGTTCGCGGGGAGCAAACCGCCGAACGGCAGCAGTGTTTTACCAAACTTCAACGAATAGGGACGCTTACCAAACATATCGGCATAGTTTTCATCCTCGTCATCGTCAAGACCGCCTATGAGAACGCCCATTCTTGCAAGGAACGCGCCCAGCGCAACCAGACCAACGCCCGTAATACCGCTTGAAACATCGTCTATGAACTTCGCGCTTGCGATATAACGCCCCTCCATTGTGCCGAGTTTCGCACCTTTGACGGCACTTGCGGCAGCGTGTGACAGCGATTGCGCAAGCCCAAACGGACTATACTCATACGTTCTCTTAACAAGATTAACGGGAGTTTTGGTAAACGGTATCAAGCCGCCGCG